>NZ_PEBA01000008.1:0-85060 GCF_002734235.1 Sphingobacterium sp. 1.A.5
GATCAGGGATGCCCAGGTCCGGCTCGACCGCGATACATCCACGAAAAAGTACCCCCAAAAGGTCAACGGGAACAAATCCTTCGGAAAATTAAAGGAAAACCTGATAGCCATCTTTTTCAAAAACAGGGAAAGGGAAATCCTCAGGGAGCTCACGGCCTATTTCCTCAAGGACACATTGCCCATTCGAAAGGGAAGATCGTTCCCAAGGCAGCTTAAGACCTCGAATAAAAAGTGCAAGCACAGGACCTACACAAACTACAAACCGGCATGATAAAACCCTTAACTTAATGACATTGCCCTACAGGGTTGAATGGCGTGATATCTTTTCGGTGGCAGGTGAGGACACCAGCCACGGCAAATGAGGCGCCACCCACGGCTAATTGGACTTCAGGAACGGCTAATGTGTTACCTTCCGGTGCATGGCTTAATACAAAATTCACAAAAGGGAAACATATTTTTTCCCTTTTTTCGTTTAATAATTTGAACTTTCGCAACAAATTGTATCTTTATAAAGTTCAGGTTTAATTATGAGAAGTGTTCCTTCCTTCTATTTGTGGTGTGCATTCGTGTTTGTTTTTTGTTTAACGGCTAAATCATCGTTGGCCCAATCCGTTGTTTCCGGAAAAGTACAATCTAAAGAAACAAAACAAGCAATCCCCGGAGCTACCATTACCGACCTCAACAGCAAAAAAGGTACCTCAGCAGATAAAAACGGAAGCTTTACCCTCAACCTGGACTCTAATGCCAAGCAAATCGAAATCCGTGCAATGGGCTATAAACCCATTGTCGTCCCGCTACCAATTAAACCTGGAAACAATGTTTTTGAATTGGTCGATGAATCAAACCGGATCGAAGCGGTATCGATAAGCCATAAAAAGAAATACAGCAACAAGAACAACCCTGCTGTCGAATTGATCGACCTCGTCATCCGAAACAAACATAAAAACAGGCTTTCAGGAAAAGATAGCCTCGAGTTTGACCAATATGATAAACTAAAATTTGGACTCCTAGATCCCAAAATATCCGGTAAACAAGGAATGCTAGGATTAAACTTCCTGTTCCGAAACATCGATAGCAGCAGCTATGACGGAAAGAAATTATTATCCCTCTATCTGGAAGAAACCAACGCCAAAGTGTTTGGCAAAAAGAACCCTTCAAAATTTAAAAGGATAATTACCGCTCAGAAAAAGACCGAGTTTGACAAACGATATATCAACAACCCCAATATACAGGAGTTTCTGAACTTTATGTTTCAACAGGTCGATGTATATGATGAAAGTATCTATATCCTGAACAAGCAGTTCCTAAGTCCTATCGCCGACAATGGGAAGGTATTCTATAAATATTATATCACCGACACCATCTTTAACGATGAAGGTTATTTCATACAGTTGCGTTTTGAACCACGCAATAAGACCGATCTGTTGTTTAAAGGTGTTCTCCAAGTGAGCATGGATGGTTCCTATGCCGTAAAACAAGCTAACCTAAAGATCCATAAAGAGTCCAACCTGAATTGGGTGAAAGAAGGGGAGATCAATTTCCATTACCTGAAGAATGACTCTGGAATTATGCTTATCGACAGTACCCGAACGTTCCTAACCTTTGGTGTTCGAAAAGGCGAGTCTATATTTGCTGATCGTGTTAGTGTAAATAATAATTATAAGCTGGGCGAAAAATTTCCTGCCGATGTTTTTGCTGGCCCACCTACGGAAATCTTGCCCCAAGCAGGGATAACAATTCCCGAACGGCCAATTGCCCTAAATCAAGCTGAACAAAATACATATAGAAACATTGAAACTCTAAATCAAAAGAAAAGCTTCAAAACCCTGATGGCAGTTGGTTACCTGCTTTCTCAAGGTTACTATAATCTGGGGATGTTTGAACTCGGGCCTCTGGAATATGTATATAGCCAAAACAATATTGAAGGCAACAGATTTAGAATCGGTGGCCGTACCACCCAGGCCTTGACGGATAAAGCATTTTTTGAAGGTTATATTGCATATGGTCAAGATGATGCAAGATTGAAATACTTTCTTCGGACAGCAGTATCCCTGAATGGTAAGTCGATAGTTACCTTTCCGGCACATTATATCGAAGGGTCTATTCAAAATGACATCATGGAGCCTGGACAACAGATAGGCTTTCTAAAAGGAGATAGTTTCTTCCGTTCTATACGAAGAAACCGTCCGACTAAATGGTTTGATACCCGCGCTTATCAATTGCAGCATGTCTTTGAATTTGGCAATCACTTTAGCATCAGCACTGGATTTACCCATAGAAACCAAAATACAGTAGGTGATCTTAGGCTAATCAACTCTGGCAACCCAGATCTGTTGCTGACCCATATACAGAGCAATGAAGCTCACATTGATTTTAGATGGGCACCATTCGAAAAATTCTACTACAGAAACTTGACCCGCAAAACTATTATTGAAAAACATCCGGTTTTCAATATTATGTATACCCATAGTTTGGATGGTTTTTGGAACACCACGTATAAGTACGATAAGCTGACGGCTTCTGCATCCAAGCGTTTTTTCCTGAATCAATTGGGGTTCGCTGACCTAAAGGTAACCGGTGGTAAGATATGGGGAACCCTACCTTACACCATGTTGGAACTTCCGAATGTTAAACAAAAGGAAGACCGCCATACCGTGGATTTCGATATGATGAACCCTATGGAATTTGTGGCCGACAAGTATTTAAAGGTTAAGTTTTACCACCAAATGCAAGGTTTCCTGTTCAACAAAATTCCGCTAATCAAGAAATTGAACCTTAGGGAAGTGTGGGGAGCACAGATGTTCTATGGTCAGTTAAGTGACAGAAATAACCCGTATATTAGTAATAATGTTGTTGAGTTTGATACCAATAAGGAGGGGCTGACATTGACTCACGTTCCAAACAGTGAACCTTATTGGGAAGGAATTGTTGGGATCGATAATATTCTGAATGTTTTAAAGGTAGAATATGTAAAGCGACTTTCCTTTAACGGCCTTCCAAATGTTAACAATGACCGATTTAGAGTTTCAATAAATATCAATTTCTAATATGAGTTACCAAAACATAAAACTTGAAATAAAAGATAAAACTGCATGGATTACCATTGATCGGGAGAGCAAGTTAAATGCCCTGAACAAGGATACCATCGGTGAGTTGAAATCTGCAGTTGAGGAAGCTGAAAATGATGGATCTGTACGGGGTTTGATTATTACCGGTTCGGGACAGAAAGCCTTTGTTGCGGGTGCGGATATACAGGAGTTTTTGGGAAAGAGCAAAGAGGAAGCTATGGCCCTTTCGGAATTTGGGCATGACCTGATGGACAGGATATCAAATCTTTCCAAGCCAGTTATTGCAGCGATCAATGGCTTCGCATTGGGCGGCGGATTGGAGCTCGCTCTGGCATGCCATCTTCGTGTCGCTTCCAACAGTGCCAAAATGGGCCTGCCAGAAGTGTCATTGGGACTGATTCCAGGATATGGAGGAACGCAAAGATTAACTGAACTCGTTGGAAAAGGTAAAGCCTTGGAAATGATCCTGACCGGCGATATGATCAATGCGCAGGATGCCCTGCAGTGGGGGTTGGTCAATAAGGTGGTCGAGTTGTATGAACTGGAAGAAACAGCTCAAAATATCCTCAACAAAATATATTCACGTTCGAAAACTGCTGTCGCAGCAGCCATAAAGACTGTAAATTCTGGTCTTGATAAAAACAAGGATGGCTTCAAGGAAGAAATAGATGCCTTTGGTGTTTGTTTTGGCTCCGATGATTTTAAAGAAGGCGTATCCGCATTTTTGGAAAAAAGAAAAGCTAATTTTTAGTTCTTCAAGCCGTGGCTGGTGTCCCCACCAGCCACTGAAAAGACATATCACACCATACCGCCCCAGCGGGGCGAAACTATAAATTGCTGGTTTATAAAACCACTAGCCCTCTTCGTAACAAAACGGTGCTTGTAAATCGCCTAGTCGTATTATCAAACATGTCACACCTATGGCGTTAAATTTTGGGGGATATGCATTTTCTATAGATATGGCATGCCGCTGGCATTTAAGAAACATATAACGCCTACGGCGTATAATGCCGCTGGCATTGTATTAATTGATGGTTGGTGGTGACACCAACCATGGCATGCGGTACCCACCATGACACTCGTGGAGACTCCAACCATGACACTCGTGGAGACTCCAACCATGACGGACTTGGGGTCGCCAACCATGGAGATGTGACTTCTACCAAAACTGTTTTGTGAATGAACATTATGGGTTGCGATATTCAGTATACATAAAAACCAGCCCATTTCGGGGCTGGTTTTCCTTATTATTGATAGGATTATTATAAATCTAAGAATCTACAATTAAATCATCATTTAATATCCCGCATTCTGAACCAAGTTTGGTTCAACTTTAAGGGTACTTTCATGGAAAGGCCATTTATATTGGTTGTTGGTAAACCTGCGGTCTTCGATTTTAAGTGATTGAAGTACATTGTTAATCTTGCGCGTATGGCCCATGGCAGGTTGGTTTAACACTTTGTCAGCAATCTTCCAACGAATGATATCGTCATACCTAATTCCTTCACCTGCAAACTCAATCCTTCTCTCATTTCTGATGAGGTCAATCCATTGCTGTTTAGATTTGGCTGTTAATTTAACATCTGCTTCGGTCATGTCCAAGCCAGCTCTTTTACGGATGTTGTTGATGCAGTCTTTAGCAAGTTCATCTGGCTCACCGGACATAATTTTCGCTTCAGCGTAAGTCAACAGAACTTCTGCGTATCTAATCAATGGAAAATTCATGTTCCCACCTGACCTGAAGGCATCGGCTTCGTCAACAAATTTCTTGAACCAATAGCCGGATTTGCTTCCTCTTAATTGTTGGTAGTACATTGGGCTGTTGGGATTATAGATGTCGATAACCTCACCTGCAAAATTGTCGCCATGTCCAAAAATACTTTGTGCATACCGGGGATCCCTATTTAATTTTGGATTCAACTCATACTCTTCTTTTGAATGCAACGGGCATTGGTCAATTGGTTTTCCTTGCAAAGTCCAGTAGCTATCCACTAAAGATTTGGTAGGAACTAGGTATGATTGACCTTTTCCGGTTCTGTAATGAGGCCCCAAATGTTCAAAAGAAGCCGTAGCTGAGTTGTCATGACTCTCCATGTCAAACTTGATGATAAACTCCTTGTTGGTTTTATCGGCTTTGTAACCAAACATATCCCCATATTTAGAGTGAAGCTCAAATTTGCCTGAATCCATGATTTCCTTAGCCAATTTAGCAGCTAGATCATATCTTTCGTAATATAGGGCGTATCGCATAATGATGGCTTTGAAAGAATATCTATTGAACATATAGGCGTTTGTCGTCCCTTCATTTTCTGGGAGTCTGGCAGCGATTTCCTCAGCCATAGGGAATAATTTGTCCAGGATCTCTTGTTTAGGAGTCGCAGGTTGTTTTGCGGTTTCCAAAGTTGCCGGCTCCAATACAAATGGAACATCACCCCAATGACCGACAATCCTGAAGTAATGCCAAACCCTTAATGCTTCCAATACACCTTTGTATTTTTGGCGGACTGCTTCATCCTCCACATAAGGGATGTCTACATTTGCAATAAATGTATTCAAACGACCAACGTGCTTGTTGAACAAAGTCCAATAATACTCCGCCGCTCTGGAATTACTATTATAGTTGCCATTGGCCATGATCCCATGGTGATCTGTTTCGATTCGGGCATAGCCATTGTCCGATCTACCATCCATCATATAGAATAAAAGTCTTCTTTCGGTTGGGTGTGTAAACACATCCCTATAGCTGCTGTAAACAACCCTCCTCAAATCTTCTTCCGTATTGAAAAATTCCTGGAAATTGGTAGCTGTTGGATCTCTTTTGTCAAGGAATTTTTCACAGCTGGTTGTTCCTAAGGATGTTATTAATGCTATTGCAAATATTGTCTTTTTCATTTTGGTAAAATAAGTGGTTAAAATATGGTTGCTCTGACTCCAAAACTGTAAGTTGCCATTCTTGGGTAAACTCCATTTCCTTGGTTTTCAGTTTTGGATTTGTCCAATCCTCGTTCGGGTTCAAGCCCTTCCCATTTAGTAAATGTAAAGGCATCCTGTGCATTCACATATAACCTGATATTCTTTATGCTCTTTCCTATACCAGGAAATGTATAGCCCAATTGGATCATTTTGATTCTGAAATAAGAAGCATCTCCCAGCCATACGTCACTCAAATAAGCATTAGAACTGTTTCCGCTCCAAATCCTTGGGAAACGGGCGTTCGGATTAGATTCCGTCCAGCGGTTGTCTGCATATTCCTGTCGTGGTGTACCCAAGGAGTTGCTGTCACCGTCTACGAATACAGGATACCCTTCCATACCTACCAATCTTCCATTTCTTTTCCCTACACCTTGTCCCATGACGGAGAAATCCCAGTTTTTGTAATTCAGGCCTAAGTTGATAGAGTAATTCATGTGAGGAAAGGGGTCGCCCAAATAAGTACGGTCCTGATCGTTGATGATGCCATCACCATTTTGGTCAATATATTTGATATCACCTGGAAGGGTGTTAGGTAATTTAGCGGCAGTATTCTCCACTTCATCAGCATTCTGGAAGTAACCGTTGCTTTCAAATCCATAATAGTTGTCTATAGAAGTTCCATTGTACCAAATTTTGTCACTATCTCCTTTGAATATTAGTGTATCAGAATTGCTATAACCAGCTTTCAATACCTTATTGACATTATCAAATAACATGGCGCTCACGTTGTAGGAAACCTTTCCAATTTTATCTGACCATTTTGCTGAAAGCTCCCAACCTTTATTTTGAACTTCACCGATATTCACGGCAGATTCTAATGAATTTGATCCAGTCAATGGAGGCACCGGGAAGTTGTCATAGATTAAGTCGTAGGAGAATTTATCGTAAACCTCAGCAGTGAATGACAACCTATTGTTCAGGGCAGTCAAATCCATACCGATGTTCCACTGTTTTTGTTTCTCCCATGAAAAGTTAGGGTTAGGGACACGGATGGTCCAACCCCAGTTGTTCACAATTTCTTGCCATAGGTAAGGAGCGACATTTTCATTGCCGATCAAACCGTATGAGGCACGGAATTTCAAACTGTTAATTGCTCCGCTTTCATGGAGGGAATTGAAAAATGACTCATTGTGAATATTCCATGCAATTGCCGCTGAGGGGAAGAAGCCCCATTTATTTCCCGGAGCAAATTTGCTGCTACCATCAGACCTTCCGGTTAACTCCAAAATATATCTGTTGTCAAATGAATAGTTCAATTTACCAAAGAATGAAGCTTTATTTTCCTCTCTATAGTCCGTATAGGTAAAACTCATCATTTCAGTGCCCAAGGTCAGGTAAATTTTATCTTTGTCTCCACGCAGATCTTTGGTATAATTTGCCATTGCACGAGCGGTCAATTGAGATGAGCTGACTCCCTGTTCAGCCGTTACAGAATTGTTCCAGATAGTTACTGGCGCGCCATCACCATCAAAAAATTTAAAAGTTCTTCTCTCGGCTTTATTAGCAGATTTATTGATCATGTAAGACACATTACCTTCAATATTCAAATTTTTGTTGATGTTGTATCGCGGTCTTAGATTGATTGTGCTGCGATCGTATAAATAATTTTTTATACCCCCTTTAGCAATAGATGCCAATGGGTTCATGTTATTGTGTAAGATGTAATGGTCAGGTAGATCTGAACCTTCATAGAATATTTGTTGAGTAGGATTCATTCTCCAGGCTATCTGATAAAGTCCGTGACCATTGTCATTGGCCATAAGGCGGTCTACCTGAAGTCTATGTGCGTAGAAATCAGCCAATAGCACAAATTTGTCAGCAATATTGATGTTTGTATTGAAACGAGCGGAGAATTTTTCTGTTCCTTCTATATCATTCAAACCCTTTTCTCCGATATGGCCCAACATCAGGTTGAATGTACCAACGCCCCCGCCTCCGGAGATACTTGCAGTCGTATTGTTCGCAAAAGGGTTTCGTGTCATTATTTCATCCAACCAATTAACACTTTTTGTCTCACCGCTTTCTGCCCTTCGGATATCTTCATCAGAAAAAAGGAGCGTTTGATTTTGATGGGCTCGCGTTTCGTTGTTAAGTTTCATGTATTGAGCTGCATCGACCCAGTTAGGGAGGTCAATAGGTCTGCTAAAAGCGCCCCAGGTATTTAGGTCTACCTTGAATTGGCCAGTGTAACCACGATTTGTTTCCACTATAATTACTCCATTTGCACCCCGAGATCCATACATGGATGTTGAAGCCGCGTCTTTTAAGACTGTCACACTTTTGATTTGATTTGGGTCCAGGTCTGTAATGGGCTGCTCCATTCCGTCAACAATAACCAGTGCGTCTGCATTTTGGAGGGTACTGATACCACGGATAGAAATGGTGCCCGGTACTGCACCTGGCATATTTGATCCTTGGAGCATCGTGACTCCCGGGATTGTGCCAGAAAAAGCTTCCTGCATCTTAAAAATCGGCCTTGTTTTCGTCTGTTCCATATCAAGAGTCGCTACAGAAGACGCCACGTGTTGCTTTTCAACCTGGGAATAACCTACTACAACGATTTCATCAATATTTTCGTTGTCATTTTCTAAGATGATGTTAATGAAATTTTTTTCTTTGGTAGCCGCTTCCTGAGTTATAAATCCAATGCTCGAGAATATCAAAATCCCATCTTGTGGAATATTGATTTGAAATTCACCCCCTGAGTTGGTTTGAGAACCAATGTTTGTTCCCTTAAGAAGTACCGAAACATTAGATAATGGTACGTTGTCTGCAGTCCGCACTTTACCGCTTACCGTTCGTTGCTGGCTAATTGCTGTGAAAGAACAGCACATGCAAATGAGCAATACAAAGATTGACCTCGCTGTGTTTTTCGAAGTTAAATTCATGGATAATTAGGGTGTTATGGATTATAAAATATTATAAAATTGAATTGATAAGTATAGGTTTTTCATAAGTTCTTCAGTAGTGTTGGCACAAAGGTTAACTTTTAAAGTTAAGTAATGGTTATATAATGGTTACTAAGTTATTAAATTATATATAATTGTCTTTCTTTTGGTTAAAAAATGATATGTAAAATTTATGTTAATATTTAATTTTGTGTTTTTTTAGGGATTATAGTTAAATATTTGAATGTTATAACGTGTGTTAATACCGTTTCGCTACATATAATTGCTTGTTTTTATTAAAAACACTTTGTAACAAGAATTTTAAGGTTAATATTTTCCTACTAGAATTTATTTAGTCGTCTGTCAAAAAAAAGAAAGAAAAAAAAAGGAAGGTTAAAATTAGCTTATTGAAGTCGAAGCTCGCGCTGGGCTTGCCCTTCGGCTCCTGGTTTCGACTCCGCTCAACCAACACAGGGTCCGCCACTTCAAGCCGTGGCGGGTGTCCCCACCTGCCACTAAAAATATCCCTACGCCACTCAACCCTGTAGGGGTGCAACTATTATAGGCATTTTCTCCATGTGCGTTGGACTAGTGTGACAACCCACCTTAAATGAGCAAGCGTTTTGGTTACTTTTGCGCTTCAAAAGTAACGTCATCCTGCCATGAAATGGCATTATTTATTGGTATTAATAAGGCTAAGTCTGGCCAGCGAAGGCTTTAACACAAGTCATGCCTACGCACATGGCCAGCGCGCAAGACTTGCGCTAGCAGTGCTGAAGATGGTTAGTGGAGACACCAACCATGACGTTCTTGCCGTCACCAACCTTGGCGACTTTTTTTCTGATTTTCTAAACCAAATTTCTCAAAAGTTGTTATCTAATTTTAAAATCAATTATGAGCAACAACGATGTTTTTTCACAGAAAGAGCGTAATATTATTATCCTGATTATAATTGTAGTTTTAGGGGGGGTAATTTTATATGCTACTTCAGGAATTTTTGGGGCATTCCTGGGGACCATGGTAATGTATACTTTATTCAGGAATCTGAATATCTTTTTGATCGAGAAATGGAATTGGCCAAAACCGGTCTCTGCAGTGGTTATTATTGTTCTTTCGATATTCATTATTGTACTTCCATTCTTTGGGATTGGGAAGATGCTTTTTAGCAAAGCCATCGAACTCCAGCAGAATCCGCAATGGATCAGCAAGATCATGGATGCCATCAACCATTTTGTCGGCGATAAATTGGGTCAGCCGGATCTTATCGAGAAACAGTTGGAAGCGAGTTCTTCCTATTTCGGAGGTCTCTTGACTTCTGCACTCAGCGGTGCTGCCAATGTGTTTCTGGAGGTAGCCGTTATGTATTTCTTGCTTTATTTCCTTTTCGTCAACTACCGAGGGTTTGAAGGAAGCCTGATTCACTATCTTCCATTCGATGATGAAAACGCCGTTGCATTTGGCGAGGAACTAAAAAATATAACCTATTCCAATATAATTGGCCAGACCGTAATCGCCATTATTCAAGGTGCATTTTTGGCTGTCGGGTTTTGGATCTTTGGAGCCAAGGATCCGCTCTTTTGGGGGGTCATTTGTGCTATTTTGTCCTTTATACCATTATTGGGTCCGCCATTGATATTTGTTCCGGCGGCGGTGATCCTGTTGGCAGATGGGATGACCTGGCAGGGTGTTGGTCTTTTGGTTTGGGGATTTGGGTTGGTGATCAATATCGACAACGTTCTGCGTTTGGTGATCGCCAAAAAGTTGGGGGATATACATCCCATTATTACGGTTGTTGGGGTTATCATTGGTATTCCATTATTTGGCTTGATCGGCTTAGTGTACGGACCTCTTCTGCTGGCGTATTTCTTGATTGCGGTCAGGATCTATAAGTCTAATAAGCGACTTTCGCTAAAACAGGACGGTTGTTAAAGCATGGCCTTGCACGGTCAAACACGCAAGACTTGAATTAGCTTAGCCATTAGATGGTTGGTGAGGACACCAACCATGGCGGTCGTTTTGGCGTATTATCAAACATGTCACGCCTATGGCGTTAATTATTGTTTGCTATGCATTTTCTATAGATATGGCATGCCGCTGGCATTTAAAAAACATATAACGCCTACGGCGTATAATGCCGCTGGCATTGAATTAATTGATGGCTGTTGGGGACACTAACTATGGCGATGATGTGGCCACCAATCATGGTGTCGGTTGAGCCAACATGGGTGTCTCAACCCACCACATATCCCAACATATACTCATTAAACCTCTCATAAAACACATTAAACTTCCTAACCTCATTATTCTTGTTGAGGTTAACGGTCATTACGCCTTGAGGCGTATACCTGAAAGGTTCAATCGTCATGTCTTGATAAAAAGATACCCCCTTATTGCCCTGGAGCTTATAGACAGCTTCCTTAGCGCACCAACAGGCATACAGCTGATCTACAAACTGGTCCTCTTCGATAAAACCTATTTCCTCAGGCTTCAAAAACTTATCTTTAATTCGTACCACCTTCTCCTTGACAATCTCCAGGTCAATGCCACAAACCCCAGCCGAACTCAACATCACACCTGCATAATCATAAGAATGCGTCAATGAAATTTCATAAGGAAAATCAGGAAGATATGGCTTGCCGTTTGAATCTGAAGGGCAGCTGATAAATTCAGGTGTCTGCAGCAAGTATCGTAGTAGTACTCTTGTTGCAAGCCAATGCAACGTTCTTTTCCCTTTTGCCAAACTGCTGAGTTTCGCAAGTTCTGCTTCATCAAGCTGCAACATAGAAATCAATTCGTCCTCCGACTCTTCAATTTTCCATAATGCAATACGACTGTGAGCGTCTAATTCTTTGAGATAGGCTAGTGACATAGACAAAGGTAGGGATTAGATTTGGGATGTGGGATATGAGATTTGAGATGAATAGGTTTAGACATAAGACATAAGACACAAGACATAAGACATGGTAGGGTGAAATGGATTTGGGACATGAGATATGAGATGTGAGATAGAAAGGGTGAAATGGAGGTGGTATTTGGTGAAAAATGAGATGTTTAATTCCAGGTTGTCTATCCATTAATTTTATGTATTTTTGAATCCTGCTAACTCGCAGATGTTTAGCTCCAGAATATGATATTATCAGACAAGAGAATTTTAGAGGAAATCGACAAAGGGATGATCGTTATTGAACCTTTCGACAGGAAATGCTTAGGTACAAATTCCTACGATGTACATTTAGGTAAATACTTGGCCACTTATAAAGATGAGGTGCTAGATGCCAAGAAGCACAATGAAATCCAACATTTTGAAATACCTGCCGAAGGTTATATCCTTCAGCCCGGAACGCTTTACCTAGGGGTTACCCTGGAATATACAGAGAGCCATGGTCATGTTCCTTTCTTGGAAGGAAAGTCAAGCACCGGCCGCTTAGGGATCGATATCCACGCCACAGCAGGAAAAGGTGATGTCGGTTTCTGCAATACCTGGACACTAGAAATCTCCGTAGCGCAACCAGTTCGTGTATACGCAGGTATGCCAATTGGTCAATTGATCTACTTCGTAGTTGAAGGTGATATCGAAACCATGTACAACAGCAAAGGAAACGCAAAATATAATAACAAAACAATCCGCCCCGTAGAAAGTATGATGTGGAAAAATGCGTTTTAGACAATAGACAATAGACATAAGAAACGATATAGTTTATCGGTTTTTTTTATTCTTAATTATGGTAAAAAACCTTCCAAGTATTAAGACGTTTGGTAAGCCATACCGAGTCTATTGTCTTATGTCTATCCCTTAGCCCCCAAACTCCATCAAGTAAGTTTTCAGGAATTCATCGAGGTCACCGTCGAGGACGGCTTGTGTATTTGATGTTTCCGTGTTTGTGCGGAGGTCTTTGATTAGTTTATAAGGGTGTAGGACGTAGTTTCTGATTTGGGATCCCCACTCAATTTTCTTTTTGGAACCTTCGATGGCTGCGGTTGCTTCTTGGCGCTTGCGCATTTCGATTTCGTAAAGTTGAGATTTCAGTAAACGCAAGGCATTCTCTTTGTTCTGCAGCTGTGACCTAGACTCCTGGTTCTTGATGATAATACCGGTAGGTTTATGGTGCAACCTAACCGCCGTTTCAACTTTATTCACGTTCTGTCCACCAGCACCACCTGAACGGAAAGTATCCCACTCAATTTCAGAATCTTTAACTTCAATCTCGATATTGTCGTCCACTAATGGGTAAACATAAACGGATGCAAAGGAAGTATGTCTTTTAGCATTGGAGTCGAACGGTGAGATCCTAACCAAACGATGTACACCATTTTCACCTTTTAGGTAACCGTAAGAGAAGTTTCCGGAAAATTGCAGGGTTACGGTTTTGATTCCAGCTACATCTCCTTCCTGATAATCTTGCTCTGTAACTTTACAGCCGTGTTTTTCACCCCACATAATATACATACGCATCAACATGGCCGCCCAATCACAGGACTCCGTTCCTCCAGCACCTGCGGTAATCTGTAGGATCGCATCCAGTTGGTCTTCCTCCGCGCTGAGCATATTCTTGAATTCCAACTCTTCAATTTCTGCAAGAGCGGTTTGATATTGTTCTTCGAGCTCCTTTTCGCTGGCATCACCTGCTTGATAGAATTCGTAAATAATGCCAGTGTCTTCAACAGAAGCGTCCACCTCATCAAACTGATCGGTCCATACCTTATGGTTCTTGATGGAATGTAATACCTTTTCTGCAGCTTTGGGGTCATCCCAAAAATCTGGCTGTAGAGTAATCTGGGTTTCGCGCTTTATTTCTTCTTTTTTGACATCAATGTCAAAGATGCCTCCTCAGGGATGTTACTCTATCCCTCAAGTCCTGAATTTGTTCTTTGGTCATAAGAACAAAGATAACATAAAATTGAGGATTGATTAGGCTGTAATCCTTATATTTGAGCAAAAGCAATAATTTATGTTACCAAAAATTGATTTTACAACAACCCAAGCCTTCAAATATTTAGCCGATCATTTCATTACCATAAATGAATCTACCATCAAGGAGCTTTTTGCTGCTGATCCGGAGAGGTTCGGTAAATTTTCAGTCTATCTAGGCGATATCCTCTTGGATTACTCCAAGAACAGGATCAACGAAGAAACAATGGCTTTATTGATTCAGCTTGCACGTGAGTGCCAGTTGAAAGATGCCATTGAGGCCATGTTCAATGGCGAAAAAATTAATGAAACCGAAGGCCGTGCAGTACTGCATACCGCCCTGAGGAATCAGTCGGGTAATCCGGTGTTGACGGATGGTAAAGATGTTATGCCAGAGATTAATGCGGTATTGGAAAGAATGAAAGACTTTTCTGATCGTATTATCTCCGGAGCATGGAAAGGATATACTGGAAAAGAGATCACCGATGTTGTGAATATCGGTATTGGTGGTTCTGATTTAGGGCCAGTGATGGTCACCGAAGCATTAAAGTCCTATAAAACGCGACTGAACATGCATTTTGTTTCCAATGTAGACGCAACACAAATTGCAGAGACGCTGAAGGATTTAGATCCTGAAACCACGCTGTTCCTGATAGCTTCCAAAACATTTACCACCCAAGAGACGATGGCCAATGCCAATTCAGCAAAGGAATGGTTCTTGAAGGCCGGTGCAAAAGAGGCAGATGTTGCGAAACACTTTGCTGCATTGAGTACCAATGAGTCTGGAGTGTCAGCATTTGGAATCGATACCAAGAATATGTTTGAGTTTTGGGATTGGGTAGGGGGAAGATATTCATTATGGTCTGCAATCGGTCTGTCGATCTGCCTAGCAGTAGGTTTTGATAACTTCAAGCAGTTGTTGACAGGTGCTTATGAAGCTGATGAGCATTTCAGAAATACGGAGTTTGAAGAAAATATCCCTGTTATCCTAGCACTTTTAGGTATTTGGTACAATAACTTCTTTGAAGCTGAAAGCAACGCCATATTGCCTTATGATCAATATTTACATCGTTTTGCTGCATATTTCCAACAAGGAGATATGGAGAGCAATGGAAAGTATATTGATCGAAACGGCAAGCGTGTGGACTATGAAACCGGACCTATTATCTGGGGCGAACCGGGAACAAATGGTCAGCATGCCTTTTATCAATTGATACATCAAGGTACGAAATTAATCCCTTGTGATTTTATTGCTCCGGCAATTTCCCATAATCCATTAGGTAAGCATCACCAGATGTTGCTTTCGAACTTCTTTGCACAGACAGAAGCGTTAATGAATGGGAAATCTGAGGAAGAGGTGGTTGCGGAACTTAAAAAAGCAGGAAAGTCAGAATCAGAGATCAAGGAGCTTGCACCATTTAAAGTTTTTGAAGGAAATAGACCGACAAATTCATTTTTGATTAAAGAAATTACTCCAAAGACATTAGGTTCCCTGATTGCTATCTATGAGCACAAGATCTTTGTTCAAGGAATTATATGGAATATCTTCAGCTTCGACCAATGGGGTGTTGAGTTAGGAAAGCAACTGGCAAACAAGATATTGCCGGAGTTAGAGAATAATGCGCCGGTCGTATCTCATGATTCATCAACAAATGGCTTGATCAACCAGTATAAAGATTGGAGATAAACGCAAGTCAGGCCTGCACGCAAATCCAACGCGAAAGACTTGCGATAGCTGTGCAGGAATCGAGTAACGAAGCCGTGGTCGGTGAGGACACCGACCACGGCTTTGTCGTTTTCAAGCGTTTGGTTTCAATCAGCAATTGATAGTTACACCCCTACAGGGTTGTGTAGCAAAACGTAATCAATTCTATAATAGTTGCACCCCTACAGGGTTGCATGGCATGATATGATTTCAGTGGCAGGTTCCCCACCTGCCACTGAAATCATATTTGTGAAGTGTCTGTTCTTCGCCAGGGATGGTGTCTCACCAACCATCACATCCTACGGCAGTGATCTATGTATTGGTTTTTGGGCGATGACATTACCCGTCAAGGCTATTTCTCTTTTTATAATTCCCAAAAATTGCCGACCTTAGGGTAATACCTAATATTTAACCCAAAAAATACACATGAAATTCAATAATCTAATTATTACTTATTTCGGTAGAATGGCAATTTTAGTGCTTGCATGCGGTTTTAGCACTGATTTGCAGGCACAGCGTTTTCCCGGGCGGGCAGCCCAAAAGTTGGATCCCATCGTTGAACAGATCGTAAAGGAAGCAAAGGACAATTCTGAATTGGAGCAACTTGCTTTTGAGCTGTTGGATGTTGTTGGTCCGCGATTGGTGGGTACACCGCAGATGACAAAAGCAAACGAGTGGGCACTGCAGACTTTTGAGAAATGGGGGATTCCAGCCAAGAATCAGCAGTTCGGTGAGTGGCACGGTTGGGAACGCGGGATTTCGCATATCGATTTGACCTACCCACGCCAGAAGTCATTGGCTGGGACGCAATTGGCATGGAGCCCTACTACCAATGGGAAAGCTATTGAAGCCGAGGTCATACCATTGGCTGACTTTAAGGATTCGCTGGCATTCAGAGCATGGTTGCCACAGGTAAAAGGCAAGTACGTCATGATTTCAATGCCACAACCAACGGGTCGCCCAGATGCCAACTGGAAGGAATATGGTACGCCTGAGTCCATCGAAAAGATGAACAAAAACAGAGATTCCCTCTCTGCTGCCTGGAACAATAGGATTAAAGCAACCGGATTAGCACCATATTCAATTCCTACCGTATTGGAGGATGCAGGAGCGGTGGGCATCTTGAGCAGCTACTGGTCAGGGGAGTTCGGTGCCAACAAGATATTTGGAGCAAGATCGCATAAAGCGCCTTCATTGGATATATCCCTGGAAGACTACGGTATTCTTTATCGGTTGGCAGAAAAAGGATATAAGCCGAAGATCAAGGTGGAGACTTCATCGAAGCACTTGGGCAATGTTCCTTCTTTCAATACGATTGCGGAAATCAAAGGGACGGAGTTTCCGGATGAATATGTTATCCTGTCTGCCCATTTGGATTCCTGGGAAGGGGGTTCAGGTGCTACTGACAACGGTACAGGTACCATTGCCATGATGGAAGTAGCGCGGGTACTCAAGAAAGTATTACCTAATCCTAAGCGCAGTATAATTATTGGTCTTTGGGGCAGTGAGGAGCAAGGCCTGAATGGATCTCGGGCGTTTGTGCTTGACAACCCGGAAATTGTCGAAAAAACGCAAGCGGTTTTCAATTTGGATAATGGAACAGGTAGGGTTGCCAATATCAACGGATCGGGCTTTGTGCATTCCTATGATTTTATGGGAAGATGGTTGGCGGCCGTTCCGAATGAAATTACAAAAGATATAAAAACAGATTTTCCGGGTTCTCCGGGTGGTGGAGGTTCGGACCATGCCTCATTTGTTGCGGCGGGTGTTCCGGGGTTTATGCTGAGTTCCCTGTCATGGGGATATTTCAGCAATACCTGGCATACCAACTTGGACACCTATGATAAGTTAGTATTTGATGACTTATTGTCGAACGTTATTTTGACAGCGGTACTGACGTACAAAGCTACTGAAGAACCGAAGTTGGTGGATCGCGAGAAAAGAGTGCTTCCAGCAGACAGGAATGGTCAACCGGCGACCTGGCCAGCAATACGCCAACCTAGAAGATCAGGGGTTGGTTATTAATGTGATTTGGAGCAAGACATTGGTGTGTCTTCTTTGCTATATTGCCTGCTATAATAGTGTCATCCCGATGGGATTGTGCTATTACAAATACAAAATAGTTTCCAGAGCTAAAGCTCTGGAATGACAGATTCTTTTTTTAAAAAAGGGGCGATTTTTGGGGGAATGACTTGCGGCGCGCCGCAAGTCATTCCCCCAAAAATCGCCCCCTCTTCCTCTCGACATTCGTGTCATTCCTTAGCTTTTGCTAAGGAAACTGTTTTTTTGAAATAGACATAAGACATTTAGTATTTCAAGGTGATGATCAGTGTAGATGGTAACTACAGTGTTGTATGGGGTTAAATCACATAGTCATGTTTTCAGCCCGTGCTAAAGCATAATAAAAGAAAAAGGTCTGAAGCGTAAGCTTCAGACCTTTTTGCATATTAATAAACTATACAGTATCTAATGTCTTATGTCTTATGTCTATTGTCTACTGTCTATTATTACCTATTTCTTGTTCAACCTAATAAAATCCGTCAATACATTTGCGCTTTCTTCAAGTACAAAGTCGTAGTCGATTTTTGGTTGTGGTTGACCTTCTTTCCAGAGAGGTTCACCTTGGAACGCCAACTGTTTGTTAATGCGTTCGCGTTGTTTAATTCTGCTTTTTTCTCGTTCTGCTTTTAATTTTGCTTCGTTAAGGGAGATTGCAGGCATTGTTTCATTTTTGTTGAATTCTGCGATGTCCTCCAATAGGAAGGTGTAAGCAGGAGATTTCTCCAAACGTTTTTTGTGTATTTCTTCAAGCTGTGTGCTGATAGGCTTAAGGTCACCGATCTTAGCAAATTTTGTAGGCTTGATTTGATCCCAAGGCAATGCAGAAGGTTCTGAGCTTTCGCCGAATTTTTCTGCTGAGTATTGAGTTGGGAATGTCACATCCGGAGTAACCCCTTTATGTTGAGTACTGCTACCAGTAACGCGGTAGAATTTACCCATTGTAATATTGATCTGTCCGAATTCTGGAGCACCGTTTGGAGTGTCAGGATCTGACTCACCTGCTGCTTTGATCAACAATTTGTTGGTTGCACTGATAAAGCGTGACATATCAACGGCGTTCTGTACTGTTCCTTTACCATAACTTGTAGAACCCAATATAATTCCACGGCCATAGTCTTGGATTGCACCAGCGAAAATTTCAGATGCGGAGGCAGAGAACCTATTGATGATAACACCAAATGGTCCTTCCCATACCAATCCAACCTCTTGGTCGCTGTCTACCTGAACACGGTTTCTAGTATCTCTTACTTGTACTACAGGACCTTGATCTACAAATAGACCTGTCAATTCGATCGCCTCTTGAAGAGAACCACCGCCATTGTTTCTTAAGTCCATTAATACAGCGTCAACTCCGTCTTGTTTCAAGCTGTCCAACAATAACCTCACGTCTCTTGTGGTACTCTTATAATCTTTGTCACCACGGCGTACAGCTTCAAAGTCAATGTAGAACTTAGGAAGGTTGATAATACCGATTTTGTATTCTTTGCCATCTTCACCTTTTATCACCTTAGTTTCTCTTTTTGCAGACTCCTCGGCCAAGATTATTTTCTCACGTGTAAGTTTAACGATTTTTGGAGCAGCAGATAGCTCAGCACCTGCAGGAAGGATTTTTAATCTTACGACTGTTCCTTTCTTGCCTTTAATTTTAGCTACTGCAGCGTCCAGTCTCCATCCAATAATATCTTCGAATTCACCGTTATCACCTTGGGCAACCCCTACGATGCGGTCGTTGATATGTAATGTTTTGTCCTTGAATGCCGGGCCACCAGCGATAATCTGTTTGATGGTCACCATTTCATTTTCCATCTGTAGTTGGGCTCCGATACCTTCTAAGGTATTGGACATGCTTTCATTGAAAGCCTGCGCAAATGATGGGTTGTAATAAGTTGTATGTGGATCTACAGCATCTGTCAAAGATGTCATGATCATTTGAAAGGCATCGTTGGCATTGGTTTTCTTAGCTTGAGAAATCAAGTTGTTGTACCTGCTGCGCAATGTCTCTTTATTTTTTTCGATATCAACCTTTGCTGAATCACCCGCAGTAAGGCGAAGGTTCAACAAATCGTATTTTACACGTTTTCTCCATTGATCTTTTAATTCAGCATCTGATTTGAACCAATTTTCTTTTTCACGGAAGCTGGTGTATGTTTCGTCTTTGTTAAAGTCATGGGGAGCATCGATTTGTTCCAGGGCATAGTTCATGGCCTGCAAATATCTGTTCGTATATTTATTGAATATATAGAATGCACTTGACAGGTCACCTTCCCTGAAATCTTGGCTCAATGTGTTTTTAAACTGTTGGAAATCGTCTATGTCGGATTGCAACATGTAGTTTTTGCCTTGGTCGATACCTTCAAGAAGATTGTTGAAAACAATATTCGAGAGTGAATCTCCCATTGGTACTTTTTTATAACTGAAGTTCTCCAATAAATTGGCAACTTCTTTTGCGATTATTTCGTGTTGCGTCGTTGGTTTAAGCTCCAAACCATCTTGATCCAGGTTTACGCGTGGTTTAGCTCCACAGGCAACAACTGAGATCAACGCAAGACAGAAAATGAGATGTTTAAACATATAAGTATAATTCTTGAAATTGTTCATTAAGTTTTATTATCAGTATACCCCCAGCATTATTTAGATCTGGGAAATTTCTAACCGCTAAATTTAGTTAAAAATTAAATCAATATATGAGTGACAACGTAAAATATTCATTTCAAATTGTCAAAAAACCGTTTATTTAGGGTTTATTAACTTTTCCTTAACTCGGAGTTGTTGTTTTCTATAAATCGACCTGTTTTGATCTGAAAAGTTCGTTTCTGAGTCTCCAATAATCAGACAGTTCTTGTTCTGCGTCTTCAAAGTTTCCTTGCAAGAGGTAGATATCGCCGAGCTTGTCGTGTATGGCCAATTGCAGGACTTTGTTCTTTTCTTCATCTGCCAATGATTTTGCTTTTTCAAATTCTCGTTGAGCAACGGAATAGTTTTGCTGTACGTATTTTGAAAATGCGAGCATATATTCAATCTCGGGGAGTTGGTTGTCTACTCTTCTTAGAGTTGCCAAGTCTCTTGCTTGAATAAGGAACCATTGAGCTTCGGTATGCTTGTTCTGCAATTGGTATATTTTCGCCAAGTTGATTAGAGCATTAACCTTGCCAGTATAATTCTTTGTTTTGTTGAAGATGGGGAATGCGCGTCTAATGATGGTATTTTCAGCTGCTTTGAAATTTTTCTGATAAGCTTGTACCATTGCTATTCTCACCAATGTATTTGCTTGGTCTACCTGCGCTTTATTAGACACGGCTGACTGTAGGAATGTTTCCTGCATTGCCGAAGCGTCGGAAATGTTACCGTTGTATAGGTAAGCATTCGCGAGGTTATGCTCCAAGGCGAACTTCTCGCCCGTATTTGCAGAATTCGCCATATTCAGACCGCGAATCAAGATAGCGATAGACTTGCCGATCTCGCCTTGTTTCAGCAGTTCCAGCGCATATTCATTGGACAATCCTGCGGCCAGCGGAAGATTTCTGTTCTGTTCGAGCTTGGTCAACAAGGCATTCCAGTCCTGTTCATTGCTGGGGAAAGGGTTGAAATTCTGTTTAATATAGCCTGCATTGGAAGTAGGCTTAAAGTCTTCTATAATATTCTGATAATCCAATTGTCTGGCAATTGAATCATAAAATCCTTTTTTCTCTTTGTAGGAATCGACTAGTTCTTCTTCCTTGGTCCTTGGTGCCGGCAGTACATATACTTTAGGGCCGATCCCTGCGAAAGTGCTGTCGTATTTTGTAACAAATCCGGAAGGATCTAATGGTTTATCACTGTTCTGAGCATTAAGGTTAAACGTTGTAATAACTAAACCTACTGCAAATATAACACGCACTTTATCAATCATTCGCAATTCTTTTTTTTCAAAAATATCAAATTATTTTCTAAAAATGCCTGATTCGTCTTCTTGAATGACAGTCGAAATCATTAAATTATGTTAAAACTATCTTTTCTACCGTCCATATTCCTTCAACGGCTTTCTCTGGGCAGTTTTTCCATGCCTTAGGTCGGTCCCAGCTCCGTTTACGCAAAACAGAGGGGTTCAGCCAAGGTCCTGAAAAATGGGGGAATTCATGATTATTTTATATAGCCTGGACCGGAGCATTAACAGATCAAAATCTACGTCGTTGCAAAAAGAGTTCGGGAGGTAAAAGGACGGAACCTGTTGCCGTAATCTTTAAGATAGAGAGCAGACGTAAAATTGTGCTTGTTTGCCATACAAATCCAACAACACCATAATAAGTAGCTTCCGTGAAGACCACGAGTTGGAAGACAAATAGTTTGCAAGTGCACAAGTAATAAAATTTTCAAAATAAGAAGACCAAAGATTGAACTCCATCGGGCTACCTTAAGGTCCAGGATTGACAAACGAACCAATTTTGCGTCCTATCTATGGTTTAAACTTGCATTAATAGATCAGCCTAACCTAATCAGCATCCAACATGGAATCAAAGAAATGTAAGGTATCGGGACATCAAATGACAAAAAACAAAAGTACCTTCCAGGTAAAACATTAATATGTATAATGCATACCTAAGGATAAACTATTTTAAACCAAGGAATGGTATTTCCCAGAAAAAAGGAAACCCCCAATCAAAAAACAATCGAACCTGACCGTTATTTCTTTAAAATAAAAATTTCATCGCTATTGTCTTTAGCTTCGATTCTCATGTAACCTACTATCGGAAGCGTAACTGTGGGGACGGTTTGACCGAAATCAACATTTGCGATCACAGGTACATTCCTAAGTTCCTCTTTTGTTTTTATAATTTTTGTGAGTAGGTCACTGGTCGTATTTGATTCCCTTCTGAACGTCCCGATTAAAATACCCCTAACGTTTCTGAAATCCGGTTGAAGAATAAGTAATTGTAACTGGTTTTGAACATTATAGACGCTCTCCGCTCCATTGTCTTCCAATATATAGATCAACGGACTGGTCGGGTCATCTCTCATTGCAAACGGGGTGCCCTGCATGAAATTGAAAGTCAGAAAATTACCTCCGATGACCATTCCTTCCGCGGAACCAGCATTAACAGTCCAGAATCCGCTATTTTTAATTTCCTGTCCTGCCCAGAGAGTATTATAGAAAGTTTCACTGGGTATAAGTTTGAATGGCTCATCTTGCATGAGGCATCTTTTAAAACAGTCAAGGGTGAGGCTAGCATCCCTACTTGCGGCTATCACTTCGAAATTTGGGCCTTAGTAAGTCACCATTCCGGTCTTCAAGGATATAGCATTTACCAAGGCTGTGATATCTGACAGCCCTCATAGTATTTTTGGGTGGGACTGAATAAGGCTATAGTCGATTTGGCTCAATAACTGGTTAGAACTTTTACATCCCCTGAGGGCTAGAACCCCCATCAACGACATTGTCTAAAAACGCATCATGGAGGTCCTGCAACCTATGCTTGACAGAGGTGGACTTGAACTCATCAACCTGCAGAATGTGTTTGCCGAAACTCACGCTGAGCCCCATTTCATTAAGTCTCTTTATTCCCCTCTCAATTATTTCTGGAGCCAATTTCGGGAGCAAACTATTAGGAGGTGAGATAATCCTCATATGGTCACCTTGCCTCAATTTTTTTGGAATCATAAATCACATTAACTTAATTATTTCCTTTTTTTCAAATGATATAATTTTTACCAGGATAACACTTTTTGGGCAGAAAAGTTCAGACAAAAGCTACCCCATTATCATTTTGGTTATCCTGTTTTTTAAGTCAATTTTAGGTGAGATTCTTAGATGGTCGCTTAGGAGAGTTAGAATAGAGGGTAAATCCAGGCCAAAATCTTCCAACGGTATGATCCGTTAAGTGATCTGCCGTTTTCCTGCCGTGAACATATACCGGATCAGCATTCATATCCTACCCCCATTATCATTCTGGACGGGTTTTAAACATGGGTTGAAGTCCGTTACATTCTGTTAAGAAACCTAAATCATTCTTATCTCCTTTCCCGCTTCTGGGCCAACTAGATCGATATTAAAGGTTAAGTTTGAGGACAGCTATGGAGTCGCAACTCTATCTTTGGAACATTTATGGCCTTGAAGCATATGCTGCCCCGGGCTGTTCTTTATATGCGAGTATTCTTTAACACACTAATACCTAGTATTTATTTCTCCGGATGCAAGCTTTCTTTGATTTCTGATGCGTTAAGGGCCCTAGTTCCTATATCTCTTCTGGCCTGCTCATTTAGCTTTCCGCCCGTATGTTGACCATACTGTATGGCCAGTAGATGTATAAGGTGAGAGTTCTAGTTGTTGGTAACCAAATGGCATAAACTCAAAGGGTAGCTTGCTTTGATTAATGCTTGAGAATATTTCACTGATCGGGCCAACTTAGGGGATGCAGACAATAGTTATTATATCTTTACAGTTACAGTAAATATCGAGTGTGGTATAAGCTGCTGCTGTGGTTATTGAAAGGGTACTGGAAGCTTCCTGCTTGCCCGCTAAGTGCCTGGCCAATGGAATCGGGAGGAGGCCGACCATTTTTTCAACCATAAATCTGTTATCGGCCCGTTTAAATTCTATAATTATTTGTGCTTGGAATGCCGACCAAAGGACAGCCAACAAATAATGACCTACTTGTAAACTAAGTATCGCTGTGATGTTTCAACAGATATGCCGTGCCATGTGATAACCTTTTTAATGCATCCTGTTTAATCCCCAACTTCTGTTCGGAAGATTCGTTTGAAGTTATTTTTCTGGTTGGATCCCCTTAACCTATTGTAATAAAGCACTAAGCAAGTGTAAATGCAATTGCGGACATTATCATTTTGGTAGATAGCGACAGTTAATTCGGGTTGCCGTGTTAAATACACTTGGTTGCAAGGATGAAATCTTCTGAAATCGGGCCAAATGATTTTATTATCTAGTAATATATTACCTTTTGGCTCGGGACTTATCTTTTGAATCATTCTTTCCAGTTAATCAACTGGAACTGCTTCTTTCTCTAGAAGTCTTAATGCTCTGAGTAAATCTTTGTTTTATTTCTGCGGAGAAATGAGAATGAAGGAAAGTAATATCTCAAAAATTCCATGCTAGCATTCCGAAAATTATTATGGATAAAATCTTGATTAGATCAAATATGATTATAGCGGTTGGATCTGAAAAATCTTCTTCCTCTTGTTCGAATATATAGACTCTCTTGAATTTTTGAACAGTATCTTTTAGCTCGTGATAAAATTCCCATATTTTCCTGCCTTGCATAATCTGTAGGTTTATTTTTCGTTATCAATCGATTATTTATTTTTCTTACATAGCGACTGTTGAGATTGGGAATCCAATCTTCACCAAGTTTGAATAAAGGACGCCTTGATCTCATTTAGTCGATAGCTCCTGCAAACATTTCACCCAACAGATCTTCCTAATCAATTGAAAAGTACGAAAGGATCTAAACGGTTATTAAAAAAAGATAAAATTTTTATATTCAGAAAAATAATATAAGCTATATAGTATATATGTAGAGGGATTGCTACAGTCGGGCGCTATCATTCCTCACCCAATCAAAAAATAACTAGAATGAGATCCATTTTATCGCCAACGAAAGCTAATTAAAGGTACTCCACGGAGAAAATATAGGAATATTTCAAATGGAATCTTGATGTGCCCCGATTTAATCTCAAAAGGTGTATGCCATTTTTCCCACTCTGGATGTCGAGAAGATTAGAATTGATGGTGAAAACTCAGCTCAGGGCTATATGATCCTTGATTAAACTTAATTTGACGAGGTACAGTGCTTTTTTATATCTAACGTATAAATACGCAAAGTCAAAGAAATTATTCAGGTTTTTTCTTGTTTTAAACACGTATTTATCATGAAGGAAATCATCTCACTTTGGCATGCACATTGTTTTATGGTATGCATACAACCATTAAACATCAGTTAGACTGGCTTTTTAACGCGAGGTTTAAAGCCAGTCTGATTAATCTCAACAGTCTTTGCGCAAGGACATTTTTATTAATGCAGTTTTTCACAAAATAGTTTAACAATGAACAATGATTTTATAAATAAAGAAGTGTTGGTTCATTCGGATACCCTATTGAAGTATGCCAACCGGTTTACCAAGAATGAAAGTGATGCTGAGGACCTTCTGCAGAATACGCTAATGAAGGTTTTCCGGTATCAAAATAATTATTCCAAAGGCAGCAACCTTCTTGGATGGGTCTATACAATAATGAGGAGTTGTTTTTTGAATGATTGCCGTAAAAAGAAACTTGCCGCTAATTATATGAATAATTCTCTTTCGGTAAATGATCCTTCCTTGAACTCGTCAAAGAATAAGAGTGAGAACCGGTTCTTAATGGAAGATATTAATGCTGTTATGGAAACCGTGCCCGAAAAATACATGAGCGCTTTTATTATGCATTTTGAAGGTTACAAATATTATGAAATAGCTGAATACTTGAACGTGCCGGAGGGGACGGTAAAGACCCGAATTCATGCCGCTAGAAAATTATTGCAAAAGAAACTTTCCCATTACCGAGATCTGAAACCATGAATCTTTTTGAATTGTTCCGCGCTTCAGTTGATTAAGGGCTGGGAACTTTTCGGATTTTATATCTGTCTTGGTCATTATTGGGAGAGTTCAAGAATGTAAAAGGTTCAGTACCAGAAATTATTTTATCAACACATTCAATAAATCAAGTTAGAATGGGTTGCGTACATTTGTATGGTTAACATCTAAGGGCCGTTAACCCCAGGTCTGAGCCAAACAGGCTAAGGACCGCACTGGATTAGATCAAACTTTAGTGTTGTCATGAAAATAACTGGGTTCATATACTGCTACCCAAGGTAATCTTGCCGAAAAGGAGGTTAGCGTTTCTGTTCATTTCCAATCTTTTTGAACGGATACACTGTATTGAGCTCGTATAATGCCAAATCAGAAAAAAAACGCCTCTTATTCAATTTTGGATCCTGGCGTGCAGATCCTTGTCCATCCTGCCAATCCACTGAAAGATATGACCGAGAAAATGGGTAAGGGTCTATAGATAATATTTTAAGTTGATTCCTATTCATTTCTTACTTTTTTTTAATATTTTAGTCCATTGATCTACCTTCGTGCGACTGTCGCAATCACAAGCCTGTCGCGCAACAATAAATTTCTGATAAATGATTCTAATCGTTGACGACAAGCAGGAAAATATCTTTTCGCTTGAAAAAACGTTACAACTTAAGGGTTTCCATACTGACTCTGCCCTTTCTGGTGAAGAGGCCCTGAAAAAATGCCTGAAAAAGGACTATGCATTGATTATTCTAGATGTACAGATGCCGGGTATGGACGGTTATGAAGTCGCGGAGACCTTGTCGGGCATCAAAAGAACCAAGGATATACCCATAATCTTCCTGTCGGCTGTCAACCGCGAAAAACAGTATATCACAAAAGGCTATGAATCTGGGGGGATCGACTACATTACCAAACCTGTTGACCCTGATATTCTGCTGCTCAAGGTCAAGACCTTTTACAGGCTGTATGAGCAGACTTCGGAGCTCCAAAGAATGCAGGAAGTTCTCAGGACAGAAATCCGCCATCGCAAACAGGCGCAGTCTGAGCTGTCGGACAAACTCGAAGAATTGAAAGTGACAATGGAAGCACTGCCGCAATTGGCATTTACTACTGACTCAGAGGGGGAGGTAGACTATGTCAACGAACAGTGGTTCCGGTATGCTCCTGATAAATCGAGCTGGCCAACACTCCATCCCCAGGACCTGCATGTTTTTGAGGATTGGAAACTTCAATTGGAGAATTTGCAGCCATTGGAAAAAGAAGTTCGGCTGCTGGAGTGCAATTCGCAGATTTACCGCTACCATCTTGTGAAAATCGTACCGGTTACTCTAGGTGCAGATGGAACCAGATGGGTCGGTATCATGACAGATATCGATGAACGCAAGCTGCTGGAAAAGAAAAAGGATGAATTCCTGAGCGTTGCGAGCCATGAATTAAAAACGCCACTGACGAGCATTAAAGCCTTTTCGGAAATAGCTTTGAGGGCCATGAAAGATCTTACCACCCATAAAGCTTATGGCTATGTGTCCAAAGTTCAGGACCAATCAGAAAAGCTCAACTCCCTGGTTCAAGATCTACTGGATATTTCCAGAATGGAAAACGGAGGTCTGAAGGTCAACATGCAAGAAGTGGACTTGGAGGAGATCATCCATCAGGCAATGGAGTCCACATTGATGACCAACCAGCACCGCCCACTGCACATCGAAAGGACTGGAGATGCATTTGCCAAGCCAGTGCTTGCCGATCCGCTGAGAATAGAACAAGTTCTGAGCAATTATTTATCCAATGCGGTTAAATATGCTCCCGACTCAGATTCAGTGATCGTTCATTCCACCGTTGATGAAAATTTCCTGACCATAGAGGTCCGTGATAATGGAATCGGAATCCCACAGCAAAAGATTCCTTATGTATTTGACAAATTCTTTCGCGTTCAGGACGCATCTGCTCGGTTCCAGGGCCTAGGCCTGGGCCTGCATATATGCAAAGAAATCATCGCGCAGCACGGTGGGGCCTGCGGGGTCGAAAGCAAGGTCGGCCAGGGGTCAGTCTTTTATTTTACCCTTCCAATTTCTAGATAATGGCACAGAAAGTACTACGAAATCTCCAATTAGGCTTCGGTTTTTCCATGGCTGTCCTTGTGGTCTCGACTTTGTTCATGTTTCTCTCTCTACAGCATCAGCGGGAGAATAAGGAGCTCATGGACAACTCCCTGCGCAATATAACAAATTCGCAGTTGATATTGATGGACCTCCAGAATGCGGAGACAGGTCAGCGAGGATTCCTTCTTACCGGCCGGGAGAAATTCCTCTCACCCTATAGGGAGAGCAGGAGCTCGCTCCCTCAACGGGTCGACCAACTGCTCAGTGGGGACCTGACCGCCGAACAGTATTCTCGTGCGGAAAGACTTGAGGCATTGGCCCTGGAAAGGCTCGATATATTGGAAGAACTGATCTCGCAGCGACGAGATTCACACGTATTGGACCCTAACCTTTTGGATAGGGGGAAAACAATCATGGACTCGTGTCGAAATCTGATTGGCACGATCAGGCAGAATGAGGAGATAAGGGCTGGTAAAAGGTCTGATGAACTGGACAGTTCTGCATTGACAACAACAATCCTGATAGCCTTTGCATCCCTGCTTTCCTTGGTAATAACCTCGGTCCTCTTTTTGAAACTGAGATCCGACTACAACCGTCGGGCCCAGTTGCAGGCCGACCTGATGGATAAGGATAACGAGATGAAACGACGACTGAATCTAATCAGGACTATTGCCCAACAGGTCACCAGAGGAGACTATAACGTTTCCATCGACGACTCGCAAGAGGACGACCTGGGGACTATCGCTCAGAGTCTGCGAATCATGACCGAATCGCTCCAGAGAAACTTCGAGCAGCTCCAATGGAACGATTGGCGCAAGAACGGGCTCTCGGAACTAAACTTTGGTTTAATGGGCAACCTTAGTCAAGATGACATCGCTCGATTCAGTTTGAATTTTATTCTGGATTACCTGAATGTTGAAAATGGGGCCCTTTATCTCGTGGAAAGGAATAGTTTTAGGCTTGCACATACCGTAGGGCTAAAAGGCTGCCCAGATTCAGATCTCCCGTTAAGAGGTGGCCCGATCGGGGAGGTCTATGCAAAACAGCGAACCAAGGTGTTGAACGGTATCCTTCCAGAGGAATTTAAACTAAGCTTTGCCCAAGGTGAGCTAACTGTTAGCCAAATTGCCCTGATACCGGTCATGTACCAACAGAAGTGCATGGGTATCATTGAAATTGGTTCACGAGCCACCTTGGATGAAAATAAGGTCAAGGTAATTGAAGAATTTGGCGAAATTATCGGCATAGCAGTGGCTGCCGCCCAGAGCCGTGCCCGAGTCCAGCAGCTACTTGAGGAAACGCAGACCCAGACCGAAGAACTGCAGGTACAGCATGCAGAGCTAGAGAACCTGAACACCGAACTTGAAGCGCAGGCCCATAAGCTGAGGGTCTCCGAAGAGGAACTCAGGTCCCAACAAGAGGAACTTCTGATGTCAAACAGGGAATTAGAAAAGAGGTCCCAGTCGCTGGAGGAAAGAAATCAGATGATCGCCGTCCGAAATAGGGAGATCCAGGAGAAAGCAGAGGCTCTGGCGCTGAGTACGAAGTATAAATCGGAATTCTTGGCCAATATGTCCCATGAGCTGCGCACTCCGCTCAATTCCATTCTCTTGCTCTCCAAGGTTCTGACCGAAAACAACGAGAGGAATCTCAGTGCCGAGCAAATAGAGTCCGCACAGGTGATCTGGTCTTCCGGGAGGGGACTGCTCAACTTGATAGACGAGATTTTGGACCTGTCCAAGATCGAGGCTGGAAAGATGACCCTAGAGAGGGAAGCGTTTTCAATTGAAGACCTGCTTCTTGACCTTCAGCAGATGTTCAGGCCTTTAACAAAGGAAAAAATGCTCGATTTTCAGATTGAGAATTTTTTGGCAAGTGGATTTCGCTTAAACAGCGATCGATTGCGGGTCGAGCAAATCCTCAGGAACTTGCTGTCCAATGCCATAAAATTCACCGAAAAGGGCCACGTGACCATGAGAGTGGAGAATCCAAATGGATCTCAAGAAAGTGTTCTTATCAGCGTTATTGATACAGGGATCGGAATTTCGCAAGAAAAACAACTGCTCATATTCGAAGCTTTTCAACAGGCTGACGGCTCCACCCGCCGCCGTTTTGGGGGTACTGGCCTCGGACTTTCCATTAGCCGAGAGATCGCACGCTTGTTAAAAGGCGAGATCAGTGTACAGAGCGAGCCGGGTAAGGGCAGTACCTTTTCCCTTTCCCTACCTATAGATGGTGCTTTGCCGACTGAATTTGATCACCAGGAGGATTCAGCAGAAAGTGATTCATTGGAGGTTGCTGAAGCGGCAAACCAATCCCAACGGTCCGAATCCTCCATTCCAGAGGAGATTCCCGATGACCGACACGACCTTTTACCTCAGGACAAGGTATTGTTGATAGTAGAGGATGACACTGTCTTTGCTAGGGCGCTGATGGAATATGCTCGACAGGCAGGATTTAAAGCCGTAGTTGTGGGGCGAGGGGACGTGGTGCAGAGTGCAGCTCGACAATATGGACCCAAGGCCATTCTACTGGACATCGTTCTCCCGATAATGGACGGGTGGCAGGTATTGGATTCCCTCAAGTCCAGTTCCTATACAAAGCACATCCCTGTTCATATGATGTCTGCAGAACAGATCAAGAAAAACGAGAGCATCAGGCGAGGAGCGATTGATTTTATCCAGAAACCTTTTCAGAAACAGGGTTTCCAGAACATTTTCACTAAGATCGATGCTGCGCTGAAGCATGGGCCAAAGAAAGTGCTCATAGTTGAGGAAAATGCAAAGCACGCTGCGGCTCTCTCCTACTATTTGGAGAGTTTTGACATTTCAACAGAAATCAAGGGCTCACTGGAACAGAGTGTGCAGGCCCTGACCGAAGATAAGGTAGACTGTGTGATCCTTGATATGGGAATTCCAGACCAGATCGCCTATGAGACCCTGGAAACCATTAAGAGCAACAGCGGTCTAGAGGAGCTTCCTATCATTGTTTTCACCGGGAAAAGCCTTTCAGGGCACGAGGAAATGAGGATAAAAGAATATGCCGACTCAATTGTTGTTAAAACGGTCCATTCATATCAGCGAATACTTGATGAGGTAAACCTGTTCCTACATTTGGTTGACCGTAAATCAGAGCACATTCCAACTGCTTCCTTGCCTGGTGAAAGAAAGCTCACTGAAATCCTCCAGGATCGAAAAGTGCTGATTGCAGACGATGATATCCGGAACATTTTCTCCATATCCAGGGCTTTGGAAAAATACAATGTTGAGGTCTTTTCAGCAATGGATGGCCAGGAGGCATGTGAAATACTGGACAAAAACCCAGGGATAGATATTGTGCTGATGGATATCATGATGCCAAATATGGATGGCTTCCAGGCGATCGAAAAAATTCGTTCCCAGCCCAGTTTCCGTGATCTGCCGATCATTGCTGTTACTGCCAAGGCCATGATAGGGGACCGAGAGCGCTGCATGAGTGCAGGAGCATCCGATTATATTTCTAAACCTGTCGATATAGACCAGCTGGTATCCCTTCTGAGGGTTTGGCTATTTGGACGTTAAACCAATTATACAGATGAAAGTTCTAATTATTGACGACGACAACCGAAATATTTTCGCATTGAAAACTGCACTTAAATCGAGAGGTGTAGAAGCATTGGGTTGCCTCAATCCTCTGGAAGGATTGGGTTTGTTGGATCGTGGAATTGAATTTGATGTGGTCCTGTTGGATATGATGATGCCAGAATTTGATGGGTTCCAATTCTTGGACCATATTCTCAGTTCCTCTGGCGTTAGTTATCCTCCGGTAATATCTGTTACTGCGAAAGCAATGAAGGGCGACCGGGAACGTTGTCTTCTGGCAGGTGCAGGGGGCTATGTGTCCAAACCAGTGGATATCGATGTACTATTGGCCGAGATAAGGTCAATAATATCTAAGAAATAGTATGGAAGAGGGTGGACAGGTAGAATGGTTCGTGCATCGTTTCTTCGAGCGGTTCGGTTTTGACTTTAGGGATTATAGCAGAGGTTCCCTGGAGCGGAGGTTACTGCGTATAATGTCAATCTGGAAGTCACCAGATTTGAGAGACCTATACCATAGGTTGCAAAGCGATCCTTCATTGGTTTCTGTTTTCGTCCAACAGATTACTGTCCCCTTTACCACAATGTTCCGTGATCCCGGATTCTTTTTTGAATTGAGGAGGGCAGTTTTGCCTTATTTGAGCACGTTCCCAACGATTCGCGTTTGGATAGCCGGATGTGCCACGGGTGAGGAAGCTTATGCGTTGGCCATACTCTTGAAAGAATGTGGATTGCTCGAAAGGTCCCTCGTTTATGCAACGGACCTGAATCCGCATGTGGTTGAACGGGCCTCTAAAGGTATTTTTCCCGTGGAGAACGTTCGCGATTTTGTGGAAAACTATGTTCAATCAGGAGGAACGGAAGGGCTGTCCGCACATTATATGGCGAACCACGGTTTTGTCCAGTTCGATAGCGTACTTCGCTCTCGAATGGTATTTTCTACCCATAACCTTGTCTCTGACAGCTCTTTCAACAGTTTCCAGCTTATCCTGTGCCGGAATGTTCTCATTTACTTTAACCGCAGCCTGCAGAACCGTGTTCTTGATCTCTTTTACGAGAGTTTGGAAAATGCCGGTTATTTGGGGTTGGGGCCGAGGGAAACGATAGTGTTTTCTCCACTTTCCGATCGATTTCAGCGTGTTGGGCCCGAAAAACTGTGGCAAAAATGTAAGTGATGTTTCACAAAGCATATAGGTTTAATAATTTTGAAAATTAGAATGAACAATAAAACGATACTTATTTTTGACGACGATCAAAATGTGCAGGAAATTTTTTCCATAGTCCTCGAGGATATGGGCTATACAATTAAACGTTCAACTACATCCCACGATGTTTTGGAAAAAGTGAGCAGATATAAGCCTGACTTGATACTAATGGACAACTGGATCCCTGAAATAGGTGGTGTTGCCGCAACTAAACTTTTGAAAGGCCATTCGGAATTCCGGTCAATTCCAGTCATTCTAGTGTCGGCTAACAGCGAGGTAGAAGAACTGGCGCAAAATGCGTTGGCAGATGGATTCCTGGGAAAGCCATTTGATCTGGATAGGTTAGAAAAGCTGGTAGGAGAATTTCTACAAGAATAATCCATTGGATCAAAATGCCCTCCCCTGCATGCCAATGAGTTTATGAATAAGGAATGCTTTGAATTTGTTCTTTTTTAAACCGGAGCTGGATAGAGTTGATGTGTTGATGTAGAAGATAAACTTACAGACAACGTGCAAAAACTCGGAAAATACAGAATCCAGAAATCTAGAACCTACCTTATGCCTTTTGAGACTCAGGAGTTCCGTGATGTTGGTCATGGGTTAAGGATCGTTTTTCTTTCCCCGTCTGTTAAAATCGTCCGACCTTTCTTTCCTGTAATGCCGGCAATCAGGAAGGGAAGGGACAGGATTGAAGCGGAGATCGGGCAGATGGCCTGTCGATAGCAAGAAAGATGTAGAATTTGAAAAAACGGTGATCCTATTGGTTTCTGCCCGCAGGAACGTACCAAGGAACATGATGATGGTTCGATTTCCCATGATTCGGCAAGGGATATAGCGGAAATCCCAACCGTGGCTGGCCACGACAGGTCCTGATCCGGAGGCTCTAAAGACCTTCACTGGAACGGGCAGGGCATTACCAAAGGTTCCACACTTTCATCTGGAGATCATCAATTCTGCTTCCAGCTGTGCGAGTGCGATTGCATGATTTAATATGACAAAAGCCATTGCTAAAATAAGTCCGTTTTACTTCCATTTACTGATCATCGTCATCCTTGTGGCATACCAGAAGGTCTGAACTTGCGATCGCGGAAAACCCTGCTCCAACGATCTTCAGAAAATCCTTCTGTTCAGCCGCTCGCTCGCATTGTGAGCATCCTTGCCAACGAAGTTATCAATTCTTGCGTTCGTACCATCATAGCATCTTTATATAGGTTTTATATCCTAATTTTACTTACGAGTAATATCGCATGCTTGATTTTGAGCTGGAGAAAATGTGGACCTTTTCACTCAGCGGTTCGGACCATCCATTAAGAAGCATTGCCTTACTGAGTGCTTCTTGCTGGACCATGTTCCTTTGATCCCATAGAAGGAGAATTGTCCGTCGGGTTCCTGTAATGCCTTACGGTATCTGTTGAATGTCACGAAAAATAATCGCAGCTGTCATTTTTTTCGGGGTATAAGGTACTAAATTTGCAATTCATGTCCTTTGGGATTGTGAACACTTGGTAAAGAGCCCGGCCCCTTGGGGCCGGGCTCGATTTTTTGCTTCGGTGCAAATGCTCGCTCATAATCCAGAGCTTCAAGTCCATACCAGTGAGAGCATATAGGATGGTTTGAGGTCATCTAGGTTCGATTCAGGAAATTCTTTTGCTTCATGCGGGAGAAGAATGCACCTTCGGACTGGTCGGCATTCTATATATTGGCTCATTCACGAACCTGATTCTCCTTAGCACAATGGGTATATTCCTGTGAGGCCACCGTTACACGGGCAGTGGAACCTTGAACTGCAAAAGTAGTTCGGGGGTTATCAGAGGGGTTTTCTCCCAACGTATTTTGAGGGCGATGATAAAATACCTATAATTGCACTGCGAATAGTCACGCTTGAATATCTGGTTAGATTTGGCCTATCTGGAAAAAATTCCGGTTTTCATCATCCCAGATATTCTAGAGGTGCCAGAACCAAATACGGCCTGAAGTGTTCTTATGAAAAAGGAAAAACAAGACAAAATCAGCTTTGTCATTAAGGAAGGGCTCTGACCTGCGCGTAGACTGCGTGGTCACTGAGGCCGGTTAGGCCTTTTGAGGGTGGAAGCAATCTCCCCAGTTATGGGGCCCCGAAAGTATGTGTTTTCAAGATACTACCGTGTACCTCCCCGAAAAGCATGCTTAATAATACCACTCCGCTACGCTACGCTTTGAACTAGGCAATTCCTTTTTTTTAGCAAGCTTTTGCTTTTTGGAGAAACTAGTGCACCTTCTAGAATGATTCTTTTATGGGTCTTTATCCATTGCGTCGAAAATAAAAAAACCAAGTGTACATGATCTTTTTGGATCGGTCCACTGAGCGGTACCCCGGTACCGCTCATTTTACGGTTGGTTCCCTGTTTGCCCAATTTCTCGATGGTATTTTAGGCAAGTTCCCTTTCAAAAGGGTCCAGCCCTGAACACTATTATGGCTTAGGAAATCTATCCTAATTACAATAAACAGTCCAAATCAACGGATATCAACTGGGATCTAAGGGTCTGGATTGGATACGCCCATAAGCCTAACATTGCATGCAATCTAGCCCATCCTTACCACCGCCGTTTTATTTACTGGATGCCGCTTATTGTGAACACAATCCTGGCTCGGTATGCCGCTGCTGGGATTGTTACCGAGGCTCCACTCAGGCGCAACTGCACAGGTATGTGGTTAAATGTGGTCAGAGTGGGCACTGTCTGGATCCTGAACAGTTCTGTTATTACCGTTGTGACCGGCTGGTATGTAGTTCCTCCGGTAACCGCACAGAGCAGGCAGAGGGTCTGACCATTCCCGGTCCTGCGAGCCTCTATGCTCAGGGAGCCGTTCCATGTGGGATCTGGTTGGTAATGGACGGATACCATTGCCCCCGACAGCAGTGCCGGTAGGGAAGCCGATACCAGGACCAGGTTGGCGGAGCTCTCCAGGTTCTGGGGGTAGTTGGATCCTGCTTCCGTTATTGCCGAGATCGGTGCGGTCCAGTTCGTAACCACTTTAATGTGATTTCAAAGGATGCTGTAAATAGATGATGATCAGATTAAGCAATAAAAATGGGGTCTCGACGGCAACGCCTTTCAAATCTCTGTTCAATAACTGCAAACAGATAATTAGCAATATTCCTGCTGCCATCAGAAAATTTCCCCAAACAAATGTCTTGGGAAACAATATCATGGCCGATGCCAGGAGTGTTTCAGCTCCATTTATGATGACTTCATTTTTGCTGAAATTCTAATTGGCGGAGATTTCAAGGATTTCGGGATTTGCCTTGAGTATATTCCATCCGTGCTGAGTTCCCATTAATACTGCATAGAAGATCAGGATTGAGTTTATAATTTTTAAGGCCATAATACGTTGGATTGCATTCTAAATAGAGCTATATAGATTATGAAATTGACCAATCTTCTATATATGTTGGAATTGTCCTGACAATGCTTGATTCCCCAATGAGATGCTAAAAAAAGTTTCTGTGCTCTCGCTGAACGATAATCATTCTTCCATCGCCTACAGTGAAAGGATCTATGCTCCGGCAACTTCAAATGTTGTTTTCGGATTTTTCGGGCTTCTGGTTCGAAGATGCAGCCATTAGCTGTCATTCCAAACCTTGAATTAACAATTTTTCCTTCGCTCTGAGCAAAGCTTGTCCAGGTCTTCCCATCGGCATCCAGTTCCCCATCACTTAATTTTGTCCAAAGCAATAAGCTAGTGCTGACGGATCCGACATCGACTTACCCGCTTCATAAAAAATCAGCAATTAATGATGCAGTCTTTCATCATCCTTGATGGTGATCAACGGAGTACCTCTACCTGCTAGGCAATTTTTATTTCCTTAATCGGTATGGTATTTTGCATCCATTTTCCAGATTCTTAATGGCAAACAAACCGATACCGATCAGATCGTCCTGATAACAGCTTTTGGGATTTGCCCGATTTCTATGTGCATCAATTCGTAACGGTCCATCTTTCGGAGAACAAGATCTACGTCCTATCCAATCTGGGAAAAATCGAAAGGGCCCTGTCATTTCTTCTGCAAAAAATCTGCTCCCATTCAATGTAAAAGAATTGAATTGGAAACCAAACAAAGAATTTTTTCTAGGCAATGTATGTTTTGCGGTTCTCCCGATAATATTTTTTGTTAGGTTCATCGGATAAATAAATATCTGTTTAAAATGAGAGGTGGACAATTACAGGATTTTGGATTGTCCACTCATTTAATAATTATCTCGTGGTGTAACCTCCATTGGCGAAGATGGTTTGTCCCGTGACCCACCAACCATCTGTTACCAGAAACTCTACCAAAGGAGCGATGTCTCTGATGTCTGTCAACCCGCCCAGATCAGAAGCTGATCTGTGATAAGCTACCGCATCATCGCTTTCCTGTCCGTAGAAGAAAGGAGTATCCATTGGCCCCGGTGCGACCGCAGTTACCGAAATGCCACGTGAACCGAATTCCTTGGATGCGGCACGCGTAAAATGTTCCACCGGAGCTTTTGCACCAGCATAGGTAGAGTAATAACCTGTAAATGCTGCCAGCAGAGAAGTGACAATCGTATTGATTTTTCCGTTATCGTTCAGCTTCTTGCCCGCTTCCTGAATAAAGAAATATGCCACTTTTGAGTTGATGTCACTCATGCTGTCATATTCCTCTTCCGTTGTATCTGCAAAAGGCTTTTTCAGCACCTTGCCTACCGTATTGATGGCAATGTCGATACCACCGAATTTTTCGATAGCTGCATCAAAAAGTTTTGTGATGTTTTTTACATCTGTCAGGTCTGCCTGAAACAAAAATGCCTTCCCGCCTTTGTTAGTAATGTCTGTCAATGTTTTTTCGGCATCTGCTTTTGTAGCATCGCTGTTGTAGTGAATCACTACTTTTGCTCCTTTCTCGGCAAAGTTGCGGCTCAATAAGCCTCCCAGGTTTTTTGCACCACCCGCAATCAGAACTACTTTACCATTTACATCGTTTCTTGCCATATTATTAGATTTTAATGTTATACAATTGTAAATACAAAGCTGGCAAGAATATATTTTTTTTTCATGGTGAACTTTTCGGAAAATTATTCTTTGTTCTGATGCCTGAATTGTCCGGGTGTTAATCCTACAAATTTTTTGAAGAATTTGGAGAAATTGGATGGGTCGTATGTCAGGATTTTTGCAATTTCGGATATAGATTTATCGGTTTCCAAAAGCATTCTTTTAGCTTCATCAATAATCTTGAGATCATAAAAATGACAGGGATGATTGCCTGTTTCTTTTTGTACGGTATCGGTAAGGTGTTTGTGTGAAAGGAAGAGTTCACCTGCAATCCGGTTGATCTCCATGAATTCACCTACTTTTCCCGATACCACATCGGCTATATGTCCGTCCAGAAAGAGGAAATATTTTTCTGTAATTTCTTTGCTTCTTTTTAATACATTCTGTTTTGTTTCGCTCATCATGATATTCGGAAAATATACAATATGTGGTGTTGCAACTAAACTTAGCAGGCTTTTTTATGGCACCCGGTAACTAATTTAGGAACCTCACACTGTTTTTACAAGTCTGAATCGTATTTGATAAAGGGTTCCAAACAGAGATTGCTTTTTTGCATGGGGCTGTTTATCAGCGTGTTTAGCTGTTTCTGTTGTCTTTTCCTTATATTAATAAAAAAAATCCTCTAGAGACAGGCTTGCAAAAAAGAAGGAACAAGTTCATTTTTACTGTAAATAACTGGAGGATGGTCAGGAGATGGGTCATGGTGTCCCCATTGAAACGGGTAAAAGGCCTGCCTCAGCTATGGATGGCTTTCCTTCAGGGGTGGGTATATCTCAACCCAATTCAATTCAGCCGGAAGCAGCGTTTCCTTTGATATGACCGATCCAAAGCAGGTTGATGTTAGACAAGGAGGTCTGTAGCAAATCTAAGCGGACCTGATGGGTACATGCTCTTCTCGGGGCTCGATGAGGGTAACAAAAATGTTCTTTTGGGTGCCGCGCAGGCGGTGGTACTATTCACTGCTGTCCCAAGTACAAAACCATTCGGTGGGTCGCCGCAATGCCGGTATTTATGTTTTGACCATACGATTCTGTTGGCTTCGAGCTGGTAAAATGCAGCCGTGCTGGAAAGAGCTTTATCGCCCAATATGGCACAGTCATGCTAAAATGATCCATGCCGAGCAGGACAAGGGCTGTCCTTGAGGGTTTCGCAAAACCATTTGAGGCTATCCAGGAAAAATAGCCCGCGTATAACTGCATTCGGCATAGGACGGAGTGTACCTTTCCAGTTTTTGTGCTCAAACGGCACCATGGTCATTACTGCACCGTGCACTGCTTAAATTGTCCTTTACCTCTGGGTGCTGCTCTCATCAAATAGAGAAACCCTTTCCCACGAGCTTGAAAGAGAGTGCAGTGTGCAGCCACACTGGGTCTCCCTCCAAGCAATGCCATTTAACGCTTTCATTTGGCGTCAACTCCACGATTTTCATGAGCTTTAAATTATTCCTTCCAAATGGAATTCGGCAATACTGCCAAATTCTGCTGTTGCGAGGACATCCGTGGTCCACCACGACCAAAAGGCCGTCTGCCTTAGTTAGCGATTCTTAGACCTCCCGGGAATCGGCACCGATGAGTAACTTGGCTCTCATATCTACCGTCGCAGCCTATGTCCCTGATATGAATATGAATAAAAAATCCTCTAAAAGTTCCCCCTAAAAATTAAGTTCTCCAAGCACGAACCAATTGTCATATTCTACGTTGGGACGATTGCCCTCTATGGTACACAAATGCTCTAGGGGCTGCAAGGTCGCCTTCGACGAAAGGCATTAAAATTCACCAATAGAGGTTCACCTGTACGGATCCTCACGGGTATTGCTGTCCCTGCTACTGCCGAGCCGCGAGCTGCAAAACTTACTCCCGCGGGTAAGGGCATGTCCCTTGAGGCAGTACCCCGCTAAGTCTGTTGAATACAGCACCCTGAGCATCTTTCGCAGTCTCTTCTGATGGGTTTTACCCTTTTCAAGGTTTTTGAGGCGTCCGATTTTCTTTTCGTTCATCATTAGATTTATGCTTGTTGGACATGCGAGGAGCCAGTTCTGTTCAGGCACCCCATGGCTCCGATAATAATGCATCCTTTCCCCGATCAGATTATGGAGCGTGATAGAGTGCACGATTAATCATTCGGCGGTAAAGGTGATGGTCCGGCCAGAGCCCTTATCCCTGAAGATCAGTTTCATTGGACTTTCCTCGGGGGTAAGGTCTTCAAAAAACTCACCCCCGGCATGGGCCCGGGCAATCCTGTCCATCTCACTAATGACCTGCTGGTCATCTTTGCAGGACACAATTTCCCTTTCTTCGACCGTACCTGTGGCTGGGTCCTGAATGCTGGCCACGATCCTGATGTTATTTCCTTTTATGGTTTTTTCCATATCGTTATATGTAGTTTACTGTAATTTAATGCACGATAGATGGGCAGCATCCGGGGTTCGATGTGGCGGGTTCATTTCCCTGGCGGAGCAGACCGGTTTCCCGGAAATCCGCTTGTATCTTCAGCGGGATAGGTTTCATTGGACCCAAACCATTCTTTGGAGCCTCCTTTCCCGAAGTTTCCTTACCGAGGTCTCCAAGCGTCCCCTTCCTAAGTTTTTTATAGCCATAACCTTTACCCACTACTTTGAGCGGTCCTGAAACTCGAATGCCTCGGAAGGTATCCGATTGAGGCCCGGGCAGGGCTTCCTGGGAGCTACAAGGAAAAAGGCCGCCTTACTTATACAATGAGCCTCCCTTAGGAGTTTGGCAAAAGCATTGTTTATTCATATGAAAGTAATTCAGGAAATGCGTAGTAGGGGTGTGACCGGCTGTCCATGCTGCAAAACAAAGAGACCATAGCCGCTCCGTCGCAGACGGAGCGGCTATGGTCCGCACAACAATTCGATCTAAAAGTATTTTTAAGAGTTTGCCTCGCTCATGGCTATTTCCGTGAGCAGGGCATCAGTGTCCTTTTCCTCGGCAAGGGTCATTCCCAGGAGCTCCTGGGCTTCCTTGTGGCCCATAAGGCTCGCATAGGTCACCAAGCATCCATAGCTGGCTATCTCATAGTGCTCTACTTTCTGGGCTGCAGCGATAAGCGCGGCGTCCACCACCTCTGGACTGTCCTGGAACTCTTCGATTATTTCTTCGGCCTCGGAAAGCAGTCCTTCCATAGCCTTGCACTTCTTGCCCCTTGCCGTAAGCCCCAGTTCACCAAAGACGCTCTTGAGACGCTCGATGTGGCCTTCGGTCTGTTCATAGTGCGTCTGAAATGCTTTGGACAAGGTTTCGCTATTTGCAGCGTCCTTCAATTTCTTAAGTCCCTTGAGCAATTGTCTCTCAGCTCCTAGGATATCCTTCAATTCATCCACGAACAATTCATGGAGGTGTGCATTGGGCATGCTGCCGCTCTGTTTTTTCTGTGCCATAATATTATTCTTTCTATTTGTGACGATTAATGTAACCTGAGAACAATCGATGCGAGGAACTGTTCATTTTATCTGAAATTTTTTTGTACAGGCATTAATCCCGTTCCCACCCAGCTTGCGGTCTCTGAACGTAGGATCCAGTAACGCCGGGGCTTTCTACTCAAGACTCCGATGATACTACCCGATGAAAAACCGGTATTTTGTCCCGCAATCTTTTTGCGGGCTTGGGTGTTCACCAAGAAAAACCCATGAAGCATAAGGGTCCGGAGGGGCCCCACCCGCTGGTCCGTAAACCGGAGTCAGCTCATCCAGTTAAGACTGGACATCGGCGAGTACGAAATGCTCCCTAGCAACAAGCTCGAGGGGTTCACCCTGAGGTTATTCCAGCTCCTTCCCACACTATATAGCCACAGGTGTTCCCTGCAAAGGGAAGGAGGGTTCCTCATGAGTGAGTTCACCGCCCTTAGCATCTTCTAGGCTGAAAAAGCACTTCCGGGCAACATTCAGGAACACTGCAGCTCTGCAGGCCACCGGCGGAGGTCCAAACGGGCCGATATGGGAGTCATCGGCATAGACCACACTGGGGAGGTGGGAATTTCGTTCAATAGCCATCGGATGTTCATAGCTTGGTGCACAGAAGACGGGGCGATTGAGGCCTGGATCTACTGAGCCGATTCAGGGTAGGGAATCACTAGAAAAAAAAACCTTTGTATCGAACCAACATGCCCTTTGGGGTGTTCTTGGATAAATTTTTTTCAATGGAGAGATTATCTGATATATTGTTCTCTGGTTCCCAAACTGAATTTCTCCTGGAGATATTCATAAGGACGTTCATCATGTTCCTGCTGGTGCTGCTGGTGCTTCGCCTTTTGGGCAGGAGAGGGGTAAGGCAGCTGACGCTATTCGAGATGGCCATGATCATCAGCCTGGGCTCTGCGGCCGGTGATCCTATGTTTCAGGACGACCTTCCGATTTCCTATGCCGTGATTGTCTTCATGACGGTAGTGCTCCTATATAAGGGGATCACTTGGATCGTCATGAAATACAGGCCCATGGAAAAGATGTTGGAGGGTACCGCTCTGACCGTGGTCCAGGATGGCATGTTTGCCCTGGAGGAAGATCGGGACCTGACCTTTTCAAAGATGGAGTTCTTCTCTGAACTGAGAAATCTCAGCGTGGAGCACCTGGGACAGGTCAGGGAGGGGGTACTTGAGGTTGACGGTACGCTCAGCGTGCTCTTCTACGCACCCTCCCAAGTGAGGTTCGGACTGCCGCTTTTCCCCTCTAGGTACCGAGAAATATCAGGATACCATGGTCCTGGCCCCTTTGCCTGCATGTTATGTGGAAAGGTAATAAAAGAGATTCCCGTAGGTAAGGAATGTCCTAGGTGCTCAAGGAACAGGTGGGCCCTAGCGATGAATACCCAGCGGGTCTGACCGCGTTCCATCCCCAGGTTAGGAACCTAGGATGGCATTTTCATCGGAAACAATTTACTAGACTTTTTTGATCAATATGGAAAAAAATGTAGAAGGTATGGTGTCCGCGTGCATCCAAATGTTGGCAAAGGCGGGCCTGACAATATCCTTTGCAGAGAGTGCCTAGGCTGGAAAACTTGCCTATGAGTTCTCCCTGACGGCATCAGCGGGGCAAGTGCTCAAAGGAGGGGTGGTCTGCTACGACGCAGGGGTAAAGGTCAGGGTCTTGGGAGTGCCCCGGTATGTAATAGATGAGCACACACCCGAATCGGCAGAGGTCACAAGAATCCTTGCAGTACGGGTCAGGGACCTGCTGGCATCTGATGTTGGGGTCGGGATAACCGGGCTGTTGGCCCCGGGGGGGAGCGAGACTGACGAAAAACCGGTCGGAACGGTCTTTTTCTGCCTATCTTCAAAGGACCGTGCTTTGGAGGTGCAGAAGGTCTTCCGCGGCAGCCCGTCCCAGATAGCCGAAGCCCTCACCTTTGAGGTAGCGAGCTATGTTCACCTGTATCTGTGCGGATTGGATGGTAGATTTGAATGAGTCTCATTGGCCAGGCCCGGCTCTGGTTGCAGGACCCTCTGCGGACCCCGGCTTTCCATGATCGTTTCCATGACCCATTTGACCTTAGGGCACTGCGGTGACCATTTGGTGCATTTCATGGTTGGCTCGCCCGCTGCATCTAAAAGTAAGCGAAAATTGTGTCCAATTGGACATCCCATGGTCATCGGAACAATTTCTTGGTGCCTTTCAGGGTCAGGGTGAAATCATAGGGATAATCGGTAGGGTCTTCCCGAAAAGAATTGCAGGTGATCATTCCCGAGCGAAGGAGTTCCTGAAGTTCCTTCCTGAAATTTCCGAACACCTCGAGCTCGAGAAGGGGTTTATTATGATGAATCCTGTACAAAATCAGGTCCTGTAGGGGAAATTCGGTTTCCATATTCGCCATGTGTTAGATTTTGGTTGCTGTTGAACGTTTGTATTTCAGCACGGCCTTGGTCCGCGGTTCAATTACTATTGAGTAACAACAAATCTAGCGCCCATTTGTTTGGTTGTTTGTGGGCTTCGACGGAGAGGTTGGCAGATGGCGGCCAATCAGCACTTGGCAGAACGTCTGCGGGTTGCTTTTTTGAGCACACGTTGACCGCTATTTTGGGATAAGTCCACAGTCAAGGCCTCTGTCTGGGGCATCCTCCCTCCAAGAAATCACGAACTAATCTCTCCTGCAACTGCGGTGCCGTGGATCCTGGGCCTTGCTCTAGGACCACACAAATTGCTCTGGCAGCCAGATATATCTGTCCGTTAAATTAATTGGGGTGTCACCTGGCCTGGAAGGGAGAAGACCTCCGGCCAGGGGAAACCAGTTGTTTTTTTTTCTTTTTGGGTTCTGGAAAAAGTGCTATATTGCCATCCGTGGGCACTAGTTTCAGGAGGCTCTTGATTTGTATGGTCTATACAGCCCAATTGGGATCGGTTCACACGGGAAAAGTGTTTTATTTATTTAGTTTATTACAGACCCGGAACAAGGACAGTCCCGGGTTTTTCTATTTCAAATCCACTGGACTGCCCTCATAGAGCTCCCCCGTCCGGTGGCTTGCAACGTTCAGATTTCCCTGCTCTCGGTCCAGCACGGCCAAAACCGTACCCCGACTCCAACGCCCCTTTACTGAAACGGTAGTTCTGGAGATTTGGAGTCGACTGAAAGTTTCGGTATGATCTAGGGAAGGGCCGGGGGCAATCCGAATGAAGATTGGGCGCTGGAGCTATGTTGCTCCTGCACCCATTCTCTGTAAGCCTATGTTGATATTCTAGGCTAATGTAGGGTTTTGCCATCTGAAAGTCCTTTGAAGAGGTCAGATTTTCTGTGTTGCCGCCAGTTCGCGTGACCAGTATCGGTGCATCGAAAGGGCCTTGGCAAAGAGTTCAAAACCGTCTGGCGATACCAGTGGTACGATTCCCTCATCCACCGGCATTGAAGGGTTGCCCAGCAGGTTGCTGCTCTGCTGTACTGGTCCTGAACCGATGGCGATGAACTTATTGTGCTTGTAGGCGTCCTCCAGGTAGGCTTTTGCCTGCAGGTCAGTTGTGACCTTCTGCTGGCTCTGTGGACCGCCCACAAGGTATACGCTGTCGAAAAGGGCAGAATCCATGGTCAGGAACGTATGGTCAACATTGAGCCCCTCGCCGTTCGATGCCCTGAGCTGGCCAAAGTGCGGACCAAGGAGCAGGAGTTCAGCGCCCAGGGAGGTAAGTGCCTGCTGCATTCCCAGGTATTCCTCCATGTCGAACCCCTCGGCTGCAAGGGCGGCTATCCTCCGTGTGGCTATGCTGTCGCTGGGCGCGTGGTATTTGACCGTGAGCGAAGGATACGTCGGTTGGTCATGTTCCGGAAGGACAGGGTATTCCTCGAAAATCTGCCTTGCGGTCATCACGGTCTCCTCTGATAGCCCTTCAGGGACCGGGAGTCCAAGCCGGGTGGCAACTGTGCCGGCCAGGCTCGTGTCGATGACAGAGAGAATCCCCAGGTAACGGGTCCTGACCTCCTCACGCGTGACCTTGCCCAGCTCGAAGGAGAAAGCGTCCTGGATGTGTTTCTGCCCGATCGCCGTCTGGCTCCTGTAGAATATCGCTGCCTGGGTAAAGTGGTCCGAAAAGGTTGCGCTCCGCTTGCGGAGTTTTTCGCCAGTGACCTCCTGGTGATGGGACCTGAATCCTTGTCCGCCGTTAAGGATGGATGAAAGGAACGGACATGCCGTCTTTGGGTCCGAGTGCGGGTTGTAGTTTCCGGAATCGTCGGGTATGTCATGGCGCATGGCGCCCTCTCGGCGGAAGTTCCGTGTGGGGCTCTTCGGCCTGTTGATGGGAAGTTCATGGAAGTTTGGCGAACCCAGACGGCTAAGCTGTGTGTCCAGGTACGAAAAGAGCCTGCCCTGGAGCAGCGGATCGTCCGAAACGTCTATACCGGGAACCAGGTGGCCCGGGTGAAAGGCTACCTGTTCGGTCTCGCTGAAGAAATTCGTCGGGTTCCTGTTCAGTTCCATCGTACCGATGAAGCGGATCGGAACGAGCTCCTCGGGAATGACTTTTGTCGCATCGAGCACGTCGAAGTCCAGCTGTTCCTCGACTTCTGCGGTGATGACCTGGACACCGAGCTCCCAGGAAGGGAAGTTTCCCTTTTCGATATTGTCCCAGAGGTCCTCCCTGTGGAAATCTGGGTTCTTTCCGCTTATCTTCTGTGCCTCGTCCCAGACCACAGAATGTACTCCCAGGGTGGGCTTCAGGTGGAATTTTACCAGTGTTCCCTCACCGTTCTGGTTCACCAGCTTGAGGGTGTTCACACCGAACCCCTGCATCATCCTGTAGCTCCTTGGGATGGCCCTGTCCGACATGAGCCACATGACCATATGCGCGGTCTCCGGCATAAGGGATGCGAAGTCCCAGAAAGTGTTGTGGGCAGAGGCCGCCTGAGGGATCTCGCTGCGCTCCTCGGGCTTCAGCGAGTGCACCAGGTCCGGAAAGTTTATGGCATCCTGAATGAAGAACACGGGTATATTGTTGCCCACCAGGTCAAAGATACCTTCCTGGGTATAAAACTTGATGGCAAAGCCCCTGACGTCCCTGGGAAGGTCAGTGGAACCCCTTGACCCGACCACCGTGGAGAACCTGACGAACACCTCTGTCTCTCTTTGGGTATCTGTGAAAAGCCCGGCACGGGTGAGTTCGGGAATGGGTGTGTGAAGCCGGAATGTCCCATGGGCCCCGGCTCCCCTGGCGTGGACCACACGCTCGGGTATCCGCTCGTGGTCGAAATGAAAGATTTTCTCCCGGAAAAGGAAATCCTCAAGCAGGGCAGGTCCCCGAGATCCGGCCCTCAAGGTATTGAAGTCATCGGAGATCGGTGCTCCCTGGTTGCTGGTGAAAGGGCCTTTCCCGGTTCTGTCGTCCTGTGGGTCGGGCCGGTTTGTTTGATGTGCCATATGAACAGTTTTAAATTGTAGATTATTCTCAAGAACAGTCAAGTAGTCCCAATGGTTCGATAAAGTTCTAACTTTAATTGCGGAAAATCAGGCATGGAAAAAGAAAGGAGAGAAGCAGTAACGAGGTACCAGGGGATAGACATATTGCCACATTCATATTACTTGATGCGTTTTACATTGTCTTTACTGTGAAAATTCGATAGCTTTGTATATCATGGCAACACGGATACCTTTGGCCGAGCGGATGCGTCCCAAGAGTCTTGCTGAATATGTTGGTCAACAGCATATCATCGGTGAGGGTGCCGTGCTGTGGAACGCCATAGAACAGAAGTCCATACCATCCATGATTTTCTGGGGTCCTCCAGGAGTAGGAAAGACTACCCTGGCGCTCTTGATCGCGAAATCCCTGGACCGGCCCTATTATAGCTTGAGCGCAATTCAATCCGGGGTCAAGGAGGTCCGAGAGGTAATCGAAAAAGCAGAACAGATGCGCCAGTTCAACCAGGAACAGCCTATCTTGTTTATCGATGAGATCCATCGGTTTTCAAAATCCCAGCAGGATTCGTTGTTGGGAGCGGTTGAAAGGGGCACCGTGACCTTGATTGGCGCAACAACGGAAAACCCCTCCTTTGAGGTTATCTCCGCTTTGCTCTCGCGCTGCCAGGTGTATGTCCTGAAGGAACTTAGCAAGGATGAGCTGGTAGAGATTGTGGACCAGGCATTGACGCAGGATGAATTCCTGAAGGAAGAGAACATCAAGGTCAAGGAATATGAAGCCCTGCTTCAGCTCTCGGGAGGCGATGCCCGGAAGCTGCTGAATATCCTGGAACTGGTAACTCAGGCAGCCTCACACGGCAAACACCAGATCACCAATGAGTTTGTAGCCAAGCATGTGCAGCAGAACCGGATCCGCTATGACAAATCAGGCGAGCAGCATTATGATATCATCTCAGCATTTATCAAGTCCATTCGTGGTTCAGACCCAAATGCTGCGGTGTATTGGCTGGCAAGGATGATAGAAGGTGGTGAAGATCCAAAATTTATTGCCCGGAGGCTATTGATCCTCGCTTCGGAGGATGTCGGGAATGCGAACCCCAATGCTCTTTTGCTGGCGAACAATTGCTTTCAGGCGGTCAACGTCATTGGTTGGCCGGAGTCGCGGATAATTTTGTCGCAAACAGTTGTCTATCTGGCTTGTTCAGCTAAGAGCAACGCTTCATACGAGGCGATCAATAAAGCTCAGGCCATGGTGAAGAGGACCGGGAACCTTTCAGTACCGTTACATTTGCGGAATGCGCCGACAAAATTAATGAAGGAACTGGACTATGGCACGGAATATATGTATGCCCATGCTTATGCAGGGAACTTCGTTGAACAGGAGTATATGCCCTCAGAACTGGCCTCTGAGAAGTTATATGAGCCGGGCAAGAACCCGGCGGAAGACAAACTAAGGGTTTCCCTTAGGGAAAGATGGAAAGGTAAGTATGGTTATTGAGTTTAATTTTTTTTAACAGAAGGATGTCAAAAACATTTACCGCTATAGACTTTGAATTAGCTACTGCGAAATACAGCAGCGTTTGCGCCCTCGGAATTGTTGAGGTGGTTGATGGGAAAATTGTCAATGAGTTTTACAGTTTAGTTCAGCCGCCCCAGAACAGATATATGTGGCAAACTTCCCGTGTGCATGGCATCAAGCCGAAACATACTGCCTCGGCACCTACATTCTTGGAGATATTTCCAACAATCAGGGACTTATTGGTTTCCAGGCATATGGTTGCTCACGATGAACTCCTGGACCGTTCCGTCCTGAAGGAAACGATGTCCTTCTACGGCCTCTCCTACGAAGATCTTGGTCTTGACACCATGTGGGATTGTACAAGTAAGATTTACAGGTCACTGGGGTTTGAGCGTACAAAATTGAGTATCTGCTGTGAGCTCATGGGCGTTGAACTGAAGCACCACGATGCACTTTCAGACGCTAGGGCAACTGCCGAGCTGTACCTAAGAGTTGATGATGCCATTGAAATGAAAAAACTAGGATAATTATGGGAAAAATAATCAATGTAATACTGTCTGGAGGGGTGGGTTCCCGTTTATGGCCCCTTTCGCGCAAATCCAAGCCAAAGCAATACCTTCCGATCTTCGATGGCAAAACCCTTTTTGAGCTTACGATTGCCAGGAACCAAGAGATAGCATCCAAAGTGATCCTAGTGGGGTCAGCACAGAACAAGACTATCGCAGAGCCTTATTTAAAGCCTGTGAGCTATGATATTATCGCTGAGGCTGCATCACGCAACACGGCAGCAGCAATTGCATTTGCGGCATTTCATGCCGACCCGGACGATATTCTGATCGTAACGCCTTCAGATCATCTGATCGAAGGCCTGAAAAACTACAGGGAGGCCATCAACCAGGGCATCATGTATGCGCAAGAGGGGTTTATAGCGACTTTCGGTATCGTACCGACCAGGCCGGAGACCGGTTATGGTTATATTGAACATGAAGGAAATACCGTGCTTTCATTTCGTGAGAAACCCAATGAGGACACCGCACGGGACTTCCTGAAGAAAGGCAATTTTCTATGGAATTCAGGGATCTTCTGCTTTAAGGCCGGTGTTTACCTCGAAGAATTGATGCGATTTGAACCCAAGTTATACAATGCCGCAGAAGTAGCTTTTGAATACGCGGAGGATCTGGTGTTGGATGAAGAACATTCAAAGCTGATCCCTTCCAAGAGCATAGACTATGCGGTCATGGAAAGAAGTGACTTGATAAAAGTGGTTCCGGCGCGATTCGAATGGTCAGATATGGGGGCATTTGACTCATTGTTCGAATATTTTAAAAGCAAAGGACATCCTGTAGATGAAAATGGCAATATTGTTGTAGGTACTAACAAGCATACGGTATTTGTAGGCTTAACTAACTGTATGTTAGTGAGTACAGACGATGCAGTATTGGTTTTGGATAGGAACAGAGCACAGGATGTTAAGGCCGTTTATGAACAACTTGAGAAAGACAATTCGGGGCTGATTTAAAATTTTTGTAGCATAAGGTTCATTTTTAACGTATTAATTAAACCTTATTGACAAACAGAACATCTAATAAACAGATATTACCTATGACCAAACAACTAAATAATTGAGAAAATGGGATTTTGGAGTAATTTATTTGGGGGCAACAAGAAGGCAGGACCTTCGTACAAAAATCGACTGAACTGGGTCGGATGGGATATACACAATCATATCCTTCCAGGAATCGATGACGGTAGCCCTGACGTGGAGGAATCCATCAAATTGATCAATGGCCTTAAGGAACTGGGCATTCACAACAGCGTTTCTACGCCCCATGTTATGGCCGGTGTACACAACAATACGCCTGAAACAATTAAGGCGGCTCACAGCAAACTGAAGGATTACCTCAAGTCGAATTCCATCGACTTCAAGCTCAACTACAGTGCTGAGTATATGATCGATGACCAGATCGACCAATGGATCGAAACCGACAAGTTATGCTTGATCGCCGATAAATATATGTTGATCGAGATGTCCTATCTTTCGGAGTCGAAAGCTCTTTTCAACATTATCAAAGACATCCAAGACCGCGGGTACCAACCCATCCTAGCCCACCCAGAACGATACAATTACTACCATAACAATTTCAAGATTTTCGAAGAAATAAAAAGTGCCGGCTGCTACCTGCAGTTGAACCTATTGTCCATCAGCAAGTACTATGGCGAAAATGTTAAAACATGCGCATTGACCTTGATCCGTGCTGGTATGTACGATTTTGTAGGCACTGATATGCACCATACAAGACACCTCGAAGCTCTAAAAGCCGTGGTTTCAAAATATGATGTCCAAGAATTACTGAAAGGGTGCCCTATCAAAAACTCTAATTTGATAGAATCAAAGAGCGAAAAAAAAACGGCATAATATATATGAAGGCGCAGCATAAGTCGGGTTAGCGCCTGTTGCTGCCCTTTGGGGGCTTCGGCTCCGTTACAAAAACCGAAGGGGTGTCCCTGAGCATTCGAAGGGCAGATACCACCTTCGATTCCCGGTCCCCGAGTAGTCGAAGGATAGGGACAACTCTTCGGTTCCTGCTTTCGACTAAGGTCGACCAACGCAACCAACGGCTTTCGACCCTAAAATACCTAAAATAGATAAATTTTAATTTTAGAATCCACTAGCTTTCCGAAAATTTCTATAATTTTATCTCGTAAATAATGAATTTTTATTGTTGTGTAAAATTTTGAATAATAAGGTATTATGCAGTTCTATGAGCTTATTTTAAATACATTTGCATAATTAAAATACATGTAACCTTTTATTAGCGAGTTCACATAAAATATGAGATTCCACGTTATCAACGATCTATATTATAAAGATTTCCATGCCGGCTTTAAAGCAAGATATGATGTTTACGAAATCATAAAATCAGATATTCCAACTTCCAATACCTATAATTTTTACAAGGTCAATTTAATGGATTCGAAATATAGAATCAGGAGAATCTTTTCCAGGCGATATGCAAATTATTACAATTACCTAACCTTCAAAAAATATATTGCAGAACTAGACGCTAATGATGTGGTTTTGGTTTTGATTCCTTTTGAAAGTTTGTTTAACGTAGCTAAAGCTGTATACAACAGTCTTTATAGTGCGAAAATCAAAAGAGGGATTCGCATCATCATGATGATCATTGATTTAGATTCGATCCGAAGGATTGGGCAAATCGATCCTGAAAATGAAATTAAATATCTGGACTTTGCAGATATCGTGATTTCTCAGAATGCGGAAATGTCAAAATGGCTCATAAGTAACCGAATAAATCCTGCTAAGATCGTTAATTTAGACCTTTTCGATTTCCGGCTCGATGCAAATTATCAAGTGATCACGGCTAGTAATGAAGTTTTTGAAAAGAATATTATTTTCGGAGGAAACCTAACCCCGGAAAAAGCAGAATTCCTCTATAAATGGAAGCCTAATTTCAAAGCAAAACTTTATGGAATCAATTTGAAACAAACGCAATTACCAGAAAATATGGAATATTTGGGTTTTTTCAATCCAAGCAGTCCTACCATGGACGTCAGTGGTGTTTCGTTTGGTTTGGTTTGGGAAGGTAGTAGTGTAGAAACATGTACCGGATTGGCTGGACAATATTTAAAATTTTCAACTCCCCATAAATTGTCAATGTATCTGTCCCAAGGCTTACCAGTTATTGTTTGGAAAGAATCGGCAATGGCAAATTTCGTGGAGGAGAATAATATTGGTTTTACCATACATAGCTTATCTGAAATTGATGAGATTTTCGAAAAAATCACTGCTCAAGTATATGCAGATATAAAATTCAATGTCCAAATCATCAAGAAAAAAGTTGTCCATGGTCAATTTCTAAAAACTGCACTATCAAACTGTTTTTCCAAATTAAATATTCCGGAATTGCAGAAAGCTATAAAGTAAAGACTACATATTTAGTTAAAGAAATAAAGTCCTTATTAAGTAACTAGTTTTATTTGTTTATTTTGTGGAATGAATAAGACAATTCTAATTACAGGAGGAGCAGGATTTATTGGATCTCATGTTGTAAGGCATTTTGTGCTGAAATACCCGGATTATAAGATTATTAATTTGGATGCACTGACCTATGCTGGTAACCTGGAGAATCTTGTAGATATTGAAGGACATCTCAATTATGCATTTGTAAAAGCTGATATTCGCGATGAAGGCGCATTGAATGATGTTTTTACACAGTTTCAACCCGACTCCGTAATTCATCTTGCTGCAGAATCGCATGTGGACAGATCCATTACCGACCCTATGGCATTTGTAAACACAAATGTAATTGGAACTGTCAATCTATTGAATACTGCAAAGAAACTTTGGAACAGCGATTTCGGAGGGAAGAGATTTCACCATATTTCCACAGATGAAGTATTCGGAGCATTGGGCGACAGTGGGTTTTTTACGGAAGATACCAGTTATGATCCTCATTCGCCTTATTCCGCTTCAAAAGCTGCTTCAGATCATTTTGTGCGTGCCTACCATGATACCTATGGTCTGCCCGTTGTGATTACAAACTGTTCGAATAACTACGGCCCCAATCATTTTCCTGAAAAACTTATTCCTCTCTGTATACTCAATATAATCAACAATAGACCCTTGCCAATTTATGGCGACGGGAAATATACACGTGACTGGTTATTTGTAATTGACCATGCGAGAGCTATAGACACAGTTTTCCATCAAGGGAAAAACGGTGATTCCTACAATATTGGTGGGTTCAATGAATGGAAAAACATAGATTTGGTAAAGGAACTGTGCAAGCAAATGGATGATAAACTAGGTCGCCAGGCCGGAACATCTGAAAAATTGATACAATTTGTAAAGGACCGCCCAGGACATGACCTGAGATATGCAATCGATGCTACAAAAATAAAGAATGAACTAGGGTGGGAGCCAAGTGTTACTTTTGAGGAAGGTCTGTCGAAAACCATTGATTGGTTCTTGCAAAATCAAGAATGGCTGGAACAGGTGAGTTCGGGAGAGTATCAGAGGTATTATGAGAGTAGATATCAGATGTGAGGGTGAAAAAGATATAAGACAATAGACATAAGACATTAGACAGGGAAAGAAGGAGAGAGTTTAATGGAATGGTTGATTGAAATTGGGTTTGAATGGTGTTTTAAGAAACGTTAAATTTAGGGGTAGAATTTGAAGGGGTTAATAAAAAGGATAATTAATTAGATTCATAATATGAATGCAATAGAAACTGGTCTTAAGGACTGTTTCATTTTAGAGCCTCGAGTATTTGGTGATAGCAGAGGCTATTTTTTTGAGAGTTACAATAAGTCTGTTTTTAAGAAAGCTATTGGTTTGGACGTGGATTTTGTTCAGGATAACCAAAGTTTCTCGACCAAAGCTGTATTGCGTGGTCTGCATGCACAGGCTGGTGAATTTGCACAGGCTAAGTTGGTGCGAGTATTACAAGGTGAGGTGCTGGATGTTGCTGTTGATGCTAGACCGGACTCAAACACATTTGGTAAGCATGTTGCAGTCCTGTTAAGCGCTGAAAACAAACGACAACTTTTTGTGCCAAGAGGATTTTTGCACGGTTTTATTGTATTATCCGAAACTGCTGAGTTTTCTTATAAATGCGATAACCTTTACAATAAAGACGCGGAATGGGGTGTGATCTACAACGACAGTCAACTGAATATTGACTGGTCATTGCCAACTGACAACCTCTTGGTATCTGACAAAGACAGGTTATTGCCGTCCTTTGAGGATGCTATTGCTCAATTAAAGCTAAAGACTAACTAACATTGAAAAAGCAAAAAGTATTGGTTACTGGAAGTTCAGGCCAATTGGGTTCTGAGCTAAAAGATATTTGGTATTCTGACTATCGCTTTGAATTGTATTTTCTGGAGCGAAAAGATCTAGATCTAACCAATCCTGACCTAATTCAAGGAATCCTTAATCATTATCAACCGGATTATATCATCCATTCAGCGGCCTATACTGCTGTTGATTTGGCGGAACAGGAGCCTGATATTGCCAATGTTGTCAATCATCTTGCTACATCGGAAATCGCCAAATATGCTGGTAATAATTCTGTCAAGTTGATCTATATCTCAACGGATTATGTTTTTCCGGGAAATAAAGACGAAGCTTTAAGTGAGGATCTACCGACGGACCCAATTAATATCTATGGAGCTTCCAAATTAAAGGGTGAATTGGCTGTACAAGAGTTTTGCAATGATGCCATAATTATCAGAACAGCTTGGGTATATTCTACATTTGGGAAAAACTTTGTCAAGACCATGCTCAACTTGATGAACAGCGGGGATGAAATCAATGTTGTTTCAGATCAAATCGGTAGCCCTACTTATGCATATGACCTGGCTATTCTGATAAAGTATATCATAGAAAATGGAAAATGGGTTGCTGGAATTTATCATTATTCCAATGAAGGTAGAATCAGCTGGTATGATTTTGCAAAAGAAATCAGAGATCAATCTGATCTAGACTGTAAGGTGAACCCAATTCCAAGTGCTAGTTACCCTACACCAGCAAAGCGCCCACATTATTCATTGTTGAGCAAGGAGAAAGTAAAACATACCTTTAAAGTTGATGTTCCGGAATGGAAAGAAAGCTTGAATAAGATGCTTGATAAGTTGAAAGCTAACCAATAAAAACAATAGATAGATATTATGAAAGGAATAATTTTAGCAGGTGGTTCAGGGACAAGGTTGCACCCATTGACACAGGTTGTTTCTAAGCAATTGTTGCCGGTATATGATAAACCCATGATTTATTACCCCTTATCGGTATTAATGTTGTCAGGAATCCAAGAGGTTCTCATTATTTCTACACCTGTTGATTTACCTAATTTCAAACGTTTATTTGGAGATGGCAGTCAGTTGGGAATTTCGATTTCCTATGCTGAGCAACTCTCGCCTGAAGGACTCGCACAAGCTTTTATTATAGGGGAAGAATTTATTGGCAGCGATGATGTCTGCTTGATATTGGGGGACAATATATTCTATGGAGCAGGCCTTCAGCAACAATTATTGGATGCCAAGAAAAAGGTCGAAGAGAATAAACAGGCTGTAGTTTTTGGTTATTATGTCGATGATCCAGAAAGATATGGAGTTGCTGCATTTGATGAATCCGGACGTGTCACTGATATTGAGGAAAAGCCAAAAGAACCAAAATCGAATTACGCGATTGTGGGTTTGTACTTTTACCCGAACACCGTTGTAGAAATTGCTAAGAATGTAAAGCCCTCTGACCGGGGTGAATTAGAAATCACCACCGTAAATCAAGAATATCTTAATCAAGATAACCTTCAGCTTCAGCTATTAGGCCGTGGCTTTGCTTGGTTGGATGCGGGAACTCATGAATCATTATCTGAAGCTACGGAATTTATAAAAACAATCGAGAAAAGAACCTCCCTAAAAGTAGCTTGCCTAGAAGAAATTGCACTATCCAAAGGATATATTGAAAAAGAAGATTTATATAACAGAGTCAAGGACTTAAAAGGAGTATATTTTGATTATCTGAAAAAGATAAGTGGATGAAACACAAGTCGGAGACTTGCGCTAGCTTTGCTGAAGATGGTCTGAGGCACAAGTCCACCCAGCGCATATTGTAGCGGGCGGTCGTTGAGCGTAGTCGAGGCGTGCGCTAGCAAACATCGACCACTAAGATTAACCTCAACCAATATCCATATTGGTTAATTTTTCCTTTTATATCTAAATTTTCCCGAAATTTAGGGAAATGAATTTTATACCAACCAAATTAACCATACTTCTATTAACTTTACTCTATTCTTTTGGGGTGTATATTCCTTTGAAAGCGCAGAGCGAACGATCCAAAGCTCTTAAGGAGTTAGAGGAAGTACTTAATATCGATGTTAATTTTAAGACAGATACCATTGCACTTAAAAAACGCTTGGATTCTGTTCGTATTCTTGCTGACGAAAGACGCAGTATTCCTCTGAAGTGGGCGTATTACCAGTTGATGGCGGATGGCTATTCCATAGCATTCGACCGCGTCAATAATAAATCCAATGAATATTATGCGAAGGCACAAGAATTGGTAGAACCTACAAGAGAGTTTGAACTCCAACAGCTGGGCTACATTCGCCAAGGTTACTATTTTTATGTCTATAGAAATATCAAAGAAGCCTTTCCTTGCTTCCTGAAAGCCAATGATCTCAAGGATAAGATCGATCCAGATGAAATCCCCAGGATTACCCTTCATTATGGCTTTGTTGCAAGCTTCTACAGTTTTATCGGAGACCAGAAAAAAGCATCTGATTACCTCAAATCAGCATTGCCATATTCAGAGCCTCTGAGCCGTAACAGAATTGATATGGTCAATGCCATAGCCGTTTATAATCTGAGGGACTCAGCAAAAGACGAAGCTTTTCGTTATTTTGAACAAGCCCTGGATATTGCCGAACAAGCCAAGGATTCCGTTTGGATCGGGATTGTATCGGGTAACCTGTCGGATAGGGAGTGGGAAAAAGGCAATTACAACAAGGCCATCGCACTTGTGAAGAAGAATATTGAATATTCCAATAAATTCAATGAACCTTTAGACGCCATGCGTGCTAACCTTATTCTGGCATCCATGTATGTGAAGCTCAAGGATTGGGATTCTGCAAGAAAACATGTGCATGAAGCCCAAAAAGGAATGAGCGACAAGCCTTATTTTTTACTTTACAAAACTGACGCTTATAAGGTTTTGGCCGAAATCGCACATGGCAGCGGAAACCAAGCAGAAGAACTGAAATATCTAAATACCTACCTCCACTTAAAGGACAGCCTGGACAATATTCGAGATCAGGAGAAGTTCCAGAAAGTCTCCTGGCAATGGGAAGCAGAGAAATATCAACAGAACCTGGAGAACGCTGAGCTCAAAAGAAAACAGATCAATCAGACATATTTTTATGTCGTAGTGTTCTTTGTGCTTCTGTTTGTGATTATCCTTCTCCTTGTCAACCGGTCCAAGAATAAAATACTCTTTAAAAATACAGAACTTGAAAAGGAACAGCTGCAATTGTCTTATGAGAAGCAATTGGTGGATCAAGAGTTGATTGTGCTCAATAATTCCTTGCAGGAATTTACTGCAACCATCAAGCAGAATGACCTTACGATCCAGAGATTGCGCAATGAGGTAATCCATAATCTCGATCATTTTCCAGATCGACAGGAAAAATTCAACGATAACCTCAACAAAATGCTGGAGAACCAGTTGATGACCGATGAACGATGGATCAAGTTCAAGAATATCTTTGACCGCGTTTACCCAGGCTATCTTGATAATGAGAAAGAATCCGTGCCAAAACTTACGGAATATGACTTAAGGCTGCTTGCCTTAATGAAGTTGGGTTTAACAAACCGCAGTGTTGGTGATCTATTGGGTATTTCCTTAGAAGGAGTAAAAAAAGCGAAGCAAAGGCTTAAGAAAAAGATGGATGTTGACAGCACGAGTCGGTCGCTGAGTAATTGAAGCACAAGTCAGAGACTTGCGCTAGCAATTGCTGAAGATGGTTGGTGGGGACACCAACCATGGCGTGAAGGCGGGCTAATTTAAGGGCATCTAAATACTAAATACTATATACTTTCTACTAATCCATTTAACATAGAATTAATTTTGCTTTGCAAATAATGTTGAGTACTTTTGTTGCTCACTTTCTATTCTGTATGCTGGATTCATTGATAACCTCAAAGACGCGTTTAAAATTGTTGATCAAGTTTTTTGTAAGCTCGACCAACAAGGGCTATTTGCGTGGCATTGCAGAAGAGTTCAATGAATCTACCAACTCCATCCGGAAAGAACTGAATCAATTAACCGATGCTGGTTACTTGAAGAAATCCCAAGAAAACAACAAGATCTATTACCGCGCCAATGTAGAGCATCCTCTTTTCCAGAGCTTGCAGAATTTGGTTCGCACTTTTTTGGGGATCGATCAAGCGGTGGACCAGGTTCTCGATAGAGCGGGAGATGTGGAGCAGGTTTCGTTGTTGGGCGACTATGCCAATGGCATAGATTCAGGGACAATCGAGGTGCTGGTGATGGGGAAGGATCTTGATTCGGCATATTTATTGCAGCTAAGCGGCAAAACCGAGAAGCTGTTGGGCAAAAACATCAAGATCTATCTTGAAAAGCCGTTGGAAGTGAAACAACAGATAATATTGTATCAAAAAGAAAAATGAAAGTTGTAAATTGGTAGATAGCCAATTTGAACTCGGTTTACTAGAAATGGAAATCAAAAAGATTGCATGTATTGGGGCAGGATATGTTGGAGGGCCAACAATGTCCGTTATTGCCCAGAAAAACCCACATATACAGGTAACGGTAGTTGACTTGAACGGCGCACGTATCGACGCCTGGAATTCCGAGAACTTGGATGAACTGCCAGTTTACGAACCGGGACTGGATCAGGTCGTAGCGGAGGCCAGAGGTCGAAACCTTTTCTTTTCAACAGATGTAGAAAGGGCAATTTCAGAAGCTGAAATGATTTTTATCTCTGTCAATACCCCCACAAAAACATACGGAAAAGGAAAAGGCCAAGCTGCAGACCTTAAGTTTATTGAGCTCTGCGCTAGACAGATCGCCGATGTCGCCACATCGTCAAAAATAATCGTTGAAAAATCAACCATTCCTGTTCGAACAGCTGCAACCATAAAAAGCATTTTGGACCATACTGGGAAGGGTGTGCAATTCCATGTGTTGTCCAACCCTGAGTTTTTGGCTGAAGGAACAGCAATTGTCGACCTCCATAATCCAGATAGAATCCTCATCGGTGGAGAAGACGAAAAAGCAATCAATGCCCTAAAAACAATATACGAAGCTTGGGTGCCAAAGGAAAGGATTATTACGACCAATTTATGGTCTTCAGAACTTTCTAAACTTGTCGCCAATGCTTTCTTGGCGCAGCGTGTATCCTCCATTAACTCAATTTCTGAACTATGTGAGGTAACAGGAGCCAACGTGGATGAGGTTGCTCATGCAATTGGACAGGACTCCAGGATAGGGTCTAAGTTTTTGAAAGCTTCTGTGGGTTTCGGAGGTTCCTGCTTTCAAAAAGATTTGTTGAATCTGGTATATATTGCCAGATCCTATAATCTGACTGAGGTTGCCAATTATTGGGAGCAAGTGATCCTGATCAATGACCATCAAAAGACAAGGTTTGCAGAAAAGATCATCCGATTGATGTACAATACAGTAAATGGCAAGAAAATTGCGTTCTTGGGTTGGGCATTCAAGAAAAATACAAATGATACCCGTGAATCAGCCGCCATCTATGTAGCAGACCATTTATTGGATGAACAAGCACAGATTTCAGTATACGACCCTAAAGTGCAGGAAAATCAAATCTATAAGGATTTGGATTACCTTGCTACAAGAAGCGCTGATGAAAATAAAGAATTGTTAAAGGTCATCAATGACCCCTATGAGGTTGCAAAGGATGCCCATGGTTTGGCAATTCTTACAGAATGGGATGAATTCAAGGACCTTGATTGGAAAAGAATCAAAGAATCCATGAAAAAACCCGCATTTATATTTGATGGGAGAAAGCTTCTGGATAAACAGAAACTTGAGAGTTTGGGATTTGTTTACTATGCTATAGGTGAGTAAAAACTAATATTTTCCATATATGAAAGAGCAAAAAAACATTGATGTAAAACATCAAGACTATAATCCAGGGCCAAGAGTCGGCATAACCTTTTCTACTTTTGACCTATTGCATGCCGGACATATTATGATGCTGGCAGAAGCAAAACGTCAATGTGATTATTTGATCTGTGGACTGCAAATGGACCCTACCTTGGACCGTCCTGAGAAAAATGCACCAACACAGACCGTAGTTGAAAGATATATACAGCTAAGAGGATGTATTTATGTGGATGAGATTGTTCCTTATTCAACAGAACAAGATCTTGAAGATATATTGAGGTCTTTTAAGCTAGATGTCAGAATTGTAGGTGATGAATATAAGGATAGGGATTTTACTGGCAGAAAATATTGTGAAGATAAAGGAATTGAGCTGTATTTTAACAGTAGAGATCATAGGTTTTCTAGTTCTGGATTAAGAAAGATTGTAGCAGATAAGGAGAATCAAAAGAATAATAAATAGCAAAAAAAATTATAAATGAGTAAAATATTAATTACTGGCGGAGCGGGTTTTATCGGTTCAAATCTTACTGAATATTTTTTAGGTAAAGGTCAACAAGTTGTTGTACTGGATAATTTTGCAACCGGACATCGACATAATTTGGTTCAACATGAAGGAAATCCAAATTTTGAATTAATTGAAGGTGATATCCGTAATACTGCTGATTGTGAAAAAGCTGTTCAAGGAGTTGATTATGTTTTACATCAAGCTGCTTTAGGATCAGTGCCTCGTTCAATTAAAGATCCACAAACTTCAAATGAGGTGAATGTTTCTGGGTTTCTAAATATGCTCGTTGCCGCTAGAGATGCGAATGTCAAGCGTTTTATTTATGCGGCGTCTTCTTCAACCTACGGAGATTCTGAATCACTTCCTAAAGTGGAAGACAAAATTGGAAAACCATTATCTCCTTATGCTATAACTAAATATGTCAATGAGCTTTATGCAGAAATTTTCTCAAAAACATACGGTATTGAAACAATTGGTTTAAGATATTTCAATGTATTTGGTAGAAGACAAGATCCTAATGGAGCGTATGCAGCAGTTATACCTTTATTTGTAAAGAAATTCATGAATCATGAAAGCCCAGTAATTAATGGAACTGGCGATTATTCTAGAGATTTTACTTATATAGATAATGTAATTCAGATGAATGAAAGAGCTATGCTAACTGATAATCCAGATGCGGTAAATACTGTTTATAATACCGCTGTCGGGGACAGAACTACATTAAATCAATTGGTTGGATATTTAAAGGAATTTTTAACCGAATATGATTCAGAGATTGCGAATGTTAAAGTTATCCATGGACCAAATAGACAAGGTGATATACCGCATTCATTAGCATCTGTTGATAAAGCAAAGAACTTACTAGGATATCAACCTAGTCACGTTATTAAGGATGGCTTAAAAGAAGCTACCAAATGGTATTGGGATAATTTAAAATAATAGGTAATTCAAATTTTTACCGAAAAAACACGAAAAATGAAAAAAATTGCTGTAATAGGATTGGGTTATGTTGGATTGCCTTTAGCTAGATTATTTGCTACAAAATATCCAGTTTTAGGCTTTGATATTAACCAAAAAAGAATTGATGAATTACGATCTGGCAAGGACTTAACATTGGAAGTTGAAGATGACATTCTTCAATCTGTTTTGGTTAAGGAAAATCCATTCAATAATAAAGTTAATGGATTATTCTGTTCTAATATTCTTTCAGATATAGAGGATGCTAATTTTTATGTAGTTACTGTTCCAACTCCTGTTGACAAACATAATAGGCCAGACCTCACTCCTCTATATAAAGCATCAGAAACCGTAGGTAAAGTTTTAAAAAAAGGAGATATTGTCGTATATGAATCCACAGTTTATCCAGGAGTAACTGAGGAAGAATGTATCCCCGTTTTAGAAAAAGTTTCGGGATTAAAATTTAATGTGGATTTCTTTGCTGGTTATTCGCCGGAAAGAATTAATCCAGGAGATAAGCAGCATACGGTTGAAAAAATATTAAAGGTTACTTCGGGCTCTACCCCAGAAATTGGAAAAGAAGTTGATGAAGTTTATAAATCTGTAATTACTGCTGGAACTCATTTGGCCCCTGCAATTAAGGTTGCGGAAGCTGCTAAAGTTATTGAAAATTCTCAAAGGGATATAAATATTGCTTTTGTAAATGAATTGGCGAAAATTTTCAATATTCTTGAAATTGATACCCATGCAGTTCTAGAAGCTGCAGGCACTAAATGGAACTTTTTGCCATTTAAACCAGGATTGGTGGGAGGCCACTGTATAGGTGTAGATCCATATTATTTGGCTCAGAAGGCACAAGAACATGGTTACCATCCCGAAATTATTCTAGCTGGAAGAAGACTGAATGATTCAATGGGTGAATATGTAGCCTCACAGGTTGTTAAAACTATGATTAAGAAGGGGATTAATGTGAATGGGGCAAAAGCTTTAATGTTAGGCGTAACATTTAAAGAGAACTGTCCTGATGTCCGAAATACTAAAATTGTTGATGTAATAAAAGCATTGGAGGATTATGGAATTGAGGTTTCTACTTTTGATCCTTGGGCAAATCCTTCGGAAGTAAATCATGAATATGGCATAGAAAGCACAACAAATATCCCATCCAGTAAATTTGATGCTATTGTTTTGGGAGTTGCTCACAAGGAATTTTTGGAATTGGACTTGGAGAAATTCAAAAAAGATAATGCTATAGTTTACGATGTTAAAGGTATTATTAGAGATAAATCTGATAGTAATTTATAATTAATTTTAACGAAATGGAAAAAACAATCATCATTACAGGTGGTGCTGGATTTATAGGTTCACATGTTGTAAGGGAATTTGTTCAGAAGTATTCTAATTACCAAATAATAAATTTAGATGCTTTAACTTATGCAGGGAATTTAGAGAATTTAATTGATATTCAAGATGCTCCTAATTATTCATTTGTAAAGGCTGATATTACTGATGCCAATAGTATTAATGCTATTTTTCAGGAATATAAACCAGATGGGGTTATCCATTTAGCTGCTGAATCGCATGTGGACCGTTCAATAACTGATCCTTCGGCATTTGTAATGACCAATGTGATAGGAACGGTAAATCTTTTGAATGCTGCAAAGGAACTATGGAAAGATAACTTTGAAGGAAAAAGGTTTCATCATGTTTCAACAGATGAGGTATATGGAACCTTAGGTGAAACCGGACTTTTTACAGAAGAAACATCTTATGACCCTCATTCTCCTTATTCAGCTTCTAAAGCTTCCTCAGATCACTTTGTTAGAGCCTACCATGACACTTATGGTTTGCCTGTTGTTATTACGAACTGTTCAAATAACTATGGTCCAAATCATTTTCCAGAAAAATTGATTCCATTATGTATCCATAATATTTTGAACAATAAGCCACTACCAATTTATGGTGATGGCAAATTTACTAGAGATTGGTTATTTGTAAAAGATCATGCTAAAGCTATTGATTTGGTTTACCATAATGGAAAATTAGGTGAATCGTATAATGTGGGTGGCTTTAATGAATGGCAAAATATAGATCTCGTAAAGGAGCTATGCAATCAAATGGATTCAAAATTAAATAGAGAACCAGGAACTTCAGCAAAACTTATCACTTTTGTTAAAGATAGACCAGGTCATGATTTAAGATATGCTATTGATGCTACAAAAATCAATCAAGAATTAGGATATAAACCATCGGTTACATTTGAGGAAGGATTATCTGAAACAATTGATTGGTTTTTGAATAATCAAGAATGGTTGGATCATGTAACTTCAGGTGATTATCAGAATTATTATAATAAACAATACTCATAAATATAGATGAAAGCTACAGAAACCAAGTTAAAAGGATGTTTTATTATTGAACCTTCAGTGTATGGAGATTCTAGAGGCTATTTTTTTGAATCTTATAATCAGTTAAAATTCAAAGAATTAACTGGTGTAGACCCTTTGTTTTTACAGGATAACCAATCTAGTTCTAGTTATGGGGTACTAAGAGGTTTGCATCAACAGACTGGAGAATTTGCGCAGGCAAAATTAGTTCGTGTACTTGAGGGAAAGGTTTTGGATGTTGCAGTGGATGTAAGGGAAGGTTCTGAAACATATGGACAATATGTTGCGGTAGAACTTTCTGCTGAAAATAAACTTCAACTCTTTATACCAAGAGGATTTTTGCATGGTTTTGCTGTGCTTTCTGAAAAAGCAACTTTCTATTATAAATGTGATAATCTATATAATAAGGAATCCGAAGATGGTGTAAATCCTTTGGATGAAACTTTAGCAATTGATTGGAAGATTCCAGTGGACAAAATAATTCTATCTGATAAAGATAAAGTTGCGAGGCCTTTTAATAAAAAATAAAATTAAATTATGCTTAGAATATTAGTCACAGGTGTAAATGGCCAGTTAGGTTCAGAATTAAAGGATTTGTTGGCAAATGAAGAAACTTTTGATGTAAATTATCTTTCAAGAGCTGAATTAGCATTAGAAAAAACAGAAGAAATTAAATCTATACTATCAAAGTTCAAACCTGGATTGATTATTCATTCTGCCGCATATACTGCTGTTGACAAAGCAGAAAGCGAAACTGAGTTAGCTGATAAAGTTAATCATTTGGCAAGCAGAGAAATTGCGAATTATTGTAAGTCAAATGACTGCCGGTTAATTTCAATTTCAACCGATTACGTATTTAATGGTAACTCTAGTATTGCATTAAAAGAAAATGCTGAAGTAGATCCTGTAAATATTTATGGAAAGACAAAATTATTAGGGGAAAAGGCTATTGAAAAGGAATGTCCTGATGCAATAATAATTAGGACTTCTTGGGTTTACTCTACTTACGGGAATAATTTTGTTAAAACTATGATTAGGTTGATGAGTGAAAGAGAGGAAATTTCGGTTATAAATGATCAAATTGGTTCACCTACTTATGCGAGAGATTTAGCAAAGGCTATATTAAAGATTATCAAATCGGATAAGTGGGTTGGAGGAATTTTTCATTATTCAAATGATGGAGAAATTTCATGGTATGATTTTGCTGAAGAAATCAAAAAAATCAAAGGATTTAGAACGAAAATTAATCCGATACCAACATCTTCATATCCTACACCTGCAAAAAGACCTAAATTTTCTCTTTTAGACAAAAGCAAAATTCAAGATACATATAATGTAGAAGTTCCATTCTGGAAGGACAGTTTGAAAGAAATGATTAATCTATTAAAATAATATAGAACACAATATGAAAGGAATTATTTTAGCCGGAGGCTCTGGTACAAGACTTCATCCATTAACATTGGCTGTATCAAAACAATTGATGCCAGTCTATGATAAACCTATGATCTATTATCCATTATCAACCTTAATGTTGGCTGGAATTAATGAAATTCTGATTATTTCTACTCCTCAAGATTTACCAAATTTTGAAAAATTATTGGGTGACGGCTCACAAATAGGATGTAAATTCTCTTATATTGAGCAGCCTTCACCTGATGGACTTGCACAAGCATTTATCCTAGGGGCTGATTTTATAGGGAAAGATAAGGTAGCCTTGATTTTAGGTGATAATATTTTTTATGGTTCTGGAATGTCTAAATTATTACAGTCATGCGCAGATCCTGATGGAGGCTATGTATTTGCATATCCTGTCCATGATCCTGAAAGATATGGTGTCGTAGAATTTGATAAAGACAAAAATGTTGTATCTATTGAAGAAAAACCAACAGAACCCAAATCTAATTATGCTGTTCCAGGGCTCTATTTTTATGATAATGATGTAGTTGATATTGCAAAATCAATAAAACCTTCTCATCGTGGGGAATTGGAAATTACCGATGTCAATAAAGAATATCTAAGGAGGGGCAAACTAAAAGTAGGTGTATTTGATAGAGGTACAGCTTGGTTAGATACTGGAACTATTCAATCATTAATGCAGGCTGGACAATTTGTCCAAGTTATCGAAGAAAGACAGGGAATGAAGATCGGAGCAATAGAGGAAGTTGCTTATAGAATGGGATATATTGATAAAAATCAACTATTAAAAATTGCAGTCCCATTGAAGAAAAGCGGATATGGAGAATATTTAATAAGATTAAACTAATAAAGATATTTTAATGGATAAGTCAAATACATTAGTTATTTATAATTCTGTTGAATACTTTGTTGATTTTTTTAATCAAAAAGGGATTAAAACTTTTACTTTTTACAAAAGAGTCAATTATTTTTCCCAAGTAATTAGAAAAATCTTGTATAAAATTGGATTTAGTAGGTATTATTGGTTTGAAGATTGGAAAAATGAACTGAAGACAGGTAGATATAAAAATGTGATTTTATTTGCAAATGATGAGGTTGATGTTTGGAATTATATCAATAAATATAATGTTAATGTGATTTTTTGGTATTGGAATCCTTCAAAAATATATAAACGAGGTCTTCCGAATCTATTGCCCTCAAATTTTCATCCTTATTCTTTTGATCCAAATGATTGTGAAAATTATTCAATAAGTTTCAATACTACTTTTTATTTCGACAACATTAAATTACCTAAGACTACCAGTTTTTTTGATATTTTATTTGTAGGATTGGATAAGGGTAGAGGCAAAAAATTAAAGGATTTCCAAATTAATATTAAACACTTTGATTTAAATAGTCATATTTATATTGTTGGAGATAGAAATAAATTAGGAAAATATGATGGGAACCAACCTATCTCATATCCAGAGTATTTAAAATTAATCTCAGGGACAAAAGCTATTTTAGATTTAATTCAAGAAAATCAATCAGGATTAACATTAAGAGCAATGGAATCAATCTTTTTTGAGAAAAAATTGATCACAAATGATGAGTCTATAATATCACAACCCTTTTATTCTAAGGATAATATATTTATTATAGGTAAGGACAATCTTACTGATTTAAAGAGATTTGTTGAAGAACCTTATAAAAAATTGGATCCCAAATTGAAAAAATATTATGATGTGTGTGAATGGTTAAAAAGATTTACTTTAGATAAATATGAAGGAGTTATTTAAAAACTTCTTATCTTTTGGATTGGCAACTACACTTGAGAAAGTGTTATTGTTTTTATTTATTCCAATATATTCTAAATATCTATTAAAAGAAGAATTTGGAGTCGTAGATCTCATGCAGGTTATAGCTGAAGGAGGATCAATATTTGCTTTACTTCAATTAGAATCGGCATTTCAAAGATATTATTTAGATTTTAAAGGAAGATTAAAAAAAATTCATGTATCCTCTATATTCCTATTTCTTGGATTTTCTTCAATAGTAATTGCTTTATTACTGCTTTTAATTGCTAATCCTTTAAATCAATATTTGTTTGATTCTCAAAAATACTCCCAAGCATTTTTCTGGTCTATCTTAAAAATTCCATTTTCAAATTTTTCAATTATAACATTTATTATTTTGAGATTTGAAAATCATACTAAAAAATTTCTTTTTTATGTATTGTTAAGATCAATTTCACTTTTAGTTTTAACAATATTGTTTTTGAACTTGCTAGAAAATAAAGTTAATGCAGTAATAATTTCTCAATTTTTGAGTTCGGTGATTACATGCTTTTTTCTATGGTTTTATTTAAAAAATTTTGTTCAATTTCGATATTCCAAAGTTATTTTGAAAAAATCCCTAAAATTTTCCATACCTATGGTGCCTGCTAGGGTAGGAAGCTTTGTCATTACTTATGCAAATAGATTTTTCTTAGCTTATGTCTTATCTCTTTCTGCTATAGGAGTGTATTCTCTATCTTTAAGGTTTGCATCAGCAGTACAAATAATTTATACTGCTTTTATAATGGCGTGGACTCCGTTTTTATTTTCTACATTAAAAAAACGAAATTCGGATATAATATTGAAGGAAATATTACCTATAGTAGCTGCGCCGGTGTTTTTATTAGTTTGTGTAATTTGTTTATTTTCAAATGAGTTGGTGAAATATTTTTCTACTTCTGAATTTTCTGAATCGGCAAAATATATTGGAGGTCTTTCTTTATTCTTTTGCTTAATGATTTTTAAAGAAATAGTTGATATTGGTCCTAAAATCAAAGAAGAAACTAAATTTATAACGTACAATTTTTTTGCTTCTGTATTAGTAAATATGGTCAGTCTTTTTATTTTAACACCAAAGTTTGGAATACAAGGCGTTGTATTATCAATGATAATAACTAATGTAGTATTAGTTGTTTTAAGTTGGTATGTTTCAAATAAATTATATTATATTCCTTTTAATATTTTAAAATTTATAATTTTTGCAACTCCTGCATTTGCTTTGGCTATAATTTTGATGAATTATACATTTAGTTTAAACGAAAGATTAACTATTCTTGTTTTTGTTTTAGTATTTTATGTTATTGGTATCATATATAATTTAAAAAAGGGCAAGAAGATTATTTTAATAAATAAATAATGGTATACTTAATTCCTTTGATATTTATATTGTTAGGAGTAACATTTTATGATACCCGAATCAATAGTGGCTCTGGAAAAATTTTATATTTTTTATCCTTTTTGACTTTAGTTATTCTTTCTGGTCTAAGATATAAGGTAGGTGGAGATACTTTAGAATATTTCAGATCATTTGAGTCTCAAATCCCAAAATTAGGGCAATTAAAATTAGAGACTTTTACAAATTTAAGGTATGAGCCATTATGGATTATTTTTAATTCAGTTTGCAAATCTATAGTTGATGATTTCTCTTTTCTCCAATTTGTTCATGCTATTTTCGTTAATTATATTTTATTCAAATTTTTTAAAAAATACACTTCCTATAAATTTACTGCAATTTTAATTTATTTTCTTTTTTATTATTTGTATCTAAATTTTGAAATTTTAAGGGAATCGATAGCAATCTGTTTGTTTTTAATTGCATATCCTTATTTAGAAAAAAGGCAATTGTTAAAATATTATTTAATAATTGCTTGTGCAGTGATGTTTCATGGATCTGCAGTAATACTATTTGTTATCCCGTTTATTAAAGAGGCATATCTAACTAAGAGGGTCCTTTTTAAAATGTTCATAATCGTTATCTGTGCTTTTTTATTTTTACAAGTTGTTACTAACTTTATCCCTAATCAAGATTTGAGGACTAGGGTGCTTGAATATCAAATGTTTACTCCTTCTTTTGCTGGATTTACATTTTATTTCTTAATTTATTTTTTAGGACCAATATATATATATATTAAATATGTAAAATATCGAGAGGTTATGTTTCCTAATTTAATCTTTATATATTTTACAATAGCTGTAGTAGTTTCTTATTTAACCGGATTGAGCCGTTTCATTAATTATTTCATGCCATTTCTAACCATATATTTTGTTAATTTTTTATTTATGTTATCTACTGTAAAAAGGTATAGGCAAATTAAAATATTTATCATTCCAATTGTGTTTGGCATAGCTTTCGCTCCGAAATATATGTTTTATATGCGAGATACTTCAGAGAATGTTCCAGGTACTCATAAATATAATTTATATCTGCCGTATACTAGTGTCTTTAAAAAAGAAGAAGATGAAACTAGAGAGCTGTTATTTTATAGATCATTTGATATAAGTAGAGAATATATCGACAGTAAAAAATAAAAATTAATTTGATGAAAAAGAAAATATTATTGGCTATTATTATAATTGGGGGAATCGTTTGTAGTGCTTTTCTATTTATTAAACCCTATGAGGATATAAATATTGAAAATTTTGCAAAAATACAAAATAAAAAATTTGTCATTTATGATGGTATAATGATTGAAGACAAACCAGACCTAACTAAATATGGGCTTAAGAATATAAATGTTATTTATGAGGATAGCCTGTTAGATAAAGGTAAAATTAACTATAATAAACTTAATAGAGAGATTAACAGAGTTTCTAAAAACAATTATCCCATATGTTTAGATATAGAGAGTTGGGATTTAAGAGATGCGAAACACAAATCAAATGGAAATAAATACGTCACAGTATTTAATTATTTCAAAGATAAACTACCAAATAGGAATATTGGCTATTTTGGCATGATGCCTTATAGAGATTTATATTTGTATAACCAAAGGTCAGGAGCTAATAGTGTTAAGAGAATTAATTACATAGCTCAATGGGAAAAACTAAACAACGATATCAAATTTATAACCAAATCAAATGATGTTGCTTTTCCAGCATTTTATACTAGAAATAAGAGTATGGAGTTATGGGAATGGGCAACGAAACATCAAATTAATAATTTAAAAAAGAATAATCCTAATATTCCTGTATATGGATTTATTTGGCCACAATATTGGAATAAAGAATTTGTTTCAGCTAAAGATTGGGCATTTATTTTAGAAACCTTGTATCAATATTGTGATGGAGTTGTAATTTGGAGCCCCCCTATGAATATTGATAATAGGAAACCAATAAACTGGAATAATAACCGCGCTTGGTGGATTGAAACTCAAAAATTTATTAAGAAATATAATTTAGGGTAATTTTAATTGTTTTAGAAATTAATTTGAATGAACATACTAATTGATGCTACTAATATAATCTCAGGCGGTGGAGTATCACATTTAACAGAATTATTATTTGCAATTGATGATGATAAATTAAGACGAAATGAAATATCTAAATTTATTGTAGTTGGTATAGAACCTATTTTAAATAAATTGCCAAATCATAATTGGTTAAAAAAAATTTCTATTCCGAAAACCAAAGATTCAAATTTTTTAAAAAGATTTTTATGGAAAAAACAAAATTTTAAAAAAATCATTACGGATGAGGAAATAAATTTAATTTTTAATCCAGGAGGAAGTTATTTTGGAGGAAAGCTACCTTTTGTAACCATGTGTAGAAATATGTTGGTGTTTGAAACAGAAGAAGCTAATAGATTTGGTTTTTCATTATATAGGTTGAAATTTGTATTGTTAAGAATTTTTCAGTCTATTTCTTTCAATAAGGCTGAAGGAACAATTTTTATATCTAAATACGCGCATGATTATATATCAAGAAATTATAATTCAATAAATATAAAAAATTGGGAAGTAATACATCATGGGATCTCGGACCGTTTTAGAAATTCTGTTAAATATCAAAGAAATATTGAACATTATACAGAATCAAATCCATATAAAATACTATATGTTTCAATATTAGATGTATATAAGCATCATGATAAGATAGCAGAAGCTATTGTAAACCTTAAAAAAAGAGATGGATTCAATATACAGTTTTTAGTGGTTGGTGGAAAGGCAGGGGGATTTTCAAATTTTGAGAAAATAAGAGAAGGAAATGAAAAAATCATAAAGTATTTAGGAAAAGTTCCTTTTGAAGAAATTCAAAATATTTATAAAGAAGCTGATTTATTTGTTTATGGATCAACATGTGAAAATATGCCAAACATATTAATTGAAGCTATGACGAGCGGTTTGCCTATTTGTTGTAGTGAGAAACAACCTATGCCAGAATTTTTAAATAATGCAGGAAAATATTTTAATGTAGAAAATGTTGAATCTATTTATGAATGTATCAAAGAAGTTATTCTAGATAGTGAAATGAGATTTAATTTAGCCACTAAATCAACTACTTTGTCTACTAAATATTCTTGGGATAAATGTGCATCTGAAACCTTACAGTTTTTAGCAAAATGTGGTCAGTCGAAATAAAAAAAGATATTAATAGAAATGGAAATAAACAATAAAGTACTTCTTATAACCGGTGGAACTGGATCTTTTGGTACCGCGGTTCTTAACAGATTTTTAGGTTCAGATCATTTTCGTGAGATCCGAATCTTTTCACGAGATGAGAAAAAGCAGGATGATATGCGGAATCTCTATAAAAATGACAAGATCAAATATTATATTGGAGATGTTAGGGATTTTGCTAGTGTTGAGCCTGCAACTAGAGGCGTGGATTATATTTTTCATGCTGCTGCTTTAAAGCAAGTTCCTTCTTGTGAATTTTTTCCGATGCAGGCTGTTAAGACAAATGTTGAAGGAACACAAAATGTTATACGCGCAGCAGCATCTAATGGAGTAAAAAAAGTAATCTGTTTAAGTACAGACAAGGCGGCTTATCCAATTAATGCTATGGGAATTTCCAAGGCTATGATGGAAAAAGTGGCAGTTGCTGAAGCAAGAAATTTAAAGGATACGGTTGTTTGTTTAACCAGATATGGAAATGTAATGGCTTCTCGCGGATCTGTAATTCCATTGTTTTTAAACCAGATTCAAAAAGGAGAAGAAATTACGATTACAGATCCAAATATGTCTCGTTTCTTTATGTCGTTAGAGGATGCTGTTGATTTGGTATTGTTTGCTTTTGAGCATGGTAATCCTGGAGACTTGTTTGTGAATAAAGCTCCTGCTGGATCTATTGGTGATTTGGCGAAAGCATTGATTGAATTAACAGGTAAGGAAGTTCCTGTAAAGGTAATTGGTACACGTCATGGTGAAAAATTGTATGAAACATTGTGTACCAGAGAGGAAATGATGAAAGCTGAGGATATGGGTGATTTTTATAGAGTTCCTGCAGATAATCGTGACCTAAATTATGCCAAGTATTTCTCTGAAGGCGATCAGGATATTTCTAAAGTTGAGGATTATCATTCTCATAATACAGAACAACAAGGAGTAGAGGGGCTTAAAAAATTAATATCAAAATTACCTTTGATCCGAAAAGAAATTTTTGGAGAAGATGTTTTACAATATCCATAATCATCTAATAATATTATTAATTAAAAAAATGGTGGAATATATTCAAGGAGGGATCGCTAAAGATCATAGAGGACAAATACGTTTTGTGAATGATTTTGATATGTCCGATGTCAAAAGATTTTATATTATTAAAAACACTGATTTAGAATTAATTCGAGGCTGGAGAGCACATAAGATGGAACAAAGATGGTTTTATGTTTTGAGCGGATCCTTTAAAATTGATATAGTAGAAATAGATAATTGGGAAGAAGCCTCTAGAGATTTAAATGTACGTACAGAAATTGTTGATAGCTCAGAAAATAAAGTGTTGCATTTATCTGCTGGATATGGCACAGCCTTCCAAGCAATGACTGAAAACAGTGAATTATTGGTTTTTTCAGATTATGGAATTGAAAACGCTCCAAATGATGATTATACCTATCCATTGGACTACTTTATTAATAAAAAATAATTGATGCAAGGTAAAATTAAAGTTGGGATAACAGGTCAGAATGGTTTTGTAGGAACGCATTTGTATAATACATTAGGCCTAGAACCAGAGGTTTTTGAATTAGTAGACTTTAATAAAGAGTATTTTTCAGATGAGAAAGCCTTAGATGGGTTTGTGTCACAGTGCGATGTTATTGTTCATCTTGCCGCAATGAATCGCCATGAGAGTGAACAATTTATTTATGAGACCAATGTAGGCTTAGTAAACAATTTAATAGCTTCTTTAAAGCGCACAAATTCTCAGGCACATGTATTTATTTCATCTTCTACCCAAGAAGAAAGAGACAATCTATATGGGAAGTCTAAAAAGGAAGGTCGAGAAGCTTTACAAAAATGGGCTGAAGAATTCGGTGGAAAACTTACTGGATTATTGATTCCGAATGTTTATGGTTCATTTGGTCGTCCTTATTATAATTCATTTATTGCTACTTTTTGCCATCAATTAACCCATGGTGAGACGCCTGCCATTGCTAATGATGGGCAAGTCAACTTGATTTATGTGCAAGAATTAGTGGATGATATTATTAGACTTATTAAAGAGTCAAAACATCAACCTTCTTACATTGTTGAGGCAAGAGATTCCAAAAAGGTTTCAGAGGTTTTAGGATTATTGGAGAATTTCAAAGCATTATATTTAGATAAAGGTGAAATTCCTGTATTAAACAGTAAGTTTGAGCTTAATCTCTTCAATACTTTTAGAAGTTATATGGATCATTCCTCAATCTATCCCAGAAAATTTCAATTACATACAGATCCAAGGGGGACTTTTGTAGAAATTATACGTATGGGCATTGGTGGCCAATCATCCTATTCAACAACAGTGCCCGGAATTACCCGTGGAAATCATTATCACACGCGAAAGATTGAACGTTTTGCTGTGATTCAAGGAAAAGCTTTGATCCAATTGCGTAAGATGGACAGCGATGAAGTGTTGGATTTTTACCTTGATGGTAATGAGCCTTCTTATGTAGATATGCCAATCTGGTATACACACAATATTAAGAATATAGGTGAAGAAGAGTTGATTACCATGTTTTGGATCAATGAACCATATGACCCTTCTGATCCTGACACTTACTTTTTGGAAGTATAATTTTACCCATTAGATCAACAAGAATTGAACACTGATTATTTTATCCGACAAAAAAATAAAAATGAAAAAATTAAAAGTAATGACGGTCGTTGGAACAAGGCCTGAAATTATTCGACTTTCAAGAGTTCTGAGTGCTTTAGATGCCTCCGAAGCTGTTGACCATATAATAGTACATACGGGACAAAATTATGATTATGAATTAAACCAAATTTTCTTTGAAGATTTAGGATTAAGAAAACCAGATTACTTTTTGGAGGCAGCAGGAAAAACTGCTACTGAAACTGTGGGTAATATTTTAATCAAAATCGATCCATTATTGGAAGAATTAAAGCCAGAAGCATTTTTAGTTCTAGGAGATACTAATTCATGTCTTTGCGCTATTCCTGCCAAGAAGAGACATATTCCTATTTTTCATATGGAGGCAGGTAATCGCTGCTTCGATCAAAGGGTGCCTGAGGAAACAAACCGTAAAATTGTTGACCATACAGCCGATGTAAACCTTACTTATTCTGATATTGCACGGGAATATCTTTTACGAGAAGGATTGCCTGCAGATAGAATCATAAAAACTGGTTCACCAATGTATGAAGTTTTGAACCATTACCTACCTGAAATCAAAGCTTCCAAAGTGCTGGAAGACTTAGGATTGGATAAAGGTGAATTTTTTGTGGTGTCTTCTCATAGAGAGGAAAACATAAACAATGAAAAGAACTTTAGAGGTTTAATGGAATCATTGAACGCAATAGCGGAGAAATATCAGTACCCTATTATTGTTTCAACCCATCCAAGGACAAGGAATATGATTGAAAAGATGAAGATTGAAATGCGTCCAGAAATTCAATTTTTGAAACCATTAGGTTTTCATGATTACAATGCACTACAGATGCATTCATATGCTTGTTTATCAGATTCAGGAACTATTTCAGAAGAGTCTTCAATTCTAAATTTTAGAGCATTAAATATTCGTCAGGCTCATGAAAGACCTGAAGCCATGGAAGAAGCTTCGGTGATGATGGTGGGGTTATCTCCAGAAAGAATACTGCAGGGTTTAACACAGGTATTAAAACAGCAAGTAGGCGAACAGAGAAACTTTAGACCAGTAGCTGATTATTCAATGCCTAATGTCTCCGAAAAAATGGTAAGGATTATTTTGTCCTATACTGATTATGTGAAAAGAGTTGTTTGGTCGGAGGAAATATAGGTTTGATGATGAAAAAAAGAATATTGATACATGGGATAGCTTTTAGCCCTGATGGAGTGTCAACTGCTTATCTATATAATGATATCGCATTGGCGTTTCAAAAGGCGGGATATGATGTGTCAGTATTAACTACTACTCCCCATTACAATGTTGTAAAAGAAGAGTTGGCAAAACAGCCTTTGGAAAAACAATGGTTGGGACTTTATTATACTAGTAATTTTAATGGAATAAAGGTTATTCATGTGCCACAGAAAAAATTCAAATCTACCTTTTTAAGGATATTGGGGTTTATTTACTGGCATTTACTGGCAATTATATTAGGATTATCGTTTAAAAGATTTGATGCTATTTTATCTCCCTCACCCCCATTGACAATTGGGTTTATAAATTTATTAATTGGCAAGATCAAGGGTTCAAAGGTAATTTATAATGTACAAGAAATTTATCCGGATTTTCTGATTGAACAAGGTGGATTAAAATCTAAACCAATTATAGAAATTTTAAAATGGTTGGAGAGATTTATCTACAATAAATCGGATGCGGTCACAACTATTGATCAAGTTTTTTATAATACAATTGTAAATAGATTTGAAGATAAAAATAAGCTACATATTATTCCAAATTTCGTTGATTCAGATTTATACAAGCCTCTTGATAGTGATAGCATTAATCTAGATACTTCTATTTTTGTTAAAAATAGCTCTTTAAAATTAATGTATGCTGGTAATATAGGGCATGCTCAAGATTGGGAGCCATTATTAGAATCTGCAAAGAGATTAAAAGATTTACAAGTAGAATTTTATATTATAGGTGAGGGAGTGATGAAGGATTATGTAATTCAAAAGAAAAGCGAATTTGGGTTAGAAAAAGTACATGTTCTTCCATACCAACAACGAGAAAAGATGCCTCAACTATTAGCTTTTTCAGATCTTCAATTTATTTTTATGTCCAAAGAAATGGAAGGTCATGGCTTTCCATCGAAGGTATATACTATAATGTCATGTAAGAAACCTTTATTGGTTTGTTCAGGTGAAAATACACCAATCACTAACTTTTTGGAACCGATTGGCTGTGCTGAATTAATTAAATCAGACCTATTAGAAAATAAGGTGAATGGTATAGTAGATTTTATTACAAATGTATCTAGTACAAAACTTTCACAAATGGGTGAAAAAGGTTATCAAGTAATTCAAGCTAGGTATACTAAAGAGAAGGTAACCCAACAATATGTTGAACTAATTGATAAACTTATTGCTTCATGAGAGTGTTAATCACAGGGGCTTCAGGATTTGTTGGACAAAATCTGATAAAATATTTTAAAGAAAATACTAGTATTGAAACAGAGAGCCTTTCTTTGCGAAGAAAGGACTGGGAAGAAATGAATTTCGATGGTTTTGATGCTATAATCCACCTAGCGGGTAAAGCTCACGATACTTCAAATACTTCTGATCCTGAGAGTTATTATTGGATCAACAGGGATTTGACAATAAAGCTATTTGAAAAATTTAAAAATTCTAATGTTAGGGATTTTTTATTTTTCTCGTCAGTAAAAGCGGTTGCAGATGTTGTGGAAGGAGTTTTGACTGAGGAAATAGCTACAGAACCACATACTCCATATGGTAAATCAAAACAAGAGGCAGAAAATTTCCTTAATAACGCAATATTAAAAGAAGGCAAGAGAGTTTTTATTTTAAGACCATGCATGGTTCATGGTCCTGGAAATAAAGGCAATTTAAATCTGCTTTACCAAGTTGTTGAAAAGGGTTTACCATGGCCATTGGCCTCTTTTGTAAACGAAAGATCTTTTCTGAGTGTTGATAATTTATCTTTTTTAGTGTATCAAATTCTTGATAATAAAAATTTAAAATCTAATACTTATAATTTAGCTGATGATGATTTTATTTCAACCAATGAATTGGTGGATTTGATTTCGGATGTTCTTGGTAAAAAAAGTCAAAAGTTAAAAATAAATTCATCAATTGTCAAAAGTTTGGTTAAAATTGGAGATATTTTGCCTTTGCCAATTAATTCAGAAAGATTAAAGAAATTAACAGAGTCTTATCGAGTTTCAAATGAAAAAATTAAAGCAGATTTAAATATAACAAAATTACCTATTTCTGCAATTGATGGATTAAGAAGAACTATTGAATCATTTAAATGATGGTATATTTAATTGTATTTGCTTTATTATTTATTCTTGAAATATTTTATTTCAAGGTTGCTGATCGTTTTAATATTATCGATAAACCTAACGAACGATCATCTCATAACACAATAACTTTAAGAGGGGGTGGGATTATTTTTTATTTTGCTGCCTTGTTTTATTTTATATGGTCTGGATTTAATTATCCTTGGTTTTTTTTAGGGTTAACGCTAATGACTATTGTTTCTTTCTTAGATGATATATTCACTTTGTCCAATCGGATTCGTTTATTGATCCATTTTACTTCTGTTTTGTTAATGGCTTATGAATTGAATGTTTTTTCTCTTCCATGGTATAATTTAGTTTTAACTTTTATAGTTATTGTAGGAATTATAAATGCCTATAATTTTATGGATGGAATAAATGGGATTACTGCCTCTAATAGTTTGGCTGTTGGCAGTTTATTATTAATCGCAAATCAACAAATACATTTTATTGATCCAGAATTTTTAATTTTCACCATCTTAGGTGTGTTGGTTTTTGCATTTTTTAATTTTAGAAATAAAGCAAAAACCTTTGCGGGTGATGTTGGATCAGTTAGTATAGCATTTATTTTAATCTTTGCACTTGGGCTATTAATTATCAAAACTGGTAATATAATTTATTTATTGTTTTTGCTTGTATATGGTTTAGATTCAGTTTGGACAATTATCCGTAGGTTGATTTCAAGAGAGAATATTTTTCAAGCCCATCGGAGCCACTTGTATCAATTTTTAGCAAATGAAGGTAAAATTAATAGATTGTTGATTTCAACCATATATGGTTTATTACAATTTATTATTGGATTACTCATAATCTATATATCAAAATATACTTATGGAGTTCAAATACTATTTTCCTTAGGTCTAATTGTATTTTTAAGCATCATATATCTTTTATTAAAAAATACATTTATTACAAGAATTAACAATCTAAAAAATTAGGCGAATTATAATAGAATGCTTTTCGAATTAAATTATGAGGGATTCTTCCATATTAAAGGAAAAGATTACATTTGTTGATGATTTATAATTCTTGGACTAATTTTTGAGTAATTGCTCAATTAAATAAAATATTTATGAGAATTTTTTTGGTTTTAATTGTTTTGCTGTCATTGTTTGGATCCTGTGCTTCAAAGAAAGATTTAATTTATTTTCAGCCTGATTCAACAGCTTTGAATACATCTTATGAATTAAATGCTCCTAGATTACAACCAGGAGATATTTTAACTATTTCAATTACCGCTGACGATATTCGTGCTACTGAACCATTTAATCAAATAAACATCTATCAAACAGGGACGCCCCAAAATGCTAATCCATTTATTCCAACTTATGTTATAGATAGTGAGGGTAATATTGAATTTCCTAAATTAGGGGAAGTCAAACTAGCAGGGAAAACAAGAGTGGAAGCTATAAAGGATTTAAAAGAAGAAGTTGGAAAATATATTGTAAATCCGGGAGTAAACATGACCATTAGAAATTTTAGGGTCACAGTATTAGGTGAGGTTCTTAAACCTGGAACATACGAAGTAGAAAATGACAGAATAACTTTATTAGAAGCTTTAGGAATGGCGGGAGATTTAACTATTAATGGAGTTAGAAAAAATGTTTTAGTCATAAGAGAACAAAATGGTCAAAAAGTTGAATATCGAGTAGATTTAACTAAAAGGGACGCTTTAAATTCACCTGTTTATTATTTGTCTCAAAATGATGTTGTTTACGTTGAGCCAAATGGAGCAAGAATTCAATCCTCAAAGTACACTCAAAATACATCTATTTTTGTATCGATTGCAAGTTTAATTATAACTATAGTTGCGGTCGTAGTTCGTTAATTTAATTAGTAAAATATTTTTCATGAATAATATTCAGAACACTTTGCCAAATGATTCAAAGGAACCGGAAATAAATTTAAAGCAAATCTTTGAACAATATGCTTATTATTGGAAATGGTTTATTATTTCTGTTTTAGTTTTGATTATTGGTGCCATTATCTATTTGCGTTATGCTGATAAAATTTATAGTGTTACAGCTAAAATTTTGCTACAAGATGAGGATAAAGCATCTGGCGAATTATCTGGGTTGACTGAATTAGCATCATTGGCGAATGTTACTGCAGGATCAGCATTTGTACTTGATCAAATTGATGTAATGAAGTCAAGAAGAATTTTTAAAAAAGTAGTTGAACAGAATAGGTTAAACATTTCTTATTCTATAAAGGGAAATGTTAAAAGTTCTGAAATGGTTGAATCTTTATCTCCTGTTCGTTTAGTTATTTTAGAGCCAAATAATAGAAGGTTAGATTCAACCGAAATAAAGTTAATATTAAGGAAACGTGGTGACGCATTTGAACTTGAAGATAAATCCAACGGTATTAAGAATTATACTCTTGGACAAAAAGTAGTTTCAAGTATTGGTCCAATTATGATTTTGCCGCAAGGGAATAGGCAAATTAAAGATGATGTTGTAATAGCTTTTGAGCCTGTAAACACCACAGTCGATAAGTTACTTGAAAATGTTAATATAACACCTAATAAAGAAAAGCAATCTTATGTGGTGAATTTTTCTTTAAATTCTGGAAATATAGATAAAGCAGAACTTATTTTAAATTCCTTAATAGATCAATATAATAAAGATGTAACAGAAGATAAAACCAGGGTAAGTCGTGCAACATCCGATTTTATTGATTCTAGATTAGAATTAATTTCAAAAGATTTAGCTTCAGCAGATTCTAAAGTGGCAGATTATAAAGACCGCAATAATATGGTTGATATGAGTTCTGAGGTTCAACTATATATGCAAAATGCTTCAGAAAATGAACGTAAATTAGTTGAATATCAAACCCAGTTGAGGTTAGCTGAGATGATGGGATCTGCTGTTAATTCAAATACTGGGAACCTTTTGCCATCAAATATTGGACTAGAAGACCAATCCATTCAAATGACTGTAAAAAGTTATAATGATTTGGTTTTAGAACGTGATGACCTATTAAAATCTGCTACGCCAGACAATCCAGTTGTTCAAAATTTAAACAAAAATATTAATGAATTAGGTAGTACTTTAAGAATATCTTTAAATAATTATAAACAAGGTTTGCAAAGTAATGTTAATTCTTTGCAAGGACAAAAGAATAAATTTGAAGGTAAGTTAAATCAATTGCCAAATCAAGAAAGAGGCTTTAAAGATATTTCTAGGCAGCAACAAATTGTTGAATCATTATATTTATTTTTATTGCAGAAAAGGGAAGAAACTGAAATTAAAGCTTCGGCGACGCCTGCGATTTTAAAAGTTATTGATGAAGCTTACGGATCTGATATAGCTGTATCTCCAAAAAAATCAATTGTCCTTGCAGGGGCATTATTGGCAGGATTGTTAATTCCATTTGGTATTTTATACCTTAAATTCTTAATGGACAATAAGGTTCATTCCAGAAAGGATATTGAAGAGAAATTCAATGCTCCTATATTGGGTGAGATTCCGGCTTCTGATGATCCAGTAGTTAAGGATAATGATAGATCATCCTTGGCAGAGGCATTTAGGATTTTGCGTACAAATATTGCTTTTATGTTGGGGGCCAAGAAGGACTCAGCTGTAATCTTTGTCACCTCAACCACTTCGGGTGAAGGTAAATCATTTGTTTCGACGAATCTTTCCAGAATTCTAGCAATGTCTGGTAAAAGGGTTCTGTTGATCGGTGCGGATATCCGTTCTCCAAAAGTATTGGATTATTTGGGCTTATCACATTTGCAACATACCAATATTGGTATTACTCAGTATTTGATCAATCCGGATATGCCTGTTGATAATATTATTATACGCAAGCCTGCTCCTTATGATTTTGATATTATCTATTCTGGTTATATTGCTCCAAACCCAGCTGAATTATTGATGAATGGCCACTTTAAGGAAGTAATCGAGTATGGTCGTGAACATTATGACTTTGTTATTGTGGATACTGCTCCGGTAAGTTTGGTAACTGATACCCTATTGATCTCTGAATTTGCAGATCTGACTATGTATGTTACTAGGGCGAACTACCTTGATAAACGTTTGTTAAACGTTCCTAAAGAACTTTATGAAGATGGCAAACTGCGCAATATGGCAGTAGTTTTAAATGATGTTGACTTTGCGAGAGGTTATGGCTATGGCTATGGCTACGGTTATGGTTATGGCTATGTTGATGCGAGTTCAGTATCATTAAGAGCTAAAATTGGGAAACAATTCAAAAAGCTTTTCAAAAAGAAAAAGTAATAATCAGATAAAACAAAGAAAAGGGAACTCAGCTCCCTTTTTTTATTCTTCAAAATACCCCTTAGTTTACGACCACATCAGTTTATTTTTCACATATTTTTTGTTTGGTAACATTCTGGTAATCAATACTTAAAATTATTTATTCGATAAATAATTAATTAAATATCAAATTTATATTGTTTAGTGAGAAGGTTTTGATTTTATTTTTTTAATCCAATATTAATATAGTTCGTATGTCAACAGATTCCCAGAACCCCAACAACAAAACAATTCTTAGAATTCGTAAAACTCTAGAGAGGCTCTATGATAATAGTAGCATTCAAACAAGTGAAATAACCCATATTTCTAGATACCTTGCCAAGATTACCAAAATCAATAATTCTACCTCCCCTCCTGAACTCCCTGCCCCTAGGCTCTACAACATGGATGATATCATCAAAATGTTGGGAATCAGTAAATCAACTTATTTTCGGTTAAGAAATTCCGGTGAATTAAAACCAACTAAGGTCGGTGGAAGGGATTATTAGCGACAAGAAGATATTGACCGAATTCTCAGTTTAAAAAAAACAAAATAAACTTCTTGTTTATTGTTTTAGTACTTTTTATCAGTTTTAGATATTTACTTGTCCAAATAATCTAGCTGTTAATTGTACTTCTATGACTTCAAGATATTTATTCTAGAAATAAATATCCACTAAAAATCTTGAAGTCTTATTTATTGTTTTTGGGTTTGGCTCTTCTGCTCCTGGTTTCGACCGGGTCCCTTAGCGGAGCCGAAGGGCAACCAACGCAACGACCCAAACCAACACAGCCATTACAACCTGCCCGCCCACATATCCAGCATTTTCCCATTTTAATTCCTTTTCCAAAAACAATGTTTAAATCATGGTGGTTTAAATAAATATGCCACACCGATGGTGTTGATGTTTGAGTTGATTTCAATGTTTTAGATATGATATGCCTACGCTATTCAATCCTATAGATGTGGTATTATCATTTATTTTTATAGAATTGTTAAATACTATATTTAAGCAGCGCTTTTTTTATTTACTTTGAATCATGCCAATAGAATACAATGAATTATATGAGTGAACAAAAAGCAAGGCCATTTATTATTGGTATTCTCGCTATTGGGATTGTTTATAACATATATTTTTATAGGGAATCTATAAAGATGGAGAAGGTAGCTTCTCAAAATTTTGTAGTTGAGAAGCAATATTGTGGATCTCGTAAAAATAACTCAATCGAAATTAGATATAAGGAAAATCTATACAAAGTTCGAGTGGGGAGTAAGGAGTGCTCAAAATATCCAGTTGGAGCTGAGATCAAATTAGTTTATAACGATAAATATGATTATTTTTATAAACAAGATGGACTGGTGACAGCACGGTATCGATTGTTTTTCTTTTCAATTACTTTACTCGTTTATATTATTCCATGGAAAAGAATTTTTAAAAAGAATTCTCTACATTGAGTGGTTGTCTAGTGCTTGAAATGATTTCATTAGTTAAAAGGGTTTTAAGCAAAGTATTCACAAAACCACCAGAACCAACGCAGTCATTACAAGTTTCTTAATTCCCAAATCCAGTAAATTTCCAATTTTAATTCCTAGTACAACATAAATGTTTAAATCATGGTGGTTTAAATAAATATGCCACACCGATGGCGTTGCTCCGCCGTGGCAGGTGTCCTCCCCTGCCGCTATAATAGTTACACCCCGATGGGCAATGTCATTAAGTTAAGAGAATCTAACAATCATGCCAAGGCGATGGCGTTGTGTTGGACGTGGTTCGCCGTGGTCGGTGAAGACGCCGACCACTATTGTTTCTAAATCATAAAAATAGTTTCCTAATCTTGCGATTAGGGATTTCAGGCATGTCGTGGAAAAGGGGGTTAAAGTGACACCCCTACAGGGTTGGATGGCATCGAATAATCATTTCTAGAATAGTTGCACCCCTAGCGGGTTTGTGTGGCGTGAAATGTGATTTTCGAAAAGAGCAAAACCCCATCGGGGTGACACTATTATAGCTGGAGTTTAACAAACATGCCAAGGCGATGGCGTTGTGTTGGACGTGGTTCGCCGTGGTCAGTGAAGACACCGACCACTATTGTTTCTAAATCATAAAAATAGTTTCCTAATCTTGCGATTAGGGATGACAGGCATGTCGTGGGAAAGGGATTATAGTGACACCCCTACAGGGTTGGATGGCATCGAATAATCATTTCTAGAATAGTTGCACCCCCCTAGCGGGGTTGTGTGGCGTGAAATGTGATTTTCGAAAGGAGCAAAACCCCATCGGGCAATGTCATTAAGTTAAGAAAAAAAGAAGGCCATAAATCACGTAAATGTTTAATTTTGAATTCACTACTAAACAAATCTAAACAACCGCGTTTATGGCCGATGTAAAAATAGCACTTAAAATCRTMTCAGACCTAAAAAATTTTATTTCTATCTGTTTAACAGAYCCTCTGCTGCTCAATCTTTTCAGGAATTCCAAAACCCATTTCACCCGGGACCGGAAGCTCAATTTCGAGAGATTGGTCCTGCTGATCGCCAAGATGTGCAAGCGGACCCTCTCTGTCGAACTGGAAGGTTTCTTTGGTGAGCTGGGCAAGAAGATCAGTTGCTCGGTGAGTGCCTTTTCCCAGCAGAGGAGCAAGCTGAGCCCCCTTTTCTTCCTGGTCTGGAACCGGGTGCTCTGCGAGAGCTTCCTGCGCCATGCACCGGGGGATACCMGGAGATGGATGGGCTATCGCCTGATCGCAGTTGACGGCTCCAACCTTGCCCTGGTGAACACACCTTCCCTGCAGGCCAACTTTGGCGGCCAGAGCAACCAGAACTCGAGCTTCGTGCAGGCAAAGACCTTCTATCACTACGATGTGCTGAACGACCTGGTGACCCATGCCTGCATAGCCCCATACCGGACCAGCGAGCTGACCCTGGCCTCCCATTGGATCGAGGAACTGCCCGTGGACTCCATTGCCATCTATGACAGGTACTATTCAACGTTCA
>NZ_PEBA01000009.1:0-85350 GCF_002734235.1 Sphingobacterium sp. 1.A.5
CTATATTACAACCAGCAGGATGACTATTATGTATGTCCGGCCGGACAGAAGCTCAGCTTTATCGGTCATGCAACCAGAGTCAGTGCCAACGGATACACTGCCCGGGTCAGCTGTTACCAGGCTCGGCGATGCGAAGGCTGCCCGATGCGGAGTGGGTGCCATAAAGCTACAGGCGATCGGCTCATTGAAGTGAACCACAGGCTCAATAAGCTCAAGGCTAAAGCCCGGGAAAGACTGCTGTCGGAAGAGGGAATGTACCATCGGAGCAAGCGACCCATAGAAGTGGAAGCCGTTTTCGGYCAGATGAAAAGCAACAACAGGTTTACCCGGTTCACAATGAAAGGWCTGGAGAAGGTCGCTGTGGAATTCGGTTTGATGGCCATTGCCCATAACCTCAGAAAATGGGCAAAAAAGTGGAAAGACAAAGCTTTTATCGGTAAACCAGTTGGCAAAAACTCCCTATTTGCGATAAATCAAGCCATCAACATGCTGAAAAGCACAAAACATCGACTTGCAGCCTAATATTGCTCATGAAATTATAAGGGAGCTCCAGAAAGCTATAAAGCAGAAGAAGGTGCCTTTTTAGACACCTTCTTGAACTAATATATTTTATAATACTAATTTTTGATTATTCTGCTCTAAGGATTTTTGCAGCTTCAACCATTGATTCTAAGGCAGCCTTAGTCTCTGGCCAAGCACGAGTTTTCAATCCACAGTCAGGGTTAACCCATAATTGCTCTGAAGGAACTACAGCTTTTGCTTTGCGAAGTAGGTTTACCATTTCCTCAGTGCTAGGAACACGTGGTGAGTGAATGTCGTATACACCTGGACCAATATCATTAGGATATTTGAAGTCAGCAAATGCATCTAATAATTCCATTTGTGAACGTGAAGTTTCAATAGTAATTACGTCAGCATCCATTGCAGCGATGTCCTGGATAATATCATTGAATTCCGAGTAACACATGTGTGTGTGGATCTGCGTATCATCATCAACATTTGATGAAGAAACACGGAATGCACGAACAGCCCAATCCAAGTATTCTTGTTGATCTGCTTTACGTAATGGAAGACCCTCACGGATAGCTGGCTCATCGATTTGGATGATCTTGATTCCTGCTTTTTCTAAAGCTTGAACCTCATCTAAAATAGCCAAAGCGATTTGGTATGTTGTGGTTGAACGTGGTTGGTCGTTACGTACAAATGACCATTGTAAAATCGTTACAGGACCTGTCAACATTCCTTTTACAGGACGGTTAGTCAATGACTGAGCATATGCTGACCAACGTACTGTCATGTCTTCTGGACGGTACACATCACCAAAAATAATCGGAGGTTTAACACAACGAGAACCGTATGATTGAACCCAACCGTTTTGTGTGAATGCATATCCTGCTAATTGCTCACCGAAGTACTCAACCATGTCATTACGTTCGAATTCACCGTGAACTAATACATCGATGTCCAAATCTTCTTGTAATCTGATTGTTCTTTCAGTTTCAGCAGCAATTTCTTTGTCGTATTCCTCTTGAGAAATAGCTCCTTTTTTCAAGTCAGCTCTCCACTTACGTACATCTTTTGTTTGTGGGAATGAACCGATTGTTGTAGTAGCAAAGCCAGGAAGATTGAATTTAGCTTGTTGTGCAGCTTTACGAGCATCAAATGGTGAAGTACGTTTTGCATCTTCATCAGTGATGTTGCTTACACGGTTTTTAACTTCTGGTTTGTGAATCAATGGAGAAGTACGGCGGCTCTCAGCAGCTTCTTTGTTTGCTTCAAAGCGTTTCTGAGTCTCAGCATCAACTTCACCTTCAGCCAATACAGCAAGGTCTTTAACCTCAGAAAGTTTTTGTTTTGCAAATGCTAACCAGTTTTTAACTTCTGCAGGTAATGATTCTTCATTGTTTTCATTGTCCAAATCAAAAGGAACATGCAATAAAGATGAAGAAGGAGCAACCCAAACACGGTCTTTTCCTAACGCATCAACTGCTTGTTTGATTTTTTTCAATGAATTTTCGTAATCATTTTTCCAAATATTACGGCCTTCAACAACCCCTAATGAAAGAGTTAAGTTTGCAGGAACTTTTGATAATATAGTGTCAAGTTGGTTTTCACCACGAACTAAGTCAAGGTGTAAAGCATGCACAGGAAGATTAACAGCGATATCCTCGTTATTTCCTAATGCCTCGAAATAAGTAGCAACGATTAATTTGATGCCTTTGGCTGCAGCAGCTAATTTTTCAAATACTTTGCCATACAGAGCTTTGGTAGCATCATCAATGTCTAAAGCCAAGAAAGGCTCGTCAATCTGAACATATTTCGCCCCAGCATCAGCAAGCTTGCCTAAAATCTCTTCATAAACAGGAAGTAATTTGTCGATAAGATCGATGCGGTTGAAATCTGCTTCTTTTTCTTTACCCAATAATAGGTAAGTAATTGGACCAATTAAAACAGGCTTTGTTTCAATACCCAATTGTTTTGCTTCATTGTATTCACTTAAGAATTTCTCTGAAGTAAGTTTGAATTCTTGGTTTTTTACGAATTCAGGAACGATATAGTGATAGTTAGTATCAAACCACTTAGTCATTTCCATAGCAGTAACATCTACGCCACCTTCTTGGAAACCACGTGCCATCGCGAAATATAAATCAAGATTATATTGGCGATCGATTTTGTTTAATAAGGAATTGTAACGAGCAGGGATAGCTCCTACAGTTAATGACAAGTCTAAAACTTGATCATAGAATGCGAAGTCATTAGATGGGATCAACTCGATTCCAGCATCCTTTTGAGTCTTCCAATTGCTTTCACGGATTTTCAGTCCAGCCTGCAATAATTCTTCCGCGCTAATCTTCTTCGCCCAGTAAGCTTCATTAGCTTTCTTCAACTCGCGGAATGCGCCCACACGTGGGTAACCTAAATTGTTTGTTAATAGCATATTTTCTCTACTAAATTAAATATATTTCAATAAATCTTTTTGCTAAGAGAAGGCTACCAAGGATGTCTGTAACCAGCTTATCTTTCCCAATCAGGGGTAGAATGTAGCACCTTGTCAAGGGACAGGTTGCTAAGGCTTCATCGGGTCTAGTCCCTCTGCCTTTCTCTATAAGCGGGGGCTAAGTTAGGAATTAGATTTTTAATATGCAAAAAAAAGATGTTAATCAGATTTGAGATGTGAGATATGAGTATTGAGATATTAACCGTGCAAAAAAAAAGTGAATCAGATATGAGATGTGAGATATGAGTATTGAGATATTAACCGTAATATTTAGTTATTGGTTTAAATAAAATTTGTGCAAAACCGAATTCAAATAATAAATGGGTCACAAAAACATTTGTTACCCATTTAATACGAGCACATCTTTCATCCAATATGCGCCTTAATATCTCATTTCCCATATCCCATATCTCATATCTCACATCCCATATCTAAATCCCAATATCCGCCTTTCTATCTCACGTCTCACATCTCACATCCCATATCTAATATTAGCTCACCAACAACTTATATCCTTTACCGTGGACATTAACTATTTCAACATTAGGGTCCTCCTTAAGGTATTTTCTAAGCTTGCTCAAGAAAACATCCATACTACGGCCGGTAAAATAATTGTCGTCATGCCAAATCTTGATTAAGGCTTCCTCACGAGTCAAGACATCATTTTTCTTTAAACAAAGTAAGCGCAATAATTCGGCTTCCTTCGTGGAAAGCTTCTGTTGCTGACCCTTGTATGAAATAATTTGACTGGTGTAATCAAAGAAATAATCTCCGATTTCAAATTTATCAGAAACTTCTTCCTCCTTATCTTTTGAAGCTCTTTTAAGAAGCGCATTGATGCGAAGCAATAACTCCTCAACACGGAATGGTTTTGTGATATAATCATCTCCGCCCAATTCAAAGGCCTGAGTTTTATCTTCCATCATTCCCTTGGCAGTCGCATAGATAATTGGAACCGTTTGATTGATCTTGCGGATATCTTTCCCCAATGAAAAACCATCTTTCTTGGGCATCATGACATCCAAGATGCATAGATCAAACTCCTCTTTGCGAAAAGCATCCATGCCTTCCTGACCATCGGTACAAAGTACCACGTCAAATTTTCCTTTTAATTCTAGATAATCCTTTAGTAATTCACCCAAATTAGGATCATCTTCTGCTAATAATATCTTTTGATTCATACTTTTCTTTATCTAATGATTATGCAACTTCCTTGGATGCATTCTTCAAAGGAAGAGTTACTTCAAATTGTGTGCCTTTATCTTTTTCACTCTTAACGGTGATTTTACCGTTCAAGCGTTTGACAATATCGTTTACATAACTAAGTCCTAAACCAAATCCTTTCACGTTATGAATGTTCCCTGTTGGGATACGGTAGAATTGGTCGAAGATCTTTTCTTGTTGGTCCTTGGTCATCCCCATTCCTTTGTCAGCAACAGAGATTACAATGTTGTTTCCTCTATTAAAAGTCCTAAAAGTGATTTCTGGTTTTCCTTTGGAATACTTAATCGCATTATCAACCAAATTAAACATCACATTGGACAAGTGCAATTCATCTCCAACAACCAAATCATTATCAGCAGCAATATCAATGTTTAAGGTTCCTTCAGCCTTATCCATTTGTAGCCGCATGCTTTCCAAAACAGCATTTGCTAGTGAATTGATATGAACATTGACGCGCTCGATCTTTAAGTTTTCTTTCTCTAACCTAGCTATGTTCAAAACCCTTTCAATATGAGAGCCCAATCGAACATTTTCATCATAAATTATGTTCGCAAGCTTATTGACTCTTTTGCCATCAGAGGATATTTCAGGATCACGAAGTGATTCGCTGGCAATCATAATTGTGGCAACCGGTGTCTTGAATTCATGCGTCATATTATTGATAAAGTCTGTCTTCATCTCAGACATCTTTTTCTGTTTAAATATGATACTCAGGGTGTATGCGAAACAGCCAATTAAGAGTGCCAATAAAGCCAAGATAGTAGGGAATAACCAATAGCCCATCGTTTCGGCAATAATACCACCCTTGTTAGGAAAGTGGATGCTTAATTCGCCTGGTGCATTACCGCGGTCACCTTGAAATAACCTAGCAGTATAGATCAGCGGATTTTTAACCTCTTCTAATTGCTCATTGTTAAATTGGTAAAAACCTTGAAAAACGGGTATTTTATTGAAATCTTTTATCTCCATGACAAATGACGACTTAATGCCGCGTTCATGCAGTTCATGAATTAAAAGGTCAACCGTTCTTTTTCCATTTATACGCTCTGCCAAAGGTCTTTTCGATAATTCCATGCCCATGGCTACATCCGCAATCACTGAACTTTTCTTTCCCCCAAGAATCGCAATAGTATCAAACAATGTTGCAGCATCCGTTAGTTTTTGGTTCCTCAGGTTGTGAAGCTTAATCTCCAATGCTTCGATTTTGGCAAGTGTTCTGTAATCAATCTTGGGCGGTAATGTCCTTATTTGATATGCAATAGCATTGGTCGCAGGTGGAGCAAACACAGGAATAATATATCTTGTGCTGTCGTCCTTTGGCTTGACCGGAGGTATAACCTTAATAGCATCTATTCTGGTAAATTCACCAATGGTATTGTCAGCTGTAAGACCTTGTTCTAATGTAATTCTGACCAGGTGCTTATATTCTTTCCTCCTAAGATAAGTTTCAAAAAATTCGTTGTTGATAAAAACCGCCGGGAATTGCTGGTTTAGATTAGTTTCAAGTTTGTTGAAATTAGTGGTATGCTGAAAGGCTATCCTTTGCAGGGTTTTTATACTGTCCTGATACTGAACCTGAAGGGCAAGGATCTTTTCGTTCTTTTGTATGCGTTCCTGATCAATTCTAAATTTCTCCTGATTCTGACGCTCTTGCTCTCTAGCAAAATCATAGATTTCCTGGCGCTCGATCTTATTGGCTACAGCAGATAAGGAAGCCTTGACTTCCTCATCAAATAACTTTGATTCTTTTATAAAGGATTCCCTCACAAAGTAATATTGCATAGCCATCACTCCAATCAGAGCAATAGACATCAGCCATATAATCAATGCAATACTTCTTTTCTTCATTTGTTACAAAAATAATAAGGGAAAACAGCTAATTTTCTCATTTAACACTATTTAACAGCGCTTTTTTAGCTTTTTTAGCAAAATAGACTTTGTTTTGGTAAATTAAATACTCTAAATAAACTAATTATGAAACACATATTAACGATCGCTATTTTGCTGTTGGGTTGGTGCATACCTTCTTTTTCTCAAATTACAGAAAAAATTCCGAAAAAGGAAAGCTTGTTCCAAGCGCCAATTCAGCCAATTGACAAAATGGACAATGCTGCTAAGTTTCAATCAAAAATGGATTCCTTAAATAAATCATCTAATATAAATGTTGAAATTCCAAATGCCTATAAAGGAAAAGGAGATAACTTGATAAAAGGATTGGAACAGAAAGATGATACCGTGATTAGAGAAAAGTATTTGAGTGGTAAGGAAAGTGTAATTATGCCAGGAACGGAAAAATTGGACTCAAATAATCTCAATCTGCAGGTAGATACAGTAAAAAATATAAAGTTGATTCAACCTAAGAAGTCAAATCAATCCAAAAATAAATAAATTAAAAAAGCCTCATGTGATTGAGGCTTTTTTAATGGAGTATTATTTTACTTCCGAAACACGAATGGTATTTGTTCTACCTTTTTCATGTAATGGAGTTGAAGAAGTATTGATTACAATTTGTCCTGGTTCAACCAAATGACGCTCTTTCAATAATCCGTTTACATCTTGGATAGTACCGTCTGTTGACTCGTACTTTTCGTAGATAAATGCTTTTACACCCCAGCATAAGCTAAGTGTGCGCAATAATGTTTTATTACCTGTAAATACGTAAATATCAGCATCCGGACGGTAACTAGAAATTTCCATTGCTGTATATCCAGAAGATGTCATTACAGCAATCGCTGACGCATGAGTTTTTTCAGCCAAGAAGATGGATGAACTACAAATTGCATCAGGGATACGTGTTACTGGAACTGTGCCTAATTGTTCTTTTTGGGCATAATATGGGTAAGAAGTTGCTTCAACATGTGTGATAACCTTAGCCATTGTTTCAATAACAATCTCAGGGAATTCACCAACTGAGGTCTCACCACTAAGCATTACTGCATCTGCACCATCAATTACTGAGTTAGCTACGTCGTTCACCTCCGCACGTGTTGGGCGTGGGGTAGTGATCATGCTCTCAAGCATTTGAGTAGCAATAATAACAGGCTTCGACAAGTTACGGCATTTTTGTGCTATGATTTTTTGAAGTCCTGGAACTTCTTCCATCGGCAATTCAACACCTAAGTCTCCGCGAGCAACCATCACAGCGTCAGTAGCTTCAATGATACTGTCGATATTGTCAATAGCTTCAGGCTTCTCGATTTTTGCAATAACTTTTGCATGAGAACCTTTCTGCTTGATAATCTCTTTACATTGTTTGATGTCCTCCGCAGAACGAACAAAAGACATAGCAATCCAATCTGCACCATGATCAAGTGCAAAATTCAAATTGTCTAAATCTTCTTCTGTCAATGAAGGAATAGAAACTTTTGTGTTAGGAAGATTAACTCCTTTTCTAGAAGTTAAAATACCACCGTGTACAACTTCACAAGTAACCGTGTCTAAATGGTTTGTTTTAAGAACGCGTAATTGAAGTTTTCCGTCATCCAAAAGAATGATTTCATTTTCTTTTACATCATTAGGGAAGTTTTCATATGTGATGTAAATCTTGTTTTCATCACCTATTTGTTCGTGAGTAGTTATTTCAACGGTGCTGCCATTCACAAGGATGGCTCCTCCTTCTTTCATTTTACCAATACGGATTTTCGGACCTTGCAAATCCGCTAAAATACCTACACTGAAAGGGTGTTCTTGGTTGATTTCGTTGATGGTGTTGATAACCTTAAGGTGGTCATCTTGTGATCCGTGAGAAAAGTTAAGGCGGCATACATCGACACCTTTAGCGATCATACGGGTTAAAACGTCTTTTTTTGAAGAAGCCGGACCAAGAGTGGCTACGATTTTGGTCCGCTTTTTTAGTTTATCCATTTAAATTAAATTTTAAATTTATATTCTTTTTCGTGTTTCTATCAGCTTTATTCTCCCCTTAAAGCCGAAGGTTAGGTTTATGTGTAATATATACACTATGTAAATAATTCGCTAAAATATCAGATTTTCTTTAGATTTCAATATTGTTGGATCTATTTCTTTTACTAACAATACTTCTGGAATAGACTTTATGTTTTCCAAAAGTGCATCTAAGTCTTCGTCGTCAATATAGTGTTTAACCAATAAAAAATAATCAAAACTGCTTATTTCAGGTATCAGAGCGGCCCCTTCGACGGATCTATTGCTCAGCAAATAGAATTCAAATTCGAAGGTTGGGTTATGATATCTGAAAATATTAAAATGATTTTGAATGGAGGGTTTATTTTTTTTTGATTCGTAAATAATATGATAATCGAGTTCGTCCTTTGGCTTTTCCTTGGTATTGCCATTATGGTCGAGATAGTCTTCCTTTCCATAGACAAACTGCAGTCCTGTATGTTTATTGATGAAATGGCAGAGTCTGTAATCTCTGAGCACAGAACTAATCCCAATAAGGATAAAATCCAGTTCAAGGTCAAAGTCAGTTTCGAGTTTAAAGGTGATTTTGCTCAAGCCAATTTTATTTTAATGATATACAAAATTACGTTTTTTGATTGTTTAAGTTTGAAGATTACGTAAAAATATCATTAATTATGCATTAAGTTTGTAAAACTTTATTTGTTTTAGTATTATTGAATAACGTTAATTAATAAGGTATTGAAAACTTTATTTAGGCTAACTTTGTTCTTTATTTAATTCCAAAAGTCAAAAAGATTTGATTTTTGGGAATATTTATTTTTTCTTTGCACAGATTTATTAAACAATTAAACTAGAAAATCATGTCAGATATCGCATCAAGAGTAAAAGCAATTATCGTAGAAAAGTTAGGTGTGGACGAAAATGAAGTAACACCTGAGGCTTCTTTCACGAATGATTTAGGTGCAGACTCACTTGATACAGTTGAGTTGATCATGGAATTCGAGAAAGAATTCAACGTTGCAATTCCTGATGACCAAGCTGAAAACATCAGTACTGTAGGTCAAGCAATCGCTTACTTAGAAAAAAACGTTAACTAACTAATTTTATTAGGCCAAACATCATAAATGGAGCTTAAGAGAGTAGTTGTAACAGGATTAGGCGCACTTACACCGATCGGAAATACCGTTGCAGAATACTGGGACGGATTGGTCAACGGTGTAAGTGGAGCCGCTCCTATCACGCATTTTGATGCGTCAAAATTCAAGACACAATTTGCCTGCGAGGTAAAAGGTTTTGATCCACACGTGTATATGGACCGCAAGGAGGCTCGTAAAATGGACCCCTTTGTGCAATATGCCATTGCATCAACAGACGAAGCCATTAAAGACGCAGGACTAGATTTTGATAATTTAGACAGAACTCGAATCGGAGTAATTTGGGGTTCTGGAATCGGTGGTTTGACCACATTCACTGAGGAAGTTGCGCAATTTTCTAAAGGTGATGGTACTCCTCGATTCAATCCGTTCTTTATTCCTAAGATGCTTATTGACTTGGCTCCTGGCCATATTTCAATGCGTCACGGATTACAAGGTCCTAACTTCTCATCAGTATCAGCTTGTGCATCTGCAACAAATGCAATGATAGATGCATTCACCTACATTCGTTCAGGTAGATCAGATGTTATCATTACCGGTGGTTCCGAAGCTACTATCAATGAAGCCGGAATCGGAGGATTCAATGCTATGCATGCCCTGTCTACTAGAAACGATGACCCTAAAACTGCATCGCGCCCTTTCGACAAAGATCGTGACGGCTTCGTGTCAGGTGAAGGATCTGGTGCAATTGTTTTGGAAAGCCTAGAACATGCTCTTGCGCGTGGTGCCAAAATCTATGCTGAGGTAGTAGGAGGGGGTATGAGTGCTGATGCATATCATATCACAGCTTCTCACCCTGAAGGATTAGGAGCAAAATTGGCCATGACAATGGCTATTAAAGATGCTGGAATGGATTTCTCAGACATTGATTACATCAATGTACATGGAACATCAACTCCAGTAGGAGATGTAAGTGAAACTAAAGCTATCGTTGACCTTTTTGGTGAACATGCATACAAATTAAATATCAGTTCTACTAAATCCATGACGGGTCACCTTCTAGGTGCTGCTGGTGCGGTAGAAGCAATTGCCTCCATATTGGCAGTTAAAAATGATATTGTTCCTCCAACGATCAATCATTTCACAGATGACCCTGAAATTGACAGTAAATTGAACTTTACGTTCAATACTGCGCAAAAAAGAGTTGTTAATGCAGCATTGAGCAACACCTTCGGTTTTGGTGGTCACAATGCAACAATAATTGTGAAAAAGTATAATGGTTAAGATGAATTCATTTTTTCCATGCTAAACATTTTGAATAGGTAGTTGGATATCACAACTACCTATTTGTTATTTAGAGTAATCATGCCTATCACACAGGTTTATAATCTTTATCTGTCACCAAATCGTACTTATGTTCGAAAACTAAAGAACTTACTTGGTTTCGTGCCGGGTAATGTGCGCCTTTATCAAATGGCTTTCAGACATAAATCGGTCGCTGTACTCATCAAAGATGGAGTAAAAAACAGTAACGAAAGACTCGAATTTCTGGGTGATGCGGTTTTGGGATCTGTAGTGGCTGAATTACTTTTCAAACTTTATCCATATAAGGATGAAGGCTTCTTGACAGAAATGCGATCAAAGATCGTTTCCCGAGCAAACCTAAACCAACTTTCCCGAAAATTAGGATTCAATGAAATGATCGAGTTCGATGCTAGAATGATCAGTTATCCTAACAAACAGGGCTCTCTTCTTGGTGATGCATTCGAAGCGTTGGTAGGTGCAGTATATTTAGATAAAGGATATACTTTCACTAGGGAGTTTTTGTTGACCAGAATCATCAAGCCACATGTTGATATTCAAACCTTAGAAGTAACTGAAACTAATTTCAAAAGTAGATTGATTGAATGGTGTCAGCACAATAACAAAGAAATTAGTTTTGTGCAAGTGGAAAACCCAGAAGGTGAATCTAATAAAATGTTCTCCGTAGTAGCTGTGGTTGATGGTGAAGAATGCGGACTTGGCCGCGACTTCAATAAAAAAAGCGCTGAAAAAATCGCCGCAGAAAGAGCATGCGAATACCTCAAGATTTTCGAAGAATAATTTACCCTTAACTATCCCCTCAACTTTTCCTCTTCCACTCCCTCTTCAATTCCTTTCCACCTTTCCTTTCCAATTTCCTCTTCAATTCATTTCCACTTTTCCTTTTTACGTTTCCCTTCAATTCCTTTCCACTTTTCCTTTCTACGTTTATTCTTCAATTTCTTTCAACTTTTCTTTTCCTCTTCAATTTCTTTCCACTATCTCACATAAAAGTTCTAATGTCTTTTGTCTTATGTCTATTGTCTAATCACAATTTCCCCTTCAATTCCTTTCCACTATCTCACATCTCATATCTCACATCTCACATCTCTTTTCTATATTTGCGCCTATGGCATCAATTAAACCATCATTAGCTAAAGGTACACGGGATTTTTCTCCTGTGGAAATGGACAAACGTAACCATATCTACAATACATTAAAGACAATATTCAGAAAATTCGGATATGCTGAGATTCAGACTCCGTCATTCGAAAACCTGAGTACTTTAACTGGGAAGTATGGTGATGAAGGCGATAAGTTAATATTTAAAATATTGAACTCTGGAGATTACTTGAGTAAAGCGCCTGAAGATTTGCTTGGCAGCAAGAATTCAACTTCACTGATTTCTCATATTTCCGAGAAAGCTCTGAGGTATGATCTAACTGTTCCCTTTGCCCGCTATGTGGTGATGCATCAAAATGACATTGCTCTTCCATTCAAAAGATTTCAGATACAACCGGTATGGCGTGCTGACCGACCTCAAAGAGGAAGATACCGTGAATTTTATCAATGCGATGTAGATGTGGTCGGTTCTGCTTCCTTGTTAAATGAAGCTGAGTTTATCTTGATCTACAATGAAGCATTGGTCGAATTGGGATTAAAAGATTTCAACATCAAACTTAACAATCGCAAAGTACTTTCAGGAATAGCGGAAGTAGTAGGAAAACCGGACTTGATTGTGGATATGACCGTTGCAATCGATAAACTAGATAAAATCGGACTTGAAGGCGTCAATAAAGAATTGCTCGAAAGAGGATTTACGCAAGATGATTTAGAAGTTTTGAAGCCAATTATTGAATTGAGTGGATCAAATGAAGAGAAATTAAGTTCTATGCGGGAGGTGCTTTCGAATTCTGAAATAGGGATGAAAGGGATTGCTGAAATTGAGGAAGTATTCGACTATGTGAGAAAATTTGGCAGAGGAGATTTGTTGGAGAAAATCGTAGAGGTTGATATCACATTGGCTAGGGGATTGAATTATTATACCGGATGTATTTTTGAAGTAAAAACAAATGAAGTACAGATGGGAAGTATAGGTGGTGGTGGTCGCTATGATGATTTGACCGGAATGTTTGGTTTGAAAGACTTGACTGGTGTAGGGGTGTCCTTTGGAGCCGACCGTATTTTTGATGTTTTGGAGGAATTAAATCTTTTCCCAACAGAAGGTTCAGCGCGAACTAAACTGTTGATCGTAAATTTTGATTCAAACCTAGAATCATACACATTGCCATTGCTATATCAAATCAGAGAGGCAGGCATAGCTGTAGAATTGTATCCTAGCGCTGTTAAGTTGAAGAAGCAGATGGGTTATGCAGATTCGAAGGGAATACCATTTGTGTTATTGGTAGGGGAAGAGGAAGTTGAATCAGGGCAGTTGTCGTTGAAAGATATGAAGACTGGAGAACAGCAAAAAGTTTCGATCGAGGAATTAATAGAAAAACTAAAATAAAATAAACGGCCCTTTGGGGTCGTTTTCTAGTTGTTATCAAAAGTAGATGTCTTAATGTAATAAGCTGATGTTTGACGGAGATTATGGTAATAATTTGACATAATCCGCATAAATCAGTGAAATGTAAGGTAAAATTTATCAAAAATCTCGTTAATATTAATTAAATTTGTGGTCAGTTTAGTAAAGAAATTCAATACTTAGAAATGAGTTCAACACCTATAACAAAAGAAACCTACCTAGAGTGGTATGAATCCATGCTGCTCATGCGCAAATTTGAAGAGAAATCTGGACAGCTTTATGGACAGCAAAAAATCCGTGGATTTTGTCACTTGTACATCGGACAAGAAGCAGTAGTTGCTGGAACGATGTCTGTGATCAAACCTGAGGATTCATTAATAACTGCTTACCGTGACCACGCACATGCCTTGGCTAAAGGTGTGTCTGCTGATGCATGTATGGCAGAATTGTTTGGTAAAGTTACAGGATGTTCAAAAGGTAAAGGTGGATCAATGCACTTTTTCTCTAAGGAACATAAGTTCATGGGAGGACATGGTATTGTTGGTGGTCAAATTCCATTGGGTGCAGGTATTGCATTTGCTGAGAAATATTTGGGTACTGACAATGTTAACATCTGTTACATGGGTGATGGAGCCGTACGTCAAGGTGCTTTCAATGAAACTTTGAACATGGCGATGTTATGGAAATTGCCTGTAATCTTTGTTTGTGAAAACAATGGTTATGCAATGGGTACTTCTGTAAAACGTACTACTAACATGCAAGATATCTACAAAATGGGTCTTGGCTTTGATATGCCAAGTGCTCCAGTAGATGGAATGGATGTCGTAGCTGTTCACAATGCTATGGATGAAGCCGTTCAACGTGCTCGTGCTGGTGAAGGACCTACATTCTTGGAAATCCGTACATACCGCTACAAAGGACACTCCATGTCAGATCCGGCAAAATATCGTACGAAAGAAGAATTGGAAGAATACAAAGAAAGAGATCCAATTATCGCTGTAAAACATGCTATTGTTGAGAATAAATATGCTGATCAAGCTTGGTTTGATGAGGTAGAAGCTAAGGTTAAGAAAATCGTTGATGAATCAGTGAAATTTGCTGAAGAATCTCCGTACCCAGATGCATCAGAAATCTACAAAGATATTTATGTGCAAGAGGACTACCCTTTTGTCATGGATTAATTAATGATAATTACTTTAACTAAAATAGAACATTCCTAAACGATGGCTGAAGTAGTAAAAATGCCTAAAATGAGCGACACCATGACTGAAGGTGTAATCGCAAAATGGCACAAAAAAGTTGGTGATAAAGTTAATTCAGGTGACCTTATTGCAGAGGTTGAAACTGATAAAGCAACAATGGACTTTGAATCTTATCAAGATGGTACATTGTTATATATTGGCCCCAAAGAGGGTGAAGCTGTTCCTGTTGATGCTGTAATCGCGGTGTTGGGTGAAGAAGGTGAAGATTACGAAGCCTTGTTAAAAGGTGATTCTGCAAGCACAGACAAAAAAGAAGATAATAAAGCAGAACAAAAATCAGAAAACAAAGAAGAAAAAGCTGAAGAGAAATCTGAAGAAAAATCTTCTGACGACGCTGGAAGCAACGTTACTGCTGAAGACTTAGGAGTTACTGTGATTACTATGCCTCTGTTAAGTGATACGATGACAGAAGGTGTAATCGCTCAATGGAACTTCAAAGTAGGTGATACCATCAAATCTGATGATGCAATTGCTGACGTAGAAACTGATAAAGCAACTATGGAAGTAACTGCATATGCAGATGGAACATTGTTGTATGTTGGTGTAGAGGCTGGACAAGCTGCTAAAGTAAATGATATTATTGCTATAGTAGGTCCTGCTGGAACTGACGTTACTCCATTATTAAATCAAAAACCTTCTTCAGATTCTAAAAAAGAAACTAAAAAAGAAGAAGAAAAACCAGTTGTTCAAGAAAGCAAATCTGATGCTCCTGTTGCAGCATCAACTTCCTCGGATTCAAGAGTAAAAGCTTCTCCTTTGGCAAAGAAAATCGCTAAAGAAAAAGGAATTGACTTGACCCAAGTGAAAGGATCTGCAGAAAATGGACGTATCGTAAGAAAAGATGTTGAAAACTTCAAGCCAGAAGCAGCTCCTGCTGCAGCTGCTGCAGCTAAACCTGCCGCAGAAGGTGAAGCTAAGACAATCAGCTTACCTCAGTTTGTAGGTGAAGAGCGTTTTACAGAAAAACCAGTAAATCAAATGCGTAAAACTATTGCACGCAGATTATCTGAATCTTTATTTACAGCTCCACACTTCTATTTAACAATCAGCATTGATATGGATAATGCAATGGCAGCTCGTGCTCAAATTAATGAGGTTGCGCCAGTGAAAGTTTCATTCAATGATATCGTAATCAAAGCAGTAGCTGTTGCCTTGAAACAACATCCTAACGTAAACTCATCTTGGCAAGGAGATAAGATCCGTTACAACGAGCATTCAAACATTGGTGTTGCAATCGCAGTTGAAGATGGATTATTAGTTCCTGTTGTACGTTTTGCTGATGGAAAATCATTATCTCACATCTCTGCAGAGGTAAAAGACTTTGCGCAAAAAGCTAAGTCTAAGAAACTACAACCATCTGATTGGGAAGGTTCAACATTTACTGTATCTAACTTGGGTATGTTTGGAATTGATGAATTTACATCAATTATCAACTCTCCAGATGGAGCTATCCTTTCTGTAGGTGCAATCCAACAAGTGCCAGTTGTTAAAAATGGCGCTGTTGTCCCAGGTAATGTGATGAAATTGACATTAGGATGTGACCACCGTGTAGTGGATGGTGCATCGGGTGCACAATTCCTTCAAACATTAAAAGGATTGATCGAAGCTCCTATCCGTTTATTGGCATAAGAGCAATCACATAAAATTTTGAAAGCCGGGTAAATCTTGATTTACCCGGCTTTTTTATTTCTACAAAATATTATAATCAATGAATAAATAAATAATTCCTCAAATATTTATTGTATTGCAATAAGTTGGATTATCAATCGTTTTGAATATGATTATGTTAAAAATTAGCGTATCGATGATATGGGAATTTGTAACTACACTTTTATCAAAAGAAAGCTAAAATTTATTGTAATTTGTCACAATATGTAGTAATTTGTCTGCATAGTCAATTATGATTAAAAGGATTAATGATTCAGTTTAGGAGCGTGTCTATAAAAAATTTATTATTAGTATTGGGGTTGGGGACATTTACGATGTTCTCATGTTCTTCGCCAGAAGCAAAACAAAGAGAAATCAAAGTAGATCAAGGGAAAAAAGACAGTATAGCCCTGATATATGATTCCTCGAAAGCAGATCAGCAGATTGATGCTTTTATGCAGAAACTCCATAAAAATTCAGCATTTAATGGGAATGTTTTGGTCGCCAAAAAAGGAAAGATCCTTTATCAGAATTCTTTCGGTTGGGCAGATTATCTGTTAAAGGACAGTTTGAATATTAACTCCCAATTTGAGTTGGCTTCTGCATCAAAACCCATTACTGCTTTAGGAGTAATGAAACTTGTCCAAAATGGCAAATTAAAGTTGGACAATACCGTAAATGATTTTTACCCTAATTTTCCATATCCTGGAATTACCATTGCTCAATTGTTGTCACATAGATCTGGTTTGCCTAACTATGTCTATTTCGCTGAAGAAGCATGGCCAGATCGTAAAAAGCCAATGACAAATCAGGATGCCATGAATTTGTTGATCGAAAAACATCCTAATCGTTATGGTGCACCTGATGGAAGGTTTCATTATAATAATTCCAACTATATGGTACTAGCAGCCATCGTTGAAAAGGTAACAGGTCAAGATTTCGCAGTCTACATGAAGGAAAATATTTTTGATCCTGCAGGCATGAAGAATACGGCAGTATATTCAACCGCTGTATATGAGAAAACTCCGTCCAATGTCATGGGACATGATAAAGTTTGGAGAAGATCGGTGGTAAGAAATTACTTGGATGGTCCTGTAGGTGATAAAGGAATATATAGTACTGTACAAGATATGTACCTGTTGGATAGAGCTGTTCGGGAAGGAAGAATTGTGAACGAAGCAACTTTAGATTCTATGTATATGCCTAGAAGCGATGCTAAGAGAAGCTTGTTCAGTTATGGGTATGGTTGGAGAACTTTCAGCCCGCCTAATGAACCGATGGTTTATCATACTGGTTGGTGGCATGGATTTAAAAGCCTATATGTACGTGACCTTAAAAACGATGTTACGATTGTTTTGTTAACAAATATGGCAAATGGGAGCTTGAATCATCTGGATGATTTGTATAAAATATTAGAAATACCTATTTTGAGACAAAATGCATATAATGCAAATGGAGAATTTGTAAATTAATAAACCTAATAGCAACACATGAAAAAGACCTTGATTTTAGGTGCGAGTACTAATCCGGCGAGATATTCGTATTTGGTAGCCAATAAACTGGCAAGAAAAGGGCATCCAATCGTAAATGTTGGACGCAAGACTGGAAAAGTGGCTGGTGTTGAAATCGAGCCTGCTGAGGAAATTCATACCGATATCGATACCATGACACTGTATGTCGGTCCGCAAAATCAACCTCAATACTATGACTATATCTTAAAGACTAAGCCTAAGCGCATAATCTTTAACCCAGGAGCCGAAAATGCTGAATTGGCAGACAAGGCAAGAGAGAACGGAATAGAAGTAGTAGAAGCATGTACTTTGGTCATGCTGAATACCGGTCAGTTTTAAGTAAACACTGAAAATATTTTAAGGGCGATGGAAACATTGCCCTTTTTTTTATGAAAACGTTATAGTAAATATTTTATAGAAATGTCTGTATATATTTCTATTTTGTATTAAACCTAATTTTTATTTAAATCATAATCTATGAAGACCTTTGTTTTATCCCTTACCTTTTGTCTTTGCTTTTTGCAATTTGCTAGTTCACAAAAACAAAACCTCAAGCTTTCATCTGAATTTATAAATGGACAATTGATGGCTTCTGCTGAACAATACAGTAAGTTGGTAGCAGAAGTACCTAATGGTAAGTTCCCCAAAACATTCGATAACGGGAAACAAGAATTCTCAAATTCATCATGGTGGTGTTCTGGTTTCTACCCAGGGACATTATTGTACCTTTCTGAAGGAACTGGAAATGCAGGACTTGAGAAAACAGCTTTGGATAAGTTAAAGGATCTCGAAAAAGAACAATATAATAAAGGAACCCATGACCTCGGATTTATGCTTTTCTGTAGTTTTGGAAATGCTCTGAGATTAACAGGAGATAGCGCGGCTTATCAACCTATACTGGAAACAGGAGCCGAATCACTTATTTCCAGATATAATCCTTACACAAAAACTATTCGTTCATGGAACCATAACACTTGGAAGTTTCCAGTTATCATTGACAACATGATGAATTTGGAGTTTTTAATGCAAGCGGCAAAAACTACCGGAAACAAAAAATATGAAGAGATTGCAAGGACCCATGCCAATACAACTTTGAAAAATCATTTCCGAAAAGACAACAGCTCATACCATGTGATTGATTATAATCCAGAAAATGGCGAAGTGCTGGCTAAACAGACTGCTCAGGGTGCATTTGATGAATCTGCTTGGGCTAGGGGACAGGCTTGGGGGCTATATGGCTATACCATGATGTATAGAGAAACTAAGGATAAAACTTACTTGCAACAGGCCGAAAATATTGCTAACTATATTCTTAACAGTAAAAGTTTACCCGCGGACCTGATTCCATACTGGGATTTTGACAAGGATAAAATACCTTCAGACAATAAAACTTATTCTAGAAAGGATCTAAGAGATGCTTCGGCTGCAGCAATTATTGCCTCAGCATTATTGGAATTATCGCAATATACCAAAGGGAAAAAAGCTGAATTATATTTATCAAAGGCTGAGAGCATTCTTAAAACACTTTCATCGAAAGGGTATTTTGCTAATGTAGGTGAGAATGGAGGTTACTTATTAAAGCATAGTGTTGGTGCATTGCCTTTGGATTCTGAGGTAGATGTGCCTTTGACGTATGCTGATTATTATTATGTTGAAGCTTTGATCCGCTACAAGAGAATATTAGATGGTGAGCCGATGATCAAGATATAAATTTTGGCCTTCGAATAAATCTACATGCCATGCAAAAATTTGCATGGCATGTTTTTTTGAAAAATAATTGACTAACTATTTGATAGTTATAAAATTGTTTGTACTTTTGCAATCCCTTAATGGGAGAATTGTGTCTTGAGCGAAGCCCTACTGCTTCGATGGACGTTTAATTAATTAATTTATAACATGTCAGGAATTATTGGTAAAAAAGTAGGAATGACCAGCCTGTTCAATGCTGAAGGGAAGAATATCCCTTGTACAGTAATCGAGGCTGGGCCGTGCGTGGTAACGCAGATACGTACGGAAGAGAAGGATGGTTATTCGGCAGTTCAACTTGGTTTCGATGATGCCAAGGAAAAGAACACGACAGATCCTTTGAAAGGACACTTTGCAAAGGCAGGGGTTAGTCCTAAGCGTAAACTAGTTGAATTCAAAACTTTTACAGATGAGAAACAACTAGGAGACATCGTTGATGTTACTTTATTTGAAGAAGGTGAGTACGTAGATGTAGTTGGTACTTCTAAAGGTAAAGGATTTCAAGGTGTAATGAAGCGTCACGGATTTGGTGGTGTAGGTGGTGCGACTCACGGTCAGCACAACAGACTACGTGCACCAGGTTCATTGGGAGCTTCATCATGGCCGTCAAGAGTATTCAAAGGAATGCGCATGGCTGGTCGTACAGGTGGTGAAAGAGTAAAAGTTCAAAACTTACAAGTATTGAAAGTTTACCCTGAGCAAAACCTAATCGTTGTTAGTGGTTCCGTACCTGGAGCTAAAGGTTCATATGTAATCGTAGACAAATAGTAGAGATGGAAGTTAAAGTATTAAATTTATCAGGAAAAGAAACAGGTGCCAAGGTGCAACTTCCTGAGTCAGTATTCGGTGTTACACCAAGCGACCACGCGATCTATTTGGATGTGAAACAGTACTTAGCAAACCAACGCCAAGGAACTCACAAATCAAAACAACGTAATGAAATCGCGGGTTCAACTCGTAAATTACACAAACAAAAAGGTACTGGTGGTGCTCGTGCGGGCTCTATCAAATCTCCATTGTTTAATGGTGGTGGTCGTGTATTCGGTCCTCAACCTCGTGACTATAGCTTCAAATTGAACAAAAAATTAAAGCAATTAGCACGTAAATCAGCATTATCTTACAAAGCTCAGGAAAACAACGTTTTAGTATTGGACGAAGTAAACTTCGATACAATCAAAACTAAAAACTATGTAGCTCTAGTTAATGCATTGAACATTGCTGACGAAAAAACTTTATTAGTATTGCCAGCATACAATAACAATGTTTATTTATCAAGCAGAAACTTGAAGAAAGCAAAAGTTATCGTAGCATCTGATTTAAATACATATGATGTATTGAACGCTACTAAATTATTGTTAACTGCAGATTCTGTTAAAACTTTGGAGGAAGCATTCGCTAAATAATATGGAAATTATTAAAAAACCTATTTTGACTGAGAAAGCTTCGATTTTAACGGAGAAATTAAACCGTTATGCTTTCAAAGTAGATCATAGAGCAAACAAGATTCAAATCAAAGCTGCTGTAGAGCAAATGTTTGGTGTGACTGTAGTAGCTGTGAACACAGCAGTAGTTGCAGGTAAAGCTAAAAGCCGCTACACTAAAGCAGGATTTGTTTCAGGAAGAAGCCCTAAATATAAAAAGGCCATCATTACAGTTAAAGATGGTGAAACTATTGACTTTTACAGTACACTATAATAAGAAATGGCAGTTAAAAGATTCAAACCGGTTACCCCTGGTACTCGCTTCAGAGTAGGTGCTGATTATTCAGACGTTACAACTAACGTTCCTGAGAAATCATTAGTAGTTAGCATCAAGAAGTCAGGTGGTCGTAATAACTCCGGTAAAATGACTATGCGTTACATCGGTGGGGGACACAAAAAATCATACCGATTAATAGATTTCAAACGCGATAAAAAAGATATCCCTGCAAAAGTTGCAACTATCGAGTACGATCCTAATCGTACAGCACGTATTGCTTTATTGCATTACGCGGATGGTGAAAAACGTTACATCATTGCTCCTGCTGGTCTAACAGTAGGTCAAACAGTGATCGCAGGCGAATCAGTAGCCCCAGAAGTAGGTAATACTATGCCATTGGCTAACATCCCTTTGGGTTCAATCATTCACAACATTGAATTGAATCCTGGTCAAGGTGGGTCAATCGCACGTTCAGCAGGTACTTATGCACAATTGTCTGCACGTGATGGCAAGTATGCTATTATTAAATTGCCTTCAGGCGAGACTCGTATGATCTTATTGACTTGTGTGGCTACAATTGGTTCAGTTTCAAATGCTGAAAAAGCGAACCAAGTATTAGGTAAAGCAGGTCGTAAACGTTGGTTAGGTCGTCGTCCTAGAGTACGTGGTGTTGCAATGAACCCGGTTGATCACCCTATGGGTGGTGGTGAAGGACGTTCATCAGGAGGTCACCCACGCTCACGCACAGGTGTATTAGCTAAAGGCTATAAAACACGCTACAAGAAGAAAACATCGAATCGTTACATCATTGAGAGAAGGAAAAAATAATGGCTCGTTCAATTAAAAAAGGTCCTTATATCGATCACAACTTAGAAAGAAAAGTTCTTTCTATGAATGAAACAAACAAGAAGTCAGTAATCAAGACTTGGTCTCGTAGATCAATGATCTCACCTGATTTTGTTGGCCATACCTTCGCAGTGCACAACGGGAATAAATTTATCCCTGTTTATGTAACAGAAAATATGGTTGGTCACAAGCTTGGTGAATTTGCGCCTACGCGTACTTTCAGAGGCCACGCAGAAAAGAAAAAATAATAGGTAATGGAAGCAACAAAAAAACTCAAAAAGTCTGTTTTAGTTAAACAGCGCAAAGAGCAGGAAAAAGCTCAAGTAGGAGGAGCTTCTACTGCCAAGTTATTGAATTGCCCTACTTCACCGCGCAAAATGCGTCTAGTAGTGGATCTTATCCGCGGGCAGAAAGTAGAAAACGCTCTTTACATCCTTAAACATTCAGGTAAAGAAGCTTCAATTCGTGTTGAGAAATTGTTATTGTCAGCAATCAAGAATTGGGAAGCTAAAAACGAAGGCGCTTCTGTAGAAGACGGTGGACTGTTTGTGAAAGAAGTATCTGTAGGTGGCGGTCGCCAATTGAAAAGATTGCGCCCAGCTCCACAAGGTCGTGGTTACAGAATCCGTAAGCGTTCAAACCATGTAACTTTGGTAGTAGATAGCATTAATAACGTAAACAACTAATTATATTAAGAATGGGACAAAAAGCAAATCCAATAGGTAGCAGATTAGGAATCATCAAAGGATGGGATTCTAATTGGTTCGGAGGCAACAACTATTCTGATAAGTTAGTTGAGGACGAAAAAATCAGAAAATATCTTTCTGTACGTATCGCTAAAGGCGGTGTAGCTAAAGTTGTTATTGAGAGAACTCTTAAACGTATCACGGTTACAATCCACACTGCACGTCCAGGTATCGTAATTGGTAAAGGCGGTCAAGAAGTTGATAAAATCAAAGAAGAGTTAAAGAAATTGACTAAGAAAGATGTACAAATCAACATTTTTGAAATCAAACGCCCTGAATTAGACGCGAAACTAGTAGCAGAAGGTATTGCTAAACAACTAGAAGCACGTATTTCATTCCGTCGTGCAATGAAAACTGCAATCGCATCTACAATGCGTATGGGTGCTGAAGGTATCAAAGTAATGTGTTCTGGCCGTTTAGGTGGTGCTGAAATGGCACGTACTGAACAGTACAAAGAAGGAAGAACTCCTCTACACACATTGCGCGCTGATATCGACTATGCATTAGCAGAAGCATTGACTACATACGGTAAAATTGGCGTAAAAGTTTGGATCTGTAAAGGTGAAGTTTACGGAAAAAGAGATTTATCTCCAAACATTGGTCAAGCATCAGGAGTAAAATCACGTGGTGGAAACGAAGGTGGTGACAACAACAACCGTCGTGACAACCGTGGTGGTCGCGGTGGAAACCGTGGCGGAACCCGTCGTGATAACAACCGTGGTGGTAAAAGAGATTAATTAACAACAAGATTAAGATTGTCTGTAAAGCAGACTTAAAAAAATACGAACATGTTACAGCCAAAAAGAACGAAGTTCAGAAAGATGCAGAAAGGCCGCATGAAAGGTAATGCCACTCGTGGAGCGGAATTAGCTTTCGGATCTTTCGGTATCAAATCAATGGAACCAGCATGGATCACAAGCCGTCAGATTGAGGCAGCTCGTATTGCGGTAACACGTTATATGAAGCGTGAAGGTCAAGTTTGGATCCGCATTTTCCCTGATAAACCAGTTACCAAAAAACCTGCAGAGGTACGTATGGGTAAAGGTAAGGGTGCGCCAGAATATTGGGTAGCTGTAGTGCGCCCAGGCCGTATGTTATTTGAAGCAGAAGGAGTTCCTTTGGAAATCGCGAAAGAAGCATTGCGCTTAGCTGCTCAAAAATTACCGGTACAAACGAAATTTGTGATTCGTAGAGACTACGTTGAAGCATAATAATCGTCGGTAATGTCAAGAGTTTAGCCTTACTGCCGTTACCAGTAAGGCGGTTTTTAACTCAAGATAACCCGGCACAACAAATTGAAAAATGAAAAATTCAGAAATCGTAGAATTATCAACTGAGGATTTAACAGCTCGTCTCGCTGAAGAGAAAGCTGCCTTGAACAAATTGAAATTTGCACATGCTGTTTCTGCTATTGAAAACCCTAACGTGATCAAAGCAGCTCGCAAAAATATCGCTCGTATCTCTACTGAGATCTCTAAGCGTAATAATGCAGCAAAATCTGAAACAGCCGCTGAGGCATAAAATTTAAGTCGAAATGGAAAGAAATTTAAGAAAAACAAGAATCGGCTTAGTAGTTAGCAACAAGATGGACAAATCTATCGTAGTAGCTGTTGAGCGTAAAGTGAAACACCCTATTTACGGTAAATTCGTTAAGAAAACTACTAAATTTAAAGCTCATGACGAAACAAATACCTGCGGTATCGGCGATACGGTATTAATTATGGAAACGCGTCCGCTGAGTAAAACTAAGAACTGGAGATTAGTAGAAATTTTAGAAAGGGCTAAATAACATGGTACAACAAGAATCAAGACTAAATGTAGCTGACAATAGCGGTGCTAAAGAAGTTTTAGTAATCCGTGTATTGGGCGGAACGCGTAAGCGTTATGCATCTATCGGTGATAAAATCGTTGTTACCGTTAAGAGCGCTATTCCTTCAGGAAACGTTAAAAAAGGATCAGTTTCTAAAGCAGTAGTAGTACGTACGAAAAAAGAAATCCGTCGTAAAGATGGTTCTTACATTCGTTTCGACGACAACGCTGCTGTATTATTAAATAATAACGATGAACCACGTGGAACACGTATCTTTGGCCCTGTAGCTAGAGAGTTGCGTGAAAAACAGTTCATGAAAATTGTATCACTAGCACCGGAGGTTTTATAATTATGGCATACAAGACAAACAAAACTACTCACAAAATCAAAATCAAAAAAGGAGATTTAGTGAAAGTTATCGCTGGTAACTCTAAAGGTGTTCAAGGTAAAGTTTTACAAGTTATTATTGATACTAACAGAGCAGTAGTTGAAGGCGCTAACATTGTGAAGAAACACACTAAACCTAGCGCAGCAAACCCGAACGGTGGAATCATCGAAAAGGAAGCTGCAATCAACATCTCAAACTTAGCTCTTATCGATCCTAAGACAGGTAACCCTACCCGTGTGGGACGTAAAGTTAATGCAGATGGAAAAATAGTTCGTTACGCAAAAAAATCAGGGGAGGAAATTAAATAATGACTTACGTACCAAGATTAAAAGCGAAATATGCGGAGGAAATCCGTACAGCGCTTAAAGAAAAATTCCAGTATAAAAGCGTTATGCAAGTTCCTAAACTGGAGAAAATCGTAGTATCGCAAGGTATCGGAGCAGCAACTGCTGACAAAAAATTAATCGATAACTCTATCACTGAGTTAACAACAATTACTGGTCAACAAGCAGTGCCTACGAAATCTAAAAAAGATATCTCAAACTTCAAATTGCGTAAAGGTATGCCTATTGGTGCTCGCGTAACTTTACGTGACAACAATATGTACGAATTCTTAGATCGTTTAATCGCGGTTTCTTTACCACGTATTCGTGATTTCCGTGGAATCAACGACAAAGGATTTGACGGACATGGTAACTATAACTTAGGTATTACCGAGCAAATCATCTTCCCTGAGATCAACATTGACAAAATCAACAAGATCCAAGGTATGGATATCACTTTCGTAACTTCAGCTAAGAATGATATCGAAGCTTTAGAATTATTGAAACAATTCGGTTTACCATTCAAAAACCAAAATTCGAATAACAATGGCTAAAGAAGGATTAAAAGCACGCGAAGTTAAGCGTCAAAAATTAGTTGCAAAATTCGCGGAGAAACGCGCAGCATTAAAAGCTGCTGGTGACTACGCTGCACTAGATAAATTACCAAAAAATGCATCACCAGTAAGATTACACAACCGTTGTAAATTAACTGGTCGTCCTAAAGGATATATGCGTCAATTCGGTATCTCACGTGTAACTTTCCGTGAGATGGCATTAGACGGAAAAATCCCGGGAGTGAAAAAAGCTTCTTGGTAATCAAAAAAATATAATTACTTTTGCCCGGATAAACCACGAACAGTGGTTTATCGGGTTTTTTTTGCATTGCAATATTTTAACCGATAAAAGGTCGGTGGCTTCGGTTAGTCACGGAAACCATTATCACAACTTTTATATATAATGAATACAGATCCAATAGCGGATTACCTTACCCGAGTAAGGAATGCCATCAAGGCCAACCACAGGGTTGTTGAAATTCCTGCATCGAACCTTAAAAAAGAAATCACAAAAGTTCTTTTCGACAAAGGTTACATTGCTAATTACAAATTTATCGAAGAAGGTCCTCAAGGCTCAATCAAAATCGCCTTGAAATACCACCCAATTAGCAAAGTACCGGCTATTCGCACTTTGACACGTGTGAGTAAACCTGGTTTAAGAAAGTATGCAAGTGTTGACAACTTACCTCGTGTATTAAACGGTTTAGGAATTGCGATTTTGTCTACTTCTAAAGGAGTAATGTCAGACAAAGAAGCTGCCGTACAAAACGTTGGTGGTGAAGTTTTATGTTACATTTATTAATCTAGGAAAAAGCACAGAATGTCAAGAATTGGAAAAGCGCCTATCGCAATACCTTCGGGTGTTTCGATTACAGTTTCAGATAAGAATCTGGTGACTGTTAAAGGCCCTAAAGGTGAATTAACACAACAAGTAGACCGCGACATCACCGTTAAAGAAGAAGATGGTAACATCGTCGTGACTCGTCCTACTGAACAAAAAAAGCACAAAGCATTACATGGTCTATACCGCGCCCTATTGAACAATATGGTAGTAGGTGTGACTGAGGGATACAAAACTACCCAAGAATTAGTTGGTGTGGGTTACCGTGCTGCTAACAACGGTAATACGCTAGAGTTAACCTTAGGTTTCTCTCACCAGATTGTATTCGTATTGCCACAGGAAATTAAAGTAACAACAACTGCTGATAAAGGTAAAAACCCTACTATCACTTTGGAATCTATCGACAAACAATTGATCGGTCAAGTAGCGGCTAAAATCCGTAGCTTCCGTAAACCAGAACCATACAAAGGTAAAGGTATCAAGTTTGCAGGTGAAGTATTAAGAAGAAAAGCAGGTAAATCAGCTAAAAAATAATAACCATGGCAGGAATTAAATCAACTCGCAGAGAGCGAATCAAAAAAGGAATTAGAAAACACCTGGCTGGATCAACTGAACGTCCTCGTTTGACGGTTTTTAGAAGTAACAAAGGAATCTACGCTCAGATCATCGACGATACAACTGGTAAAACAATCGCTTCAGCATCTACTTTGTCAAAAGAATTTGCTGGATCAGGTAACAAAGTTGATCAATCGAAAGAAGTAGGTAAATTAGTTGCTGAAAAAGCGGTTGCAGCAGGAATTAGCAAAGTAGTTTTTGACCGTAATGGGTACTTATACCATGGCCGTATCAAATCATTGGCTGAAGGTGCTCGCGAAGGCGGTTTAGACTTTTAATTAAAGAAAGAAAATGGCATTAAGCAATATTAAAAGAGTAAAATCAAGCGAAATCGAATTAAAAGATCGCTTAGTAAGCATCCAACGCGTAGCCAAGGTGACCAAAGGTGGTCGTACTTTCAGCTTCTCTGCTATTGTGGTAGTAGGAGATGAAAACGGAATCGTAGGATACGGATTAGGAAAAGCTAAAGAGGTTACTGAAGCTATCACTAAAGGTATCGATGATGCAAAGAAAAACTTAGTAAAAGTTCCTATTATCAAAGGTACTGTACCTCATGAACAATACGGTAAATATTCAGGTGGTTCGGTTTTAATCAAACCAGCTGTAAGTGGTACCGGAGTATTAGCAGGTGGTGCAATGCGTGCGGTATTGGAATCTGCAGGCATTACTGACGTATTAGCAAAATCATTAGGTTCCTCAAACCCACACAACGTGGTGAAAGCAACTATCGATGCATTAGCTAATATGCGTGACGCTTATACAGTAGCACAAACACGTGGTGTCGATTTAAACAAAGTATTTAACGGTTAATATCATGGCAAAAATTAAAATCACCCAGATAAAGAGCGTTATCGACAGAAGCGAGCGCCAAAAGAAAACTATCGAAGCATTAGGTCTGAAAAAAATCAACCACTCGGTAGAAGTTGAAGCTACACCAGCAATCATTGGAATGGTTCGTAAAGTGAACCACCTAGTAGCTATCGAAACTATTTAATAAGAATAGATGGAAAGGATACTCACTTCCTTTCCATTCTTTGTTAATAAATTTATGGAATGCTAAGGCCTGTTTAGTGAGAGCGAAGGCGTAGCACAATTTGATTAAAAATGAACTTAAGTAATCTTAAACCAGCAGCTGGTTCAATTAAAACTAAAAAACGTATTGGTCGTGGACAAGGATCTGGCCGTGGTGGTACATCAACTCGTGGTCACAAAGGAGCAGGATCTCGTTCAGGTAACTCTACTAAGATCGGTTTCGAAGGTGGTCAAATGCCTCTTCAACGTCGCGTACCTAAATTTGGTTTTAAAAACATTAACCGTGTAGAATACGTAGGTGTAAACCTTGACGTACTTCAAACTATCGTTGAGAAATATAACCTAACAACTGTTGATTTCGATACTTTAAAAGAACACGGATTAGTTTCTAAAAATGACTTAATCAAAATCTTAGGTCGTGGTGAATTAACCGCTAAAGTAGAAGTAAAGGCCCATGCATTTTCAGCTTCAGCTCAAAAAGCTATCGAAGCAGCAGGTGGTTCTATCGTTAAATTGTAATAATACATGAAGAAACTAATCACAACCTTAACCAATATATGGAAGATAGAAGAATTACGTAATCGTATTCTTAATACGTTACTTTTTCTTTTAATATACCGAATTGGTTGTCACGTGGTTTTACCAGGTGTCAATCCAGAGGCATTGGTAGTAAATAGAGAAGGTGGTAATGACATCATGAACCTGATTAATATGTTCGCAGGGGGGTCTTTCTCTCGTGCAGCTATTTTCGCGCTTGGTGTAATGCCATACATCTCAGCATCTATCGTAGTTCAGCTATTGGGGATTGCTGTTCCTGCGTTTCAAAAGATGCAGAAAGAAGGTGAATCTGGCCGTAAGAAAATGAACAATATCACTCGTTACCTAACAGTAGCGATTACATTAGTTCAAGCCGTAGCTTATGTGAAGACCCAAATCGGACCTGAAGCTAAGACTATTGCGGACCCAATGTTCTCTATTCTTTCAGCTATCGTATTGACTGCAGGTACATTGTTTGTGATGTGGCTAGGTGAAAAGATTACCGATAAAGGAATTGGTAATGGTATTTCATTAATCATTATGGCTGGTATTATTGCTCAGCTTCCTGCAGGTATTACTGCAGAATGGGCATCTAGGATGAGCCCAAGTGGTGGTGGTCCTATTCCATTGTTATTGGAGTTTGTTGCTCTGTTCTTTGTCGTAATCTTTACGATTCTAGTTGTACAAGGTGTTCGTAAGATCCCTGTACAATACGCAAAGAAAATTGTAGGTAACAAACAGATTGGTGGTGTGCGTCAATACATTCCTTTAAAGGTAAATGCGGCGGGTGTAATGCCAATCATTTTCGCTCAGGCGATTATGTTTTTACCGATGTCCTTGACTCAGTTCTTCCCGAATGTCCAATCAGACTTCTTGAATTCGTTGAGTAACTATACTTCCGTTACGTATAACGTCGTATTTGCTTTGTTGATCATTGCATTTACTTTCTTCTATACGGCGATTATGGTTAACCCACAACAGATGTCAGAGGACATGAAGAAAAACGGTGGTTTTATCCCAGGAATCAAACCAGGGTATGAAACCAATTTGTTCATCGACAACGTAATATCACATATTACCTTCCCTGGTGCTGTATTTGTGGCGATCATCGCGATCTTGCCAGCAATTGCAACATTATTTGGAGTAAACAATCAATTTGCACATTTCTATGGTGGTACTTCTTTACTTATTCTAGTAGGGGTAGTATTGGATACGATTCAGCAAATTGAAAGTCATTTGTTAATGCGTCATTATGATGGATTGATGAAAACTGGCCGCGTAAAAGGTAGAAGCACTGCGACTACTGTTGAAGGCTATGATCAATCCGCATTATAAGTTTGAATGTCTAAAGTATATTATAAAACAGCAGATGAAATTGAGCAAGTGCGAGAGTCAGCAAATGTACTCTCGCAATTACTTGCTGAAATTGCAGGGTTAGTTAAACCAGGAATTACAACGCTTTCACTTGATAAATTCGCCTTCGACTTTATCAAAGACCATAAAGGAACTCCAGCGTTTTTGAATTACCAAGGATTTCCGTACTCACTGTGTATTTCTGTGAACGATCAAGTTGTTCATGGATTCCCAAGTGACTATGTTCTGAAAGAAGGTGATATCGTGACAGTGGATGGCGGTGTTAATTTGAACGGGTTCATCAGCGATTCTGCATATACTTTTGCTGTAGGTGAGATCTCTGAAGAAGCGCAACAATTGTTAGATGTAACAAAAGCTTCGCTTCAAGCAGGAATCGAACAAGCAATCGCAGGTAAACGTGTAGGAGATATTTCCGCAGCAGTTCAAGAATATGTAACACCATATAAATATGGTATCGTTCGCGAATTAGTTGGTCATGGAGTAGGTTTTCATTTGCACGAAAAACCAGAGGTACCAAATTACGGCAAGCGTGGTTCGGGACCAAAGTTAGAGGAAGGTCTTATTATCTGTATCGAACCGATGATCAATGCTGGAAAAGCAGGGGTCAAGTTTTGGGACGATGGTTGGACAGTTAGTACAGTTGATGGAAAGCTTTCTGCACATTTTGAACAGATGGTAGCGATAAGAAAGGGCAGTCCAGACGTGCTTTTGAATTTTGAAGCAATAGAGAAAGTTTTAAATAAAAAGTAGTTGGTATTCAATTATTTTTATTTATCTTTGCACTCCTGTTTGCGGGTTTATCATAATTTTAAATAATAGATTATATGGCTAAACAAGCCTCGATTGAACAAGACGGCATAATCAAAGAAGCGCTTTCAAATGCGATGTTTCGCGTTGAATTAGAGAATGGGCATGAGATCATCGCTCATATTTCTGGAAAAATGCGCATGCATTATATCAAAATATTACCAGGTGACAAGGTTAAATTGGAAATGTCACCATATGATTTAACAAAAGGAAGAATTACATACCGCTATAAATAAACGTAAGTTTCTTCAATAAATAGCTTTTAAAAATATACTGTAATGAAAGTTAGAGCATCAATAAAAAAACGTAGTGCGGATTGTAAAATTATCCGTCGTAAAGGAAAAGTATTTGTAATCAATAAAAAGAACCCTAAGTTCAAACAACGTCAGGGTTAATTTTAAAATAATCGCTTAAAATATTATATGGCAAGGATCTCAGGTATAGATTTACCTAAAAACAAAAGAGGCATCATTGGCCTTACCTATATTTTCGGTATTGGTCGTTCTACTGCTGCTTATATCCTAGAGAAAGCAGGCATCAGTCAAGATGTTAAAGTTCAAGAATGGAATGATGATCAATTAGCAGCTATCCGTACTATCATCAACGATGAGATTAAGGTAGAAGGAGCTTTACGTTCAGAGGTTCAATTGAACATTAAACGCTTAATGGATATTGGATGTTACCGTGGATTACGTCACCGTAAACACCTTCCTGTTCGTGGACAACGTACTAAAAATAACTCGCGTACCAGAAAAGGTAAACGTAAGACAGTTGCAAACAAGAAAAAAGCTACTAAATAATAAGTAAGAAATGGCTAAAAGTAAAAAAGTTACTAAAAAACGTATCGTAGTTATCGAGCCTGTTGGACAAGCTCATATCAACGCTACTTTTAACAACATTATCGTAACTTTGACTAACAATCAAGGTCAAACAATTTCATGGTCATCAGCTGGTAAAATGGGCTTCAAAGGTTCTAAAAAGAACACTCCGTATGCCGCATCTCAAGCTGCTAATGACTGTGGTAAAGTTGCACACGATTTAGGATTGCGTAAAGTTGAAGTTTTCGTTAAAGGTCCGGGTGCAGGACGTGAGTCTGCAATCCGTTCATTGCAAACAATTGGTATCGACGTAACAACAATCAAGGATATCACTCCACTTCCTCACAACGGTTGTCGTCCTCCAAAACGCAGAAGAGTTTAATAAACAGATTTGTTTAAGATAAGATTCGTCAGTTAAAGGCTGATAGATACTTCAAACAGAATAAGAAATGGCAAGATATACAGGACCTAAGTCCAAAATAGCTCGTAAATTTAGAGAGCCAATTTTCGGCCCAGATAAGGCATTAGAAAAAAAGAATTACCCTCCTGGTCAACACGGACCATCGAAAAGAAGAGGTAAACAATCTGAATACGCAATTCAGTTGTTAGAAAAGCAAAAAGCAAAATATACTTACGGTGTATTAGAGCGTCAATTCGCTAACTTATTTGCTAAGGCAGCAGCAAAACAAGGTGTTACTGGTGAGAACTTCTTGAAATTATTAGAAGCACGTTTAGATAACATCGTATACCGTTTAGGAATCGCTCCTACACGTTCATCTGCTCGTCAATTAGTTTCGCACAAGCACATTACTGTTAACGGTCAAGTTGTTAACATTCCATCATACAGTATCCGCCCAGGTGATGTTATTGCAGTTCGCGAACGTTCTCAATCATTAGAGGCAATCGTAACTTCAGTAGCTGGAAGAAAAATCAACAAATTCAGCTGGTTGGATTGGGATGCAGACAAATTACAAGGAACGTTTGTTAACTTCCCTGAAAGAGCTGATATTCCAGAAAACATTAAAGAGAACTTAATTGTAGAGTTGTACTCTAAATAATAATTAATAACAACATGCCTTTTCTAAAAGAGCATGTTGTTGTTTTCATAAATAGTAAATAAACTTAAAAGAACATAAATGGCAATTTTAGCATTTCAAAGACCGGATAAAGTTATCATGCAGAAATCAACTGATTTTGATGGTACCTTTGAATTTCGTCCACTAGAGCCAGGTTTTGGAGTTACTATTGGTAATGCTTTACGCCGTATTTTATTGTCCTCTTTAGAAGGATATGCAATTACGTCGGTAAGATTTTCAGGCGTGTCGCACGAATTCTCTACCATTAAAGGTGTAGTAGAAGACGTTACTGAGATCATCTTGAACTTGAAACAAGTACGTTTCAAAAAAAGTGGTGAACAGGGCGATAACGAAAAAATCTTTGTGGTTATCAATGGTCAAGATCAATTTACAGCTGGTGATATTACGAAGTTTTCCAATAATTTTACTGTATTGAATCCTGATTTGGTCATCTGTAACATGGATAGTTCAGTAACTGTAGAAGTTGAATTGTCAGTTGCAAAAGGCCGTGGATACGTTAATGCAGAAGAAAATAAAGTGGTTGACGGTCCTGTTGGAGTTATTGCGATTGATTCAATCTACACTCCAATTAAGAATGTAAAATATACCATTGAAAACTACCGTGTAGAACAAAAAACTGACTACGAGAAATTGTTGTTAGATATTTCTACAGATGGTTCTATTCACCCTGAAGACGCTTTGAAAGAAGCAGCTAAAATCTTGATTCAACACTTCATGTTGTTCTCTGACGAAAACATGTTGTTAGAATCTCAAACTAAAGAAGAAACTAAAGTAGTAGACGAGGAAATTTTACACATGCGTAAAATCTTGAAAACTGAATTAGTGGATCTTGATCTTTCAGTTCGTGCTTTGAACTGTTTGAAAGCTGCTGATATCCGCACTTTGGCTGAATTAGTAACTTATGACGTAGCTGATATGTTGAAATTCCGCAACTTCGGTAAAAAATCGTTGAGCGAAATCCAAGAATTAGTGAAATCTAAAGGTTTATCTTTCGGTATGAACCTGTCTAAATACAAATTGGACGAAGAATAATAATTAAAATAATATAAGCGACCTGTTGCGTAATTCCTCTTGAATATGGAATACTCCATAAAGAAAGAACGGTACGCACAAAATCAAAACTAAAATGAGACACGGAAAAAAAGTAAATCACTTAGGCCGCACTGACAGTCACCGTAAGGCGATGTTAGCTAATATGGCGACTTCATTGATCAAACACAAACGTATTACAACTACTCTAGCTAAAGCTAAAGCATTACGTACGTATGTTGAGCCTTTGATTACAAAATCTAAAAACGACACTACTCACTCACGTCGTACGGTATTCGCTTACTTGAAAGACAAAGATGCAGTTTCAATCTTGTTCCGCGAGATTTCTGAAAAAGTAGCATCTCGTCCAGGAGGTTACACTCGTATCATTAAATTAGAAAACCGTTTAGGTGACAACGCTGAGATGGCATTTATCGAATTAGTTGATTACAACGAAATCTACGGTAAAACTGTTCAAGCTGAGAAGAAAACTACTCGTCGTCGCGGTTCTTCTAAAAAGAAAGCTACTTCAACTGCTGAATCTAAAGAGGCAAAAGCTGACAAAGCTGGCGATGATTTAACAATCGTTGAAGGTATCGGTCCTAAGATTGCAGAAGTATTAGCAACTGCTGGTATCGCAACTTACGCTGAATTAGCTAAAACTGATGCTGAGAAAGTTAAAGAAATCTTAACTGAAGCTGGTTCTAACTTTAACACTGCAGATCCAACTACTTGGGCTGAACAAGCGCAACTAGCTGCTGATGGTAAATTCGAAGAATTAGAAAAACTTAAAGCCGAATTAGACGGTGGTAAAAAAGTTGATGAATAATCTTTAAACGAATCATAGAAAAGTCCTCTTAATCAAGAGGACTTTTTTATTTTATACACTTTTTAAGTAAGTTCAGCTATATATTTATTTGTACATTTGACTATTACTAAACTTTAGCATATTTTTTTTCATTTCATGGAACTATTTAACGTATATCCTGTTACCCCTATCAATATTGTCAAAGCATTAGGCTCAACAGTATGGGACGAACAGGGCAATGAGTATTTGGATCTATACGGTGGACATGCTGTAATTTCCATCGGACATACTCATCCACATTATGTAAAAAGCCTAACTGATCAATTAAACAAAATCGGATTTTATTCCAATTCTGTATTGATTCCTATTCAACAACAATTAGCAAAGCATTTGGGCGAAGTTTCAGGACGACAAGATTATACTCTGTTTTTGTGTAATTCCGGTGCTGAAGCCAACGAAAATGCTCTTAAATTAGCTTCATTCCATACTGGAAGGAAGAAAATTATCGCTTTCAATAAATCTTTCCATGGCCGTACATCATTAGCTGTTGCAGCTACTGATAACCCAAATATTGTTGCTCCAGTAAATGAGACTGACAATGTCGTATTCCTTCCATTTAATGATGAGGAAGCTTTGGAAAAAGCTTTCAATGAATATGGTGAAGAAATTGCAGCTGTTATTATTGAAGGTATTCAGGGTGTGGGTGGTATCCGTGAGGCTTCTATACCGTTCTTGAAATTGATCAGAAGTTTATGTGATCAATATGGTTCTGTGTTTATCGCAGATTCAGTTCAATGTGGTTATGGACGGACCGGTAACTTCTATTCTCATGATTATGCAGGAGTAGACGCAGATATATATTCTATGGCAAAAGGGATGGGCAATGGTTTCCCAATTGGCGGTATTTCTATTTCCCCAAAATTCAAAGCTTCATTTGGTTTGTTGGGTACTACATTCGGAGGTAACCATTTGGCATGTGCGGCAGCAATTTCTGTTCTTGACATTATCAAAAAAGATAACCTCATGGAAAACGCGTCCAAGGTTGGTCAATATTTGATTGATGAGCTTAAGAAATTCGATAAGGTTTTAGAAGTGAGAGGTAGAGGTTTAATGATTGGTATTGAATTGCCAGCTGAGTTGGCTCATGTAAAGAAAGATCTTTTGCTTAAGAATCGTATATTCACAGGCGAAGCAAAACCGAATGTGATCAGGTTATTGCCTGCACTGAACATTACAAATGAGATTGCAGATCAATTTTTAACTGCTTTTGACGAAAGATTAAAAGCATAAAACAGTATAAAGATTAAATGAAGAAGTTTTTTTCCGTTGCAGACGTAGATAATCTGAAGAACATCGTTTCTGAAGCGTTAGAGATTAAATCCAAGCCTTATGCTGATGAGAATTTGGGTAAGCACAAGATGTTGGGTCTTGTATTTCTTAATCCGAGTTTAAGGACTCGCTTGAGTACCCAGAAAGCAGGGATGAATTTAGGGATGAATGTGATGGTGATGAATATGGACAAAGATGGCTGGGCATTGGAAACTCGTGATGGAGTTATCATGAACGGTACTACTGTAGAGCATATCCGTGAGGCAGCAGCCGTAATGGGGGAATATTGTGATATTTTAGGCCTTCGATCTTTTCCGACATTGAAGGACAAAGAAGCCGATTATTCGGAAGATCTATTCAACAAGTTCATTAAATATTGTGGCGTGCCAGTAGTTTCACTTGAAAGCGCAACGAGACACCCGCTACAGAGTTTGACGGATCTAATTACCATTACGGAGTATAAAAAGACCGATAAGCCGAAAGTTGTCTTGGCTTGGGCACCACATGTAAAGGCTTTGCCTCAGGCGGTACCTAATTCGTTTTCAGAATGGATGTGCCGTGCACAAGAAGAAGGGTTGGTAGACTTTACAATTGCTCAACCTGCAGGATATGAATTGTCTGAAGATTTTACAAATGGTGCAAACATAACAACAGATCTTGACCAAGCATTGGATGGAGCTGATTTTGTTTATGTAAAGAACTGGTCTTCATTCAAAGAATATGGAGAAGTTTATCCTGTTAATGAAAACTGGCTTTTGGACAATGATAAACTTAAGCTGACCAATGATGCTAAAGTGATGCATTGTCTGCCTGTAAGAAGGGATTTAGAGCTTTCCTCGGAGATATTAGATGGACCTAATTCATTAGTTGTCAAAGAAGCTAGTAATAGGGTTTGGGCAGCACAGGTGGTGTTGAAAAGAATGTTAGAAGATTTGAAGGCTTAAACGATAATGTCGGTATTAAATATTATTAAGATTGGCGGAAATGTCATAGACAATCCTGATCAATTACAAACTTTTCTTGAGAAGTTCTCAGCTTTGCCAGGACGTAAGATTTTGGTTCATGGTGGGGGCAAGATTGCAACACGCATAGCAACAGATATGGGCATTGAAGCCAAATTGGTAGAAGGACGTCGTATTACGGACGCTGCCATGTTAGATGTTGTAACCATGGTGTATGCGGGACTGACCAATAAAAACATAGTAGCATCTTTGCAGAAATATAATTGCAATGCCATTGGTTTATGTGGTGCAGATGCAAACGTGATTAAAGCAGTCAAAAGACCTGTAAAAGAAATTGATTATGGTTTTGTTGGCGATATTCTAGCGGATTCTATAGATTCTTTAGCCATTAAAAAATTGTTGGAAGCAGAATTTATTCCTGTTTTTTCAGCTATTACGCACAATGGAAATGGTCAACTGCTGAATACGAATGCTGATACGATAGCTTCTTCGCTGGCAGTCGCACTTTCAAAATTATATGAAGTATCTTTAATTTATTGTTTTGACAAAAATGGAGTATTATTGGATATCGATAATGAAAACTCTGTCATCGAAACTATACGTTCAGGAGAATTTGAAAGACTTAAAGAAAGCAAGACTATCCATGATGGAATGATCCCTAAGTTATTCAATGCATTTGATGCTATATCTAAAGGAGTGAGCAATGTCTATATTGGTAATGCCAATAATCTGCATTTGTTCCAGCAAAGGAAATTTGGTACTTGCTTGATTGCATAAACCTAAATAAAATGAATAAGATAACAATTATTGGAGGCGGTAATATTGGATTATCCTTGGCAAAAGGCCTGGTCAAGTCAAATTATTGCAAAGCTGGTGAAATTACCATTACAAGAAGAACCCTTGCATCCCTTTCTCAAGAAAAAGAGCAGGGTTATAATGTTAGTGATTCAAATGCGGAGGCTATAAAAGAAGCAGAATTCATCGTTCTAGCGATTTTGCCTCAGCAGATTCGTAAGGTAATGGATGAGTTGGCTCCGGTATTGTCATCTTCACAGACCATTATTTCGGTGGTTTCTGGCGTTACCTGCCATGATATCAAAGAAGTATTGGGTCAAGATAAAATTGTGGTCAGGGCAATGCCAAATACGGCCATTGCTATTGGCCAGTCCATGACCTGTATTGCTACGGACAGTGCAGCAGAGGAAAAGGTAAACGAAGTTTCAAAAATCTTCGAATCCGTAGGCTCTGTAGTAGTTATCAATGAGGACCTAATGACTTCAGCTACGGCTTTGTGTGCCTGTGGAATTGCCTTTTTCTTGCGCAGTATTCGTGCTGCCTCACAAGGTGGTGTAGAAATTGGATTTCATGCACATGATGCTTTAAAGATGGCAATACAGACCGCTAAGGGAGCTGCAGATCTATTGCTCCAAATGGAAAGTCATCCTGAAAGTGAAATTGATAAGGTGACATCTCCAAAAGGATGTACAATTGCTGGACTGAACGAAATGGAACACAATGGTTTCAGTTCTGCATTTATCAAGGGAATTAAATTGTCTGCAAAAAAAGCAGGAGGTTTATACAATGACTAATATTGAGCATTTAATTGATGATAGTACAGTTCTTCTGAAACGATTGATTACGATTCAATCTTTCAGTAGAGAAGAAGATCAAACAGCTCAGATATTAGAGGAATTCCTAAGTTCAAAAGGAATCAGAACCGAGAGGGTTGGGAATAATGTGATAGCCTACAATAAGTTTGTTGATGATGCTAAGCCATTTATTCTTTTGAACTCACATCATGATACGGTGAAACCTAATCCAGGGTATCTAAAGGATCCGTATTTTCCAGTAATTGAAGATGGTAAGCTATATGGCTTAGGGAGTAATGATGCTGGAGGCTGTCTAGTTTCCCTAATTGCTTGTTTTCGGTATTATTACGATCGAGAGGACTTGCCTTTCAATTTGTGTTTGATAGCATCTGCTGAAGAAGAGGTTTCTGGCAAGGGAGGATTGGAAGAGGCATATAAGCATGTCAAGCCATGCGAATTTGCCATTATTGGTGAGCCAACACTTCTGAACTTGGCTGTCGCTGAGAAAGGATTGATGGTATTGGACTGCGAAGCAATTGGAGTATCGGGCCATGCTGCCAGGGAAGAGGGTGATAATGCTATTTATAAAGCAATTAAGGATATCAATTGGTTCAATACTTTTGAGTTTCCGAAGAAATCAGAATTTTTAGGTCCGGTTAAGATGAGCGTTACGATGATAGAAGCGGGTTCTCAGCACAATGTTGTGCCTGCCAGTTGTAAGTTTGTTGTTGATGTAAGGACTACCGATGTTTATACCAATCTCGAGGTATTGGATATTATTAAAGAAAATGTGAGATCGAATGTGGAAGCACGTTCTACTCGTTTGAATCCATCATCTATTTCTATCGATCATCCGATAGTTTTGTCAGGCATTTCTTTGGGTAAAGAATTGTATGGTAGTCCGACGATGAGTGATCAAGCGATTTTATCGATTCCATCTATAAAAACTGGCCCTGGCGACTCTGCGAGGTCCCATTCTGCAGATGAATTTATATATGTGGATGAAATTGGAGCAGGAATTCGATATTATATCGATCTTTTGGGAGGAATAATCTAAAAAAATAGATAATAAGAAAAAAAAGCGGGCATTGCCCGCTTTTTTTATAGTGTGATTTGTCTTTTGATGCTCTCTTCTAAGGAAATTATGGTTTCTGTACGCTGAATTCCTTTCAAACCTTGAATATCTTCGTTCAATACCTTACGTAAGTGTGAGGTATCTTTGCAGATAATCTTAGCGAACATACTGTATTGACCTGTACAATAGTGTAATTCTACCACTTCTTTTACTTGTCTTAGCTGTTCTACGGCATCAGAATACTGAGAACCTTTCTCTAAATAGATTCCTAAGAAGGCTGTGATGTCAAATCCAACCTTTTGAGGGTTGATAATTAAGTTTGATCCTCTAATTATTCCCAATTCTTCCATTTTTTTCATGCGAACATGGATAGTTCCACCAGAAACTATTAGTTTTTTAGCAATTTCAGTATAGGGAATTGAGGCATCTTCCATTAAAATGGATAAAATTTGAACATCTAGGTTGTCTAAATCGTAATTTGAATAGTTTTTTTCCATAAAAATGGTATTTATCTGTTTATTTGTCTTATGTTTTTTAAAAATATCTAAAAAAATCAAATAAATTTTAATTTATTTGGTATAAAAATTAAATTTGTATCAACAAACATGTTAAAACATTACAATGTTTGCATGTTACTTCCCTCAAAATAACATAGGTTTATAATTGGTTAGCGTAGAAGCTCCTCGCCCGGGGAGCTTCTTCCATTTATAAGCCTTTCAAATAATAATTCTTATTTTCTAATTTTTTCAAAAATAATAACAATTATTGTGATTATAATAATCAATTGTAAATTTATGTCATTTTTTTTAACATTTTTACATTGCTGTATACAACAACTATTTTTCGTACTTTAGTTTTTAATCACATTGGAGTGTTATGAAAGAAGATGATGTAAAGATTTCAAGGAAAAAACCAATTTTTCCAGTTGGACCAGGCTTGTTGAAATACCTAAAAGCTTATCAGCGAGATGCTAAGCTTCCGTTATCTTACTTTGATTTGCTGAGTTTCCAAGAAACCATCCCTTCATTGGATAAATTTGGAAATGATACGCTTTGGGAAATTCCCTTATATCCGCCACATATCCAAGATGTGCTCTACGATCAATTGAAAATTGTCTATGCCCAATTAAAAGCTTCCGGTAATACCAGAATAGTCCAGCATAAGGTTATTGAGAAAATTGAATTCTGTGCTTTTGGAAATACCCATCCTTTTCGTGTCAAGATTGTCAATCGACTGAATGACGTTTATGATTATTTTTATATCAAACAGGCAGATGCTTCTCGGATATATGGATTGGAGCTCGAAGAGATTGTTTCTCCAAATCAAGTCAATTATATATATGATAAGGATACCCTTGTAGAGGAGCATATTGTCGGCATACCTGGAGATACCTTTGCCAAAACCCGTATGGAAACTCCGGATTATAATCAAACCAGGATTGCTAAGGAATTTGTAAAGTTCAATGAGCGATGCATTATATCGATGTTGGGAGATATGCGGGCTTATAATTTTGTTATGCAGATTACTCCTGATTTTGACGATTTTCAGTTTCGGATTAGGGCAATTGATTTCGACCAACAGTTTTATGAAGGTAATATCAAAGTTTATATGCCTCAATTCTTCAAGGAAAATCTACCTTACGTGAAACTATCTATGGAGCATTTGAATGAGAAGACCGTCTTGCAATATCAACAAGAAGAGCGTTCTTCGATTGTTCATAGGGTTCGAAGTGAAAGGCACCGTATCAAGGACCTTCGAGATGCTTCCAAGACCCAGATATTATCCACCAAGGAGAATATCGAGAGACTTCGTGATGGCTATGCAAAATACTATAATAATGAAAAATACTACCATTGCCATTCGATGACGGATATAATTGAGCTCAATGTCAAAAATGTAATCCGGCAGGTTCAGCTTTAACGGATTCTTTTTTGGTTATCTTTTACGAATGCTTCCCAACCGGAGTAGTTTTTTCCACCTGTTGATTGATTTTGTTGGAATGCATGGCATACTGCTACGGCCAAGCCATCTGTTGCGTCCAGGAACTCGGGTGTTTCTTTAAATGAGAGCAGCGTTTGTAACATGGCTGCGACCTGTTCTTTGCTGGCGTTCCCATTACCGGTAACTGACTGTTTTATTTTTCTCGGAGAGTATTCAAAGATTGGGATGTCTGCGTTTAGCGCGGCGGCCATTGCAACACCCTGTGCACGTCCGAGTTTTAGCATCACTTGAATGTTTTTGCCGTAGAAAGGGGCTTCCAAAGCGACGCAATCAGGGTTATACTCAGCAATCAGAGCGCTCGTTTTTTTGAATATGCGTTGAAGCTTAAGGCCATGATCGTCCAAATGCCCCATTTTTATAACTCCCAGCGTGATCAGCGAGATTTTTTTGTTCACTTCTTTTAGGATACCATATCCTAAAACCACTGTGCCGGGGTCTATCCCCAATATTATCCGCTCTTTTGCTGGTTCCTTTTGCATAGTGCAATAATACGATTTTCTAAACATTGCCCACTAAAAACGGTTATTTATTAAAAAATTGTTAAAATTGTGCTTTCATAAATAAAGTTGACACAGACACAGCGTAAATATCTCAATCTACTGATAAAAATAGCCATCGTTGCATTAGCAATGTGGTTTGTTGTTACAAAGGTTAACAATCAGAAGAATTTGATAGAATTTGAACATTTAATTCATCAAATCGATCCGTTGACGATTCGATTGATCTTATTTGCTGTAGTACTGCTGATGTTCGTGAATTGGTTTTTGGAAGTCATCAAATGGCGGTTCTTGAGTCGCAGGATCGAGAAACTAAGCATTTGGAAGGCTACTAAATCTGTTTTTTGCGGACTTACTTGGGCTATATTCACACCAAACCGTATCGGTGAATATGGAGGTAGGGTGATGCTGTTGAAACCGGAAAACAGGGCTACTGGTGCTGTTGCGATGGGAGTTGGGTTGTTTGCTCAATTAGTGCTTACCAGTGTGTTTGGTTCTTTGAGCATCGCTTGGTTTGTCACTACGTTTATTGATACTCCGTCCTCCGTCGATTTTGGTATATGGATTATTGCCGTGATTTATGCTCTAGCTTTTGTAATCCTATATTTCAATGTTTCTTGGGTTGATTATTTAGTTGGCAAGGTTAAGTTCTTACAGAAAATAAAGCCGTTTTTTGCGGTATTGGAGGACTTTTCTGTTAGGGAGTTAGCATACGTTCTATTCTTGTCAGCATTTCGTTTTGCGATTTTTACCTCACAATATATCATTTTGATGCTGGTCATTTTGCCGGACTTGCCAATTGTTTCTATGGTATTAATGATATTTATTATGTTTTTTATTCAATCTGCCGTACCTTCTTTAGATATTTTTGACTTTAGTGTTCGTAGTTTTGTGGCTAGCAATTTGTATGCTTATATTACTACGCAAGAAATTGCAGTAATGGCGATTGTGTCCTGTGTTTGGTTTGTTAATTTGATATTCCCTGCAATCATAGGAGCATTTTTTGTTTTTAACGTGAATTACATCAGTGATAATAAATCTTAGTTTTTTTCTGTTTATCATGACCATGGTCTATGTGGTCTTGGTACTTTATATGCGCAATGGTTGGATGAAATTGCCATATTTTACTAATCATTCCAAGATGCCTATTTCTAAGGTTACAGTGATTATTGCTGCAAGAAATGAGGAACATAATATCGGGAAAACGTTGGATAATATTGTTGCTCAGCAATATCCTAAGGAACTATTGGAGATTATTGTTGTTGATGACCATTCTACTGACAGAACTGGAGAGATTGTAGAAGGCTATGCAGGTAAAGGAGTGAAATTAATCACCTTGGATGAGGGCAACAAACTCAATTCTTATAAGAAATTTGCTATCAATCGTGCGATTAATGAGTCCTCGGGAGAAATTATTGTCACTACAGATGCAGATTGTCGGATGGGATCAAAATGGTTGCTCAGTATCATTCAATATATGGAACTCCACAATAAATTGATGGTATCGTCACCCGTGTGCTATGATGAGGAGAAGTCCTATTTTGAGAAATTACAGACCTTAGAATTCTTATATCTTATAGGCTTGGGTGCTGCTGGTATTGGTAACGGGAACCCAACAACATGCAATGGAGCAAACCTAGCTTATAGGAAATCCTTGTTTTTTGAGATGGGAGGGTTTAACGGTATTGATGAATTGGCGTCGGGGGATGATGAATTATTGCTGCATAAAGTTGCTGAAAAATATGCCGACCGTATTGGTTTCTGTAAGTCTAGAGAAGCAGTTGTCTATACAGATGCAAAAGAAAATCTTAAATCTTTCCTGAGCCAGAGAAAACGTTGGGCATCCAAAAGTACCAAATACAAGGACAAAAAGGTCGTTGTGCTGGGAGTTTGTATCTGGTTGTTCAACCTGTCTTTATTATTGAGTCTTATTTTCTTATTGTTTGGAATCTTTGAAGCCAGCGAATTGGTAATTATCTCCTTATTAATGAAGATAGGGGTAGAGCTTGCCTTTTTATATCCGATTGTTTCTTTTGTAGGACGTCGCGAATTGTTATGGAATTTACCTTTCTTGTCGGTAATCCATTCGCTGTATCTAGTTTACATTGGAATAATTGGAAACATTGGGAAATATGACTGGAAGGGAAGGACTGTCAAATAAACTAGAAGTTTTCTTCTTTAACTTTTTGACGGATTAGATCTTCCGCTTTTTTCACAATTTCTTCGGCATTCAAGCCATTAGTATCGATAGGGTCCAAAACTTCCCAGGACATATGAGTGAAGGGTCTTAAAGGAAACACTCCCCATTGTACCATTTTATAAGAACCATTTATCGCGATTGGGACAACTAGCGCATCGGGATTTTTCTTTAACAGCGTTGCAATTCCTCCAACTGAAAATGCTTTCATTTTGCCAGTTTTCGTTCTAGTCCCTTCCGGGAAGATAAAAGCTGACCAATTGTTTTTCTTCATGTTGTTTGCTAATGTTAGAATTTCAGCGATCGATTGCTTTGGATCCTTCCTGTCAATATTAGCAGCACCTCCATGCTTTAGATTAAATGAAATACTTGGAATATTTGCAGTCATCAATTCAATTTTGGAAATAAATTTTCCATGGAATCTTCTTAGAAAGTAGATTAACGGTGGAATATCATATGTGCTTTGGTGATTGGCAATAAATACGATAGGTTTTCCAACAGGGATATTTTTATTGTCAATAAATTGTGTTCTATTGAAAAGAATGTAATTACAGGCAACCAAAAATCCGTTTAAAATATCCACACTTTTCTTGTGTGCAGAATAACCTCCAATTTTTAGGCATAACCATTGAATAGGATGAAAAATCAACAATGATAATACAAAGCAAATATAAAATATGGGGGTAAGGATAAATCCTAATATCTTTCTCATTTCTTAATTAAATTGTGCAAATATACAAATAAGAATATTTCTTAGTATTCAACAATTCCTTTCCTAATAAATATTGATAATAATTTTAATATTATTAAAGTATTGTTTAATTTTATTAATATAATATTTTATAATATGAAGTTTCCAATTCAATGTCCAGCATGTAATAATGAATTGACGGTTATTAAATTACGTTGCGATAGCTGTGAAACCGAGGTTGCTGGAAAGTTTAATTTTCCACTTTTGATGCGACTGGATCCCGAAGAGCAAGAATTCATCATTGAATTTCTTTTGAATTCTGGAAGTTTGAAAGAGATGGCCAGCAAGATGGGTAAGAGTTATCCTACAGTGCGCAATAAATTAGATGATCTAATCCATAAAGTTAAATCACTTCAAACTACTTAAACATGACAAGTTTTAGAGAGTCTCAGAATATGTTTGCCGTATGGCTATTGTTGATCATCCTGCCTATTTTTGGTTATCAGGTTTATCAAGATATAAACAATCCTATTGGGATACTTAAAAATCCTGGGATTATTATTACTGGAATTGTTTTAATTGGTTTAATGTTATTACGGCTGAAGACTAATTATACATCAGAAGGTATTTATATTGTGTTTATACCTTTCGTTTGGAAAAAGTTTATACCTTGGGATACAGTTTCATATGCTTATGTAAGAACGTATAGTATTTCAGATTTTGGTGGCTGGGGTTATCGGTTTGGCAAGGATGGAAGAGCAATGACTGCAAAAGGAAATCAAGGTCTACAATTGGTTCTAAAAGATAGCAGCAAAATATTGATTGGAACACAAAAACCTGAAGAGGTCCAAAAGATTATAAACCAATATAAACCATATAAAGATGAGTTCTAGAGATTTTATGAATGTCCTTTTAAATCCATTTGAGGATGTTACCAGCGAAAAATTGTTAATCATTGGCATTATAGGTTTTTCCTTGATGAGTGTGTTGAGTTATTCTCTACACTTTATCAATGATGGAATTATTCAGTTGCATTTATCAGAACCGAAAGAATATTGGAGGTGCTTATTGAATGGCTCCATTAATACGGCAGGCTTGACAGTGTGTATGTTCGCCTATGGCAAAATTGTTTACTCAAAAACCAGATTTATAGATGTATTGATTGCTGTTCTGATTGCTCAGTTAGCGCTGATCATAGTGGTTTTGATAACCATGAATCCATTTACGATGGAAGTTAGTAATTCTATGGTAAAAGAGCTCGAAAATGGAAATATCAAGAATATTAAGATGGATACCAGAAACCTGATTATTCTTACGATTAGTGGTTTATTGGGTATTTTATTATTGTATTATTTCTTTCACTTATTGGTGGTAGGAATGAAAATTGCCATTAACAGTAAAAGGTTAGTTCATACTATTGCCATCGTTTTATTGACATTGGTTTTAGATATGGTTTTTAAGATTATTTATCCTTATTTATAAGTTTATGAAGAGTTATTTTTTAGCATTAATATTATTGTGTTCATGCACCATGGGGTTTACTCAATCCTTTGAAGGAAATTGGAAAGGAGATTTGAAAGTTTCAGGTATGGAAATGCCCTTAATATTTGGGCTCAAATATAATGGTGAATGGGAAGGGACAATGCAAAGTCCAAAACAATCAACGAATAAATTCCCATTGACCAGTATTGTATCTGAAGGTGATTCCATTTTTTTGGAGATGAAGAACCTTGGGATTAAATATGCAGGCAAGATCAGTGCAGACAGAAATTCAATTGATGGAAAATTTCAACAGGGAGGGCTCAAGGTGGATTTGATACTGAACAAATTAACTGAAGCACAAGCTCAAAAAGCTTCTTCCATGAAAAGAAGTCAACGCGTGAATCCTCCATATTCATATGATACGGTAGATGTGAATTTTGAAAATACGATTGATAAGGTTACGCTTGCGGGAACTATTACTAAACCAAAAGAGGCTGGTAAATATCCTGCAGTGGTGTTAGTTTCTGGGAGTGGTCCTCAGGATCGGAATGAGACATTGATGGGGCATGAGCCATTTAAGGTATTGGCTGATTATTTGACAAAGAACAATATTGTAGTTCTACGCTATGATGATAGGGGTATCAATAAATCTACAGGCGATTTCAGTAAGGGTACTACTGCTGATTTTGGAAAAGATGCTTTGGCTGCTGTAAATTTTCTAAGGAAACAGCCACAGGTAGATCCTATGAAAGTAGGTATTATAGGTCATAGTGAGGGAGGATTGATAGCAACGATATTAGCAGGTCAGCAGGCTTCAGGACTTAACTTCATCGTTACTTTAGCAGGTCCAATGATTCCAATGGATTCCTTGATGTTATTGCAAAATGAAGCGGTGATGAAATCGCAGGGGTTATCAATTTCAAAAGAGGAATTGGCAATGATCAAGAAGAACTATGAAATCATGGGTTCAGACCTTCCTAGTGCTAAGGCTTTTGATGCTATCCGCGAGAATATGAAGTCGGTTAAAGGTAGCCAGAATTTAGAGAGTGCTGATCAAATCGGCGCATTGGTTACTCCATGGTTCCGTCATTTTATAAAAATTGATCCTATACCATTTATCAAAAAAATTAAGATTCCGATATTTGCTGCTTTTGGTGGCAAGGATGTTCAGGTTCCGGCAGTTCAGAACATGGAAAGTCTGATGAAGAACCTTCCAAAAAATAAAAAAGCTGAATCCAAGATTTACCCAACCTTTAATCACTTGTTTCAGCATGCTAAAACAGGGGCAGTGGGTGAGTATTCAGAAATCGAAGAAACAGTGAATCCAGAGGTAATGAGGGATATCGTTAGCTGGATCAAAACATTGTAATAAAAAAATCCGCTCCAAATTAATTGGAGCGGATCATGCTTGCTGTTTATATGATAATTGCCGATTGGCGAATTATTCTCTTAGATAATATTCTATTGACCATAGCCTTCATTTTGTTTTAAGGCAGGGTTTACAGAGATTTCACGGTAAGGAATCGGGAATACAAGTTCGTCAGCGTTATAAGCATACGTTCCCACATTTCTTTTTGTTCTCTTCAGGTCATGGATTTTATAGCCTTCAAAAGCTAATTCCTTATCCCTTTCTGTCAAAATATCGGCCAAAGTTACAAAAGATAATGCATCAATCCCAGCTCGGGTGCGTAATTTATTTATGTCATTTAATGGCGAGTCACCTGTGCTTGTTCCTAACCGTGAGTTGCATTCAGCACGAGTCAGGTAAAGTTCTGTCAATCTTACGACAGGAATATTGTCGAAATAATTATACCATTTCCTGGTAAACAGGCCAGTTTTAGCTCCATTTCCTTCATAAATCATCTGAGTTCTTCGTTTGTCAGTGGTCGCATAAGAGTTATAGAATGCAGGAATAATGCTTACATCCCCACGACCTACTTTACCACCTGTCGCATTGGTATAGCTGGAGTAAAATGTTGCTAATCCATCATTTGAAGAGCCGGCGTTACTTTGTTCGCTTTGTTGAATTTCGAATACACCTTCTGAAGAATTAGGAGTTCTGAAAGGAGTTTCTAAATTGGTTGCCAAAACATAGTCTCCACTTTCAATGATTGTATTAGCCAAATCTCTAGCTTTATCATATTTGCCTTGTTGTAAGTATAGCCTTGCGAGCATTCCTTGTGCAGCTGCAAGATCTCCAGGTAGATCACCTAATTTTGAGATTGAAGCTAAGAGGTCATTTTCTGCTTGGGTATAAGTTTCAGCAACGGTGTTTCTGGTGATGCCTTTAATGATATCATCCAATTTTTTCACAGCTTTGGTTGTAATTGGCACCCCTAAGTTTGTATTCGCGTTCCCCGTTTCATACGGTAAGCCATACAATCTCACAAGTTCAAAGTACATGATACCTCTTATAAACAAAGCTTTTCCTTCGATCTCTGCTTTTTGGGCTTCATCAGTTATGATATCTAAAGACTCCAACACAGTGTTTGCGATATTAATTGCTTTATAAGCATTTGTCCAAGTTCGAGTGACGTCTTCATTTGTAGCAATGATGTTTTGGTTAGATATGTCTCGAAAAGTTGAGAAAGTTCCTGTCCAGTTTACATAACCCGGGCTCGCATAAATATCTGGTAGCAAAACCAGGTTATTTCCATATAGGGCACCATTGGCTATGACAGTATAAGCACCTATTAATGCGTTGTTAATATCTGCAGGGGTTGACAGCGCTATTTCACTAGATATATTATCAACTGGTTCTATATCTAATTTATTTCCACAAGATCCCATTGTCAGTGCGACTGCTACTGCGGGGATAATTATATATTTTGTTAAATTCATGATTAATCGCTTAGAAAATTAAAAACCTATATTGATTCCAAAAGTGACCATTCTTGGTTGTGGAGCAGTATAAAAATCTGTTCCTAATTGATATGCTCCAGCAAACGTGGTGTTTATTTCTGGATCATAACCATTGTATTTGGTGAAGGTCAATAAATTTGTCGCAGATACATAAACTCTGGCTGATTGCATGTATGCTTTACTCGCAATACTATTTGGTAGATTATAGCCAAGAACTACGTTTTTAATACGGAAATACGATCCATCCTGAACATATCTAGAAGAAGGTCTAGTTCCGTTTGCTTCATCAAACCTAGGTTGAGGGATCATGGTCACATCTCCAGGGTTCTTCCAATAATCCATTTGATCTAAAGTTTGGTTATCAAAATAATCTCCGTTAGTAGATTGGAATCCTCCTGCTGCATTGTAAATATCATTTCCATAAACAAATTGTGTCTGAATTGCTAGATCGAATGCTTTGTAAGAGAATGTATTGCCGAAGCCACCATAGAATTTTGGATTAGGGTCTCCAATAAATTGGTCTGCGGCTTCTGAATATGAATTCGTAGTAGTTGTTTTTGTATCATCAAGATAATACAGGGCATCACCATTTTCTGTATCAACACCAGCGTAAGCTTTGCCGTAGAAAAATCCATAAGGCATACCTTCCTCAAGTCTTCCTAAATACCTTCCTCCTGGATAAATTGGTTGACCATCAACAAGTTTAAGGATTTTGTTTTTATTGAATGATAGGTTAAATGATGTACTCCATTTAAATTCTCCTACAAAATTTTTAGAGTTCAACGTGAATTCCATTCCTTTATTGGACATATCACCGACATTGGTAAGAATGGTAGTGAATCCGCTTGTAGATTCAATTGGCACATTTAATAATAAATCTGTGGTCTTTTTGAAATAAGCTTCAACTGTACCAGATAATCGGTCATTGAACAATCCGAAATCAATACCATAGTTGCTAGCGGCGGTATTTTCCCAAGTTAATTCTCCATCTCCTAGATTCAGAGGGACAGTGCCTGGAATACCTGCATAGTTAGCACCAGTATATAATGTTCTAGAAGCAAAGTTTCCAATTTCAGCATTACCTGTATTACCATAACTAGCTCTTAATTTCAAAAATGAAAGAGTAGGGTTTCCTTTTAAGAATTCTTCTTCCGATACTACCCAACCCACAGATGCTGCAGGGAAGGTTCCGTATTGAGAATCGCGACCAAACCTAGACGAACCATCAATTCTAAATGTTGCTTCGAATAAGTATCGGTTTTTCAATTTATAATTTGCTCTGGCAAAATAGGAAAGAAATGAGAATCTCGACTCCGAGGAGCTAGCGTCAGATTTAATAGCAGCACTCGTTATTTTAGTGAACAAATCCGAAGGGAAGCTTTTTCCTTCCGCCATATTGTACCTGAATTGACCTTCTTGGTATGCCATACCTGCCATTGCAGTTATATTATGGATATCGTTGAAGGTTTTGGTATAAGTTAAAGTATTGTTAGTGTTGAAGTTTATAGATCTTGCTTGGTAATTCCATGAATATCCTCCCACATCACCACCATCTTGTGTTCTAGATCCTAAATATATTTCTTCCTCCAAATTTTGGAAGTCCATCCCGTACTCCGTTCTGAACACTAAATCAGGGGTAATTTTAGCATTTCCATATACTGTTGCAAAGGTTCTGTAAGTATTAGATAAGTTTTTACCGTTTTCAAGATCAATTAAATTGTTGTAATAAACTGTATAATTATAAAGTTCACCATTTTCATCCCTAATTGGTTGGATAGGAGGTAGAGCATTCAATTGCAATGGGTTGGAGAAGGCGTTATCACTGCTTACCCTGTAGTTGTCAATTTTGTTAATATTCATTGTACCACCAACGTCTAACCAAGAATTAGCAGAATGGTCAAAACCTAGTCTTCCTGAGGTTCTGACGAAGCGGTTTCCAACAATAATACCTTTATTATCGTTATAGCTTCCAGAAGCTACAAATCTTGTTTTTGCATCACCACCGGAAATACTAAGGCTGACCTGCTGATTTCCTCCTCTTCTTAACCCTTCATCAACCCAATTTGAATTATAATTTTTGTCCCAGTCTTCTGTACCTGTCCAGTCCGCCCAAAATTCACTCATGCTTGGATAATCTGCATTCACTCCAATATATCCAGCATTTGTTACAGCTGCGGTCAACAATTCTTTATATTGGCTTGCATTTAAGAATTCTCCTTTTTTTGTTGGATCACTAAAGCCATTAAAATATCCAAGGTCAATTTTTGTTCTTCCTGCTTTACCTTTTTTAGTAGTGATCAAGACTACTCCGTTAGATCCACGTGCCCCATAAATTGCTGTTGCTGCGGCATCTTTCAAAACATCTAATGTTTCAATATCATCAGGGCTGATTGCTGATAATGGGTTGTCAGGCTCATCATAAGTTCCCATGGCAGTTGAAATTACTGGAACACCATCAATTACGTATAGTGGTTGAGAACTAGCCGTAATGGAGGAAATTCCTCTCACTCTTATTTGAAGAGCTTGTCCTAATTTTCCAGAACTTGTATTGACAAATACCCCTGGTGCACGTCCTTGCAAGGCGCTCTCAACAGTTTGTAATGGGACATCTTCTAATTCTGACATTTTAATGTTAGAGAAAGAACCGGTCATGTCCTTTTTCATCTGAGTACCGTAACCAACAACAACGATTTCATCTAAATCCGAAGCCGTAGAGACAAGTTGAATGTCAATTTTACTTCTGTTGTTTATACTCACTTGTTGAGTGGTGTACCCTACGAAGGTAAAGTACAGGGCTTTAATGTTAGAGTTCAGCCCGATTTCATAGTTTCCGTTAGCGTCCGACTGTGCAGCAGAACTACTGCCTACGGCTCGGATTGTCACGCCGGCAATGGGCTGATTGGTAACAGCATCTGTAACTGTCCCAGAGATTGTTTGGTCTTGTGCTGTAGCAACGAAGTGCAGCAGACAAAACGTTATGAAAAATAACAGTTTGCTTTTCATAAATAGTTTGTTTCGGTTAGTAATATTGTTTTCATTTAAGGAGCGATTCTAACTCCTAATTAGGTATTTTTATGATGATAAATATATAAAAAAATCAATTTTTATTTATTTTATTGTTAAAAATTTAAGGTGAAAAAACAGCAATTATTTAATTAAGTAACTTAACGTATGCTTAATAAATAGCAAATGCCAGTAATTTTTAAATTACTGGCATTTGCTATTTATTCTTTAAGTCTCTATTTTTTAGGGTGTTGTGTTTGCTACGGGCAATATTTTTCCATTATAAAATTTGTTGCCATTTTGGGCAAATTCGGCTACATATCTACCCATTTCAAAAGCTAATGTACCTGCTTCTATTCCTGGAAAGGCTGCTTCGAACATTTCTGTTTGTGAAGATCCAAGAGCTAAGCAATTGACCTGTATGTTTTTATCTTTAAATTCTTCGGCCAAACATTCTGTTAAAATACCTAAAGCACCTTTGCTTGAAGAATAAGCAGACAGGCCCGGGAATTTTGATGATCCTTGAAAACCACCCATACTACTGATATTAACAATATGTCCACCTTCAGTCATCAAGGGTACAATATGCTGAATCATTTGTATATGTCCCAATAAATTGGACTGAAACATCTGCGATACATCTTCCATGGTTGTTTCCATAAAAGGTTTGTTTATCAGTGCTCCCGCATTATTGATCAGTATATCCACTTTATCAAACTTTGATTTAATAAAAGGGACCAAAGATTCAGGATAATTATCAAACACAATATCAAATTGAGCAGGATAGAGGGTTCCGCCATCATGATTTAGTGAGGATGCTATCTCATGTAATTTTCTCAATTTATCTGCAGATCTTGCTAAAGCAATAACCTTATGTTCTTTATTTGCAGTTAAATCCAATACAGCTTCAAAACCGATTCCACTGCTTGCTCCTGTAATAACAATATTCGCCATTATTCTTCTTCTTCTTTGTCAATTTCTTCTTCTACTTCTTTTGCCGAAGGAAGTTTATCAGCCCCTAGTCTTTGCGGTCTGAAGATATAATAAACTCCACTTGAAGCAACCAATAGAGAAATGATATAAAATATTAAACTAATTGTCACAGCGATATGCTGATCTAATTTTAAATAAGTTGCCAAGGTAAATATCACGGTTTCTCTAAGTCCAATTGCTCCACCGATAGATGGGACAATAGCCACTAAAGAGGAAACCATAAATATCAATAGGTACGGCGAGAACTTACCGTCAAAATTCATGGAATAGAGGATGAAAATTGCGGCCAAAGTTTGGAATCCCTGTACACAAAGCGCTTTAAAATGTGTGGTAATAAAGTTTTTGAGAAACTGCTTGAAGAATAACCTTAGGACATAGAGATAGCTTATTGTTCCGACCGCTAATATGGCGATTGTCACTGAATTTGGGATAGCAAATCTCGGCATAAAAATAACCAATGCACCAATAATTATTGCCAATGCCCATAACCCCGAAAGTCTATCAAAAAACACTGCGCCAAGAACTTTTCTTCTGGAGATCTGAAAATTCTTTTTCAAGAAGAAGATTTTGTATCCGTCCCCTCCAATACCTCCGGGCAAAAAGAAATTATAGAGGAGCCCTAATTGGTATAATCTGAAATTATATCGTTCTGTTAATTTTAATCCGATTGCAGCAAAGAAGGAGTTAAGGCGCGATGATGCGACCAGGATGGAACATATATATGCCAGCAAAGCAAAGAACAGATATAGAAAGTTGCTATTTTTAAGCGCTTCTGTAAGTTCTCCTAGGGATATTTTAGTAGAAACCCAGTACAGTGCTGCCAATGTGATGAGCACCTTCAGGATGTTTTTGAGGATATCCCAGATTTTTGATTTTTCCATTTACTCTATTTACTTATAACAAAGGGTATACTCTGGAGTAAAACAATATCAGGTAAACCAATAAGAATCCTCCACATAAACTAAATAACCAATTGTAGTCTATTCTATTGTATTTTTCCTTTAACATCATGAACATCAAAATGATAAAGATGAGGAAAAGGGAAATGGGTGCAAATATAGCCCATTTGTTTGGAAAATTTAAAGAGATATTTTCTAGTAAATTAGCATCTTTGCTAAAGGAGAATGCAATACCGACGATTAAAATAATCATTACCAAACGCAGTATGGCCTTTGCAACAATTTTGCTTATGGTATGATTTTTGGAAGTGTTGTTCATCAATGAAAATTGAATTTTTTGTTTACTAATATACATTTATTATACTATTTTAAACTTTGTAATATGCATAAACGTATTATTTCGTTTTTATCTTTATTAACAGCATTGTTAGTATTAGGTAGTTGTGGAGCACCTAGGAAAGGTACTACAGGCGGTTCTGATTCAGGTACAACATCTGCACAGGGACCTTCGGCATCTCAATGGCGTTCTGGAGTTAAAGGCACATGGATTTTAAATTCGGTGACTCGTGAAAACATTCCTAGCAGCTATACTGTGAAAAATATGTTTGATGAAGCTCCGGTAGACTGTTTCATCGGATCAAGATGGGATTTGCCTGGGGGAAATCAAAGAGGAAGCATTACCTTTAATGCTGATGGCAATTTATGTGCAAGTGGAACTGTTCGTACCATTGTTTGGTCGATCTTTAATCCAGGTAAAACTGGAGGCCAACCATCTTTCCAATTCAAGAAAATCTACGCTGGCGACAAAGCATCGAACGTAACTAGCGGATACCGCTTAGATTTATCGTATGCTGATGAAAACTCCTTAGAGATGCGCTTGCCGGTTGAATTGAATGAAGGTACAGGAAACTTAGTGTTGAAGTTCAGCAGAGCTGGAGAATAATTGAGCTGAAGAATTTTTGAATTTAAGCCGTAGAATCTTCTACGGCTTTTTTTGTGGATGATTCCTGCACGTTTTTCTCAATCGTTTGTCTGAAATCTCTATATTTGTCATGTTATAACAATTAGAATGAGTCAGGAAAGCAAGAAAGTTGCTCTTATTACTGGGATAACCGGTCAGGATGGAGCATATTTAGCGGAATTTTTATTGAAAAAAGGATATATAGTCCATGGGTTGAAAAGAAGAAGTTCATTGTTCAATACCGACCGTATAGACCACCTATACCAAGATCCACATGAATTGGGGCGCAATTTTGTGCTACATTATGGGGATTTAACAGATTCCACGAATCTCATTCGTATTATCCAAGAAACAAAACCCCACGAAATTTATAATCTTGCGGCTCAATCACATGTTAAAGTAAGTTTTGATACTCCAGAATATACTGCGAATGCTGATGGTTTAGGTACATTACGCATATTGGAAGCTGTTAGACTATTAGGGTTAACAGAGCATACAAGAATCTATCAAGCTTCTACATCAGAACTATATGGCTTGGTACAACAGGTGCCACAGAGTGAAACCACTCCATTTTATCCTCGGAGTCCTTATGCTGTTGCAAAACTTTATGGGTATTGGATTACGGTGAATTATCGCGAAGCATATCATATGTATGCTTGCAACGGCATATTATTTAACCATGAGAGTCCAGTTAGAGGGGAGACTTTCGTTACTCGTAAGATTACGAGAGCTGCTGCTAAAATAGCGTTGGGCTTACAGGATAAGCTCTATTTAGGGAATTTGTCAGCACAGCGTGATTGGGGGCATGCGAAGGATTATGTGGAGGCTATGTGGTTAATATTGCAACAAGAAAAGGCTGAGGACTTTGTCATAGCTACTGGGGTAACGACCACAGTTCGTGAATTTGTTCGTATGGCTTTTGGAGAGCTAGGTATTTCGGTTGAGTTTTCAGGGAAAGCGGAGGCTGAAAAGGGCGTTATCATCGATGTTGATATTGAAAGAGTAAAAGAGTTGGGACTTGATCCCGATAAGATAAAGCTAGGTCAAACCATTGTAAAAGTGGACCCAAGCTATTATAGACCAACGGAAGTTGATCTATTGATAGGCGATCCTAGCAAAGCAAATTCAAAACTAGGTTGGATTCCCAAATACAACTTAGAAATGTTGGTTAATGAAATGGTTCTATCTGACCTGAAATTAATGAAGAGGGAAGAATACCTTAAAAAAGGTGGCTTTGACATTCTAAATTATTTTGAATAACAGGAAGTTGGAACAATATTTGCTTTCGAAAATTAAATAATTATTAAATATTCATTTTGTAAATGTTTAGTCTATCACCGGCTATTCATTTCAATGGAGATGGTGGAAAATGAAAACAGACGTAAACAAGATAGAATCTAGAGAAGCGCAAGCGGCCCCGGTCGTTAAGCGGGATAATTCTAAGATCTACTTTTTCGTAATTGCAATTGCAGCCCTGCTTGCTACAAACATATATTTTTATGTAAAATATAAGTCCTCTGGCGAGAAACTATATACAGTTACCCTACAGAAAGAAAATTTACAGATAGAAATAGATCGTATTGAGGCGGAATTAGATAATATAAAATCTGAAGGCATTTCTAGTACAGCAGCATTGGTATCTGCCGAGCAATCCGCTCGTCAGAAAATTGAGGATTTACGAAAAGGGCTCGAAAAAAATGAAATATCCGGTCCACAAATTGAGGCTGCCAAATTAGAGGTTTCTCAATTGAAGGATCAGGTATCTAAAATGAAGGACGATTTTACAGCCTTGAAAATCAAGAATCAATTGTTGGCTGAAACCAATAATGAACTTAATGAAAAGGTCAAAGAAAATGAAGCGAAAACAGCATCTTTGGTGAATGAACGCAATGTTCTGAGCGATAAGATTGCCAAAGCATCCTCAGTTAAGGTTTCTAATGTTCATATTGTAGGAATCGAAGAAAAAAGAAACGGGTCATTGGAAAATGAAAACCGTGCAAAACGTATTGATAAACTTCAGATCAACTTTACGATTGCAGACAATCCTTTGGCTGCGATGGGAAAAAAGAACGTTTACGTAAGAATTATCAATCCTAAAGGAAATCTAATTGCTAATTCGGAAGATTTATTTTTAGTGCATGGTGAGAAGCTTCAATACACTTTTAAAGAAGCTATCGAGTTCAATAATAACGGACAGGAATATCAATTCATGTGGTCGGATGACACCCACAAATTCCAAAAGGGAGCATATACCGTATTATTGTACGCAGATGATGCCATTATGGGTAGATCATCTGTCGTGTTTAAATAGAAAGGTTATTTTTTAAACATATGAAAAGGAGCTGGTATTGTACCAGCTCTTTTTTTTGTCATAGTTCAAGGACAATATGATTTATTAAAAGTATTTTTAGATCCAGGTAAGATTGACACAATCAAGAGCATGCTTTGCAAAAGATCTAAGAGCATTCCTTACACATTTCAATGGCATCCGATAATATACCCATATATACCAATGTCATTAATTTTAGCGTGTTAAACAAACATTCCAAGCTGATGGCGTTGTGTTGGATGTGATTCGCCGTGGTTGGTGAAAGCACCTACCACTATTGTTTTTAAATCATAAAAGAATGTGTCATCTTGAGCTTTAGCTCAAGAAACTATTTTGTCGCTTTATGTTATAAAGTGTGAGAGTCCTATCAAATTCCTTGCACTACAAAATAATCATCCGACCATTTTATGGTCCGTTTTTATTAATACTGTGTTTCTTTGTAAACTGGAAGAATGATTGTGAATGTTGTTCCGATTCCTTCGAATGTTACGAATGATATATCGCCATGCATTGACTCTACGGTTTTTTTGACAAATGCCAATCCTAAGCCAGTACCGGAGCTTTTGGTCGTAAAGTTTGGTTGGAATATTTTAGGAATTACATCCCCTGGGATTCCCATACCGTTGTCTTTGACTATGATTTTGATTTTATCAACATCGAGGTATTCGACCAGAATGCTAATAAGGTGTTTTTTACGGCCTATTGAGGCTTCTATTGAGTTCTTGATCAGATTATTGAAGGATCTGAGAAGTTGGTCCTTATCGCCTAAAACATACACTGCTTCATCATCCGTATTGTTGATGATCTTAATGTATGTATTGTGGTTATTGTGGTATACGTTTGCTGACTTGTTGATTTTTTCGATAATATTAATCTTCGCAAGGTTTGTATCAGGGAGTTTCGCAAAATTGGAGAACTCTGTTGCGATCTTGCTTAAGCTGTTTATCTGTTCGATAAATGAGTTTGATATTTTGAAAAAACGTTCTTCAAACCTTGGGTCATTTTCGGTATAACTTCGGTTCAGTTGTTGAATTCCCAATTTCATTGGGGTGAGGGGGTTCTTGATTTCATGTGCGATTTGTTTTGCCATTTCGCGCCATGCGTATTCCCTTTCCGCATTCAACAGTTGTTTGGCATTTTCTTCCAATTTCACGATCATAAAATTGTATTCCTTTATTAATGCACCGATTTCATCATCTCTTTCCCAATAGAGTGGTTCATTTGGTTTATTGCTGAAGATAGTTTGCGAAAGCTTTTTCCCGATTAAGTTCAAAGGTTTGGTAATCGAGTTGGCAACCATAACTGTTAAAAAGCCTAGACCTAATATAATAATGGTATAAATATTCAATAAGGTATTCAACAATAAGTTCTGGCTTTCATTTTCCTCTTCAACAGAGGTAAAATATGGAATGTTCAAGAACAATATATTATTGTACTGGTTATTTTTGATAGTTGCGTAACTAGAATTGTATTCAAAATTCAATATTCTTTCCTTGTTGAAGGAATCAGTTTTCTTTAAAACGTTTAGGTTATTGAATGCTATAGGATTAATGAATTTTGACACTAAACCCATATCATATATTTTGGGCTGTGATGAAAATATCAGTTTACCGTTTTTATTATAGAGGTTGATATCAGTCACTGATTTTTCTGAGAACTCTTTCACGAATTCTTGGATTTGAGTTTCCGTTAGATTGTCAGAAGATTGGATTTTGTTTTCAATTTTTTTGACAACATCCATTATGTAACTCAATCTCTGTTGCACCTTAGATTTCTCTAACTGTCCAGATATACTGATAAAGGAGATTAAACCAGAGATTACAATTGCGAAAATTACGACCCCAATGATCATGGTTTGAATCCTGGTACTATACTGAATCCTGTTTATGATGAGCTTAAAATGGTATCGGATACTTCTAACATTGAATGATTTTTGAGTAATTGTGCTGAAGAAATATTTGATACTGTCAAAAATCAAGAAGCATATATATAGACATAAAAATAAGAAAGAGAATACGGCGACTGACTGCCATAAGCTCAGCTGCGGTGTACTTACCACCAAGGTTGTATTCTCATCCGGTTTATATACTACATTGAAGAACCCGTTATAATCTTCTACATTTACGTACTCTTCGACTTTACCACCAAACATTTCGTCTTTGTTGGGATAGGTGAATGCGCCATTTTGTGTGACTAGCGCACCGTCTCTATAGAGTGCAAAAGAAGTTGCATTACTTTGGTAACCTCTAATAAATTCAACTTTACTATCCGAAAGGATTTCCGGATAAGGCAATGAAGTGCCGTATGCTCTGTTTTTAAGATTTAAGAACACTTGTACGACTTGATCTTCAGCTTCATTGATAGGAATGTCAAACTGTAGAAAATATTCATGTGTTCCCAAATCACTTCGGACACGATAGAAGTGTTCTGTTTGCTGAACTTTTGTGGATTTATTGATTACTTTCTCACGATATTCATCAATTTTATTATTGTCATAAGAACCTAGCGGTTTATTATTATAATAATAAAATGCGCTGAATTCGAATTTTGATAAATAACCGCTGAAGTAGGTGTTCTTGATATAATCATTGATAATATCGGTCTGGGTATTTGGCAGACTGATTGCAAATGATTGTCTCAATCCTTCATCGGCAACGATCCTTTTCTCCAAATCGACGAATAGAGCTGTGGCATTAAGGTCATCCTCAGCTTCCAATTGGTTGACCGTCACTTTCATTTCCCTTTCTACTTTTTCCTCCAAGCTTCTGGTGTATACAGAGGTAGTCATAAATGCCAAGAAAACTAAAGTCAAGATAAAGGTAGACATTGAAAGATGAACCCTTACTTTACTATAAGCCCTTAGCATAATCACACCGGCTAGGAATATATTGAAGAAAGTATTTTCCCCAATCAGGATAGCATTTAGTATTATCGAAGTTACTAGTGCAATCAATTGAATGTTAAGGAAAGATGTGGTATTAGGTAATATAGATTTTAATATATTGACTACGGTGTCTATAAAATAAAGTAGGATCACCATATTGATACACATGATCAATATATTGAACCAACTGTATGAATTGAATGATAGGAGGTTTGTCAGATCAAGAGTAACGGCAGTACTGTTCGTTATCAGGGTTGATAAGTGGAAAAACAGGAGGTTACTGATAAAATAGATCGATAGTATTGCGATCAAAGAAACTATTGTGGATAAATTTGCCGATAGGTTCTTTAGTCTAATCTTGAGGTAAGGTTGAATTGCACGGAAATAAAATACGAGCCATCCAACCAGTATAGTTGTCATAAAGAATCCCCATAGGTTAGGCAACAGAGGGCTGTAAGCGTAATATTTGGGGTCAAAGAGACCAATACTTGAAGTCGTTGCTAACCAGTTTGTATTCAGATCGACATACCTTGTCAATACCAGGGTCAATGTGAAAAATATCAAGGAAAACCAAGGTTTACCTCTTTTAGCAATCATTAAGCAAATATTGTTTACCAGGATTAAGAAGCAGATACATGCGAACACCCAACATATAAATTGGATATCCATGAAGATATTATCTTGTTTTCCTTGGTTTAATTTTACAGAGAACAGATAAGATCCATTTTTGCTGTAAATATTCTTGATGTTCTCCGAATCCGTATAATCAGCTATTGTAAGATTATTTGTGTTAATAAGATCTTTGAAGAAGTGATTTTCGAGATATTGATTGGTTATGGAGAAGTGTGTTTTTATTGGTATTAGAGCGAGTACAGATGTATTTGCTGTTAGGTTTTTCCTTTTGATAATAAAGGATCGATTGTCTTCTTGGATGAAGACGACGTCCGACTGTATTCCCCCATCTGTTAGCGGTACATAGATGTTATTGCTCCAAAATATGGGTTTATGATCTTTGTATATATAGAAGAATATCTTGTGCTTATCGGCGTATTTATTGGTTGCATCGAGAACTTGAGTAGGGTATACCTCAACATTCACGAAAGCTTTCATTAGGTTGGAATCAGCAAAGAGGTCGTCAACGATTTCCTCGTATTTATGAATGCTGTTTGAAAGAGTTCTTGTATCTAATTCTAACATGTCATCCTTGGTAATCATGTTGTTTATCATGATTGCCGTTGCCAAGAAGGATACTGTTAGGATTAGTAAAAGTATTCTTATTTTGTTACCCATTTAATTTGTTTTTCCGAAGGGTAAATATAATAAAAAACTCCTCGCAATTACCATTACGAGGAGTTTTAAAGAGAAATTCACGCTTAGTGTTGGTGAACGTCTTCTTGACGGAAGAATTTTGCCGTAAAATATTCGCGGTTCATTCTTGCGATATTAGTCAATTTAATGCCTTTAGGACATTCTGCTTCACAAGCTCCTGTGTTCGTACAGTTTCCGAATCCTTCAGCATCCATTTGGTCTACCATTGCTTGCGCACGTTCGTAGCGTTCAGTTTGACCTTGAGGCAATAGTGCAAATTGGGAAATCTTAGCAGAAACGAACAACATTGCAGAAGCGTTTTTACAAGCTGCAACACATGCTCCACATCCGATACAAGTAGCGGATTCGAATGCTTCGTCAGCTACTCTTTTAGGGATAAGGATATCGTTTGCATCTTGAGGTCCACCTGTGTTGATATTGATGTAACCACCTGCTTGTTGAATTCTGTCGAAAGAAGTTCTGTCAACAGCTAAGTCTTTCAATACAGGGAATGCAGCAGCTCTCCACGGTTCGATTACGATGGTTTGTCCATCATGGAAAGAACGCATGTGTAACTGACAAGTTGTAATGCCGTATTTAGGGCCATGTGGGCGTCCGTTGATCACTAGGGAGCACATTCCACAGATACCTTCACGACAGTCATGATCAAAATAAATTGGATCTTCACCTTTGCGAGTCAAGTCTTCATTCACCACGTCAAGCATTTCTAAGAAAGACATATCATCAGCGATGTCTTTAGCTTGGATCGTTACGAATTGACCTTTGTCATTTGAGTTTTTTTGACGCCAAACTTTTAGCGTTAAATTCATATGTGCACTCATAATAATATTTTTGAGTATGCAATGGCTTCGTTAGAAGCCATTGAGCTTATTTATAACTTCTTTGTGTTAACTTAACGTTTTCGAATATCAATGGTTCTTTGTGCAATATTTCCGGTTGGTTATCACCGTTGTATTGCCAAGCTGCAACATATGCATATTCATCATCATTACGTTTTGCTTCTCCTTCTTCAGTTTGTGATTCTAGTCTGAAGTGACCACCACAAGACTCATTTCTGTTCAAAGCATCGTCAACCATTAATTCTCCTAATTCCAAAAAGTCTGCAACGCGTCCAGCTTTTTCCAACGACATGTTCAATTCTTCGTTAGCACCTAATACGCGAGCATCAGTCCAGAATTCTTTGCGCAATTCTTGGATCAATCCTTTAGCTTTTTGTAATCCTTCAGCAGTACGAGCCATTCCACAGTATTCCCACATGATATGGCCTAGTTTTTTATGGATATCATCTACTGTTTTAGAACCATTAAGTGCCAATAATTTGTTGATTCTATCCTCAACATCTTTACGAGTTTGTTCGAATGCTGGATTATTTTTGTCTACTGGTTTGAAGTTTCCGATTTTTGCTAAGTAATCACCTACAGTGTAAGGAATAACAAAGTAACCATCTGAAAGACCTTGCATCAATGCAGAAGCACCTAAGCGGTTAGCACCGTGGTCTGAGAAGTTTGCTTCACCCAAACAATAAAGTCCAGGTACGGTAGTCATCAAGTTGTAATCAACCCATACACCGCCCATAGTATAGTGAACAGCCGGGTAGATACGCATTGGTTGCTCATATGGGTTTTCGTCAGTAATTTGATAGTACATGTCGAATAAGTTACCATATTTAGCTTCAACTACATCTCTTCCTAAGCGTTGGATTGCTTCAGCAAAGTCCAAGAATACCGCTACTCCAGTTTTACCAACACCACGTCCATCGTCTACCATTTCCTTCGCGTTACGAGAAGCAACGTCACGAGGTACTAGGTTACCGAATGAAGGGTATTTTCTTTCCAAGAAGTAATCACGGTCATCCTCTTTAATATCTTTAGGCTTGATTTCTCCTTTACGAAGTTTTTCAGCTAATTCTACCTTTTTAGGAACCCATACACGTCCATCATTACGTAATGATTCGGACATCAAGGTTAATTTAGATTGGTGGTCACCAGTTACTGGGATACAAGTAGGGTGAATTTGAGTATAGCAAGGGTTTGCGAAGTAAGCACCACGTTTGTGTGCTCTCCAAGCAGCCGTTACGTTACATCCCATTGCATTTGTTGACAAGAAGAATACGTTTCCATATCCACCAGTACAAAGCAATACGGCATGTCCTTCGTGTGCTTCGATTTCACCAGTCACCAAGTCACGAGTTATAATTCCTTTCGCTTCGCCATCGATTTTCACTAAATCAAGCATTTCGTGGCGAGTATAAGATTTTACTTTTCCTTTTTCTATTTGACGGTTAAGAGCAGAATAAGCGCCTAACAATAATTGTTGTCCAGTTTGACCACGTGCATAGAAAGTACGCGATACCTGAGCACCCCCGAAAGAGCGGTTATCTAATAAACCACCGTATTCACGAGCAAAAGGTACACCCTGAGCGACACATTGGTCGATGATATTACCAGATACTTCAGCCAGACGGTAGACGTTTGCTTCACGCGCACGGTAGTCACCACCTTTGATTGTATCGTAGAACAAACGGAAAACAGAGTCACCGTCGTTTTGGTAGTTTTTAGAAGCGTTGATACCACCTTGCGCTGCGATAGAGTGCGCGCGTCTAGGTGAATCTTGGTAACAGAAAGTTTTAACGTTGTAGCCTAGTTCAGCTAAAGCAGCAGCAGCAGATGCTCCTGCCAAACCTGTACCAACAACGAGAATGGTAAACTTACGTTTGTTGGCTGGGTTTACCAGCTTCATTTCAAATTTATGTTTGGACCATTTTTCGGCCAATGGGCCTGAAGGTACTTTTGAATCTAACATATCCTTTATTTATTTATAAGATCTTGCGTGAGCTTAATCTGTAAATAACCTATTTAACAAAATAAAAATACAATGGCATTGCAGCGAAAAGGATCGGGATAATGATACCGAATACCCATACACCGATAGCTCTGATAATTCCATTGTAGCGTCTGTGGTTGAAACCAATCGTTTGAAATGCTGATTGGAAACCATGGATCAAGTGGAATGCTAATGCAGCCATACCGATAACATACAAACCAACCAACAATGGGTTTTTGAATGTTTCTTCCACCTGTCTGTATAAATCTTTGGATTTGATTACTTCTACACCATTTTCAGGGTATTCAACATATCCATTGTAATCAGAAGGGATATCGTCCAATTTGACAACTTCTTGATTTCCAGTTGCTAGTTCCGTACGGTACTCTACATATGGAGTTGTTCCGAACTTGTACTGATACCAAAAGTTTTGCATATGCGTAACAATGAAAATTAATAGGATCGTTCCTAAAATTCCCATGTTGCGAGAGTTCCATGCACTGTTTGCTTTACCATCATACTGGTTGTATCCAATAGGTCTTGCTGCTTTATTCTTAGTAGTTAAGATCAATGCATAAACCGCGTGGACAATGATAGAAAGATAAAGTAAGTAGGATACTACTTTAATAGGGGTAAAGTGGGTCATGAAATAAGCGTATTTGTTAAACGCATACCCCGCATCATCTTTGAATAGTTGTAAGTTACCAATCAAGTGAACAATTAAGAAAGTACATAAGAACAATCCCGTCAAGCTCATGATTAGTTTCTTCCCTAGTGAAGATGTTAATACTGGCTTTGATTTACTCATTATTACTATGAATTTAATTTAAGTACGCAAATCTATCTATTTGGTGACACAAAAATGAGATTTATATATAAAAAAGGCCTAATTTAGAATGGTTCTAATTTCTACTAAAAAAATAGGCCTGATTTTTATCAAATCAGGCCTTAAATTTTTAGTTCTTTATCTATTATAAGAATGCATATCCCAATCCAATTGACCACATGCTGATCTTTTGTTTATGGTTAGCATCTTGGCTAATGTTATTCAATCCATGCTCATATCTCAAATCGATTGTAAATTTGCTGATATCTGCACCGACACCACCGATGATACCAGTAGATGATTTTTTGTATGTATCAGGGTCAGTCACTTGAGATACTTTTCCGTCATGAGCGAAAGAGAACACTGGTCCTGCTTGAATACGTACACCTACAGGTCCTAAACCAATTCTAGTACCTAAAAGGATTGGCATATCTAAACTTTTGAAAGTTGCTTCGCCATTTTGACCATCTTCGGTTTCGTATCCAGCGTTTTTTTGTGCGTAATAAAGTTCCGGTTGCACGTGGAATCCTGCGATTCCTACACGTCCCCATAGACCTGCTTGGAAACCTGCTTTAGTATCTGAATTCAACCATTTTCCTTCTGATTTTAGACTCGAGAAGTTTACTGCGCCTTTAATACCTAATTTGAAGCTAGGTAATAATTGAGCTTGCGTAGCCTGAACGCAAAAGAATAAGGCAGCTAATCCAAGTAAGATTTTTTTCATGTCAAAAATTTATATATTTACTAATTCCAAACACTAAAATAGAAGTTTTTATTCAATTAGCGTAAATCAATATGTACAATTTTAAGATTCGTGCCAATGAATGGCCTATCCTCAAACTTAAATTGCAAAGAAAATATAATCATCTTACGGATGCCGACTTGGAGTTTCAAGAAGGGCAAGAAGATGATTTATTAAGGCGTTTAGCAAAACGATTAAACCGTAATATAGATTATGTTATTTTCACGCTTTCAAAAGAAATGGTAGAATTAGACTCGAATCGACTATAATCAAAACATGGATAAATTGATTAGTTGGGAAGATTTTGAGCAAGTAGACCTTCGTGTAGGAACTATTCTGGAGGTTTCTGATTTCCCAAAAGCCAGGAGGCCCGCCTATCAATTGCATATTGATTTTGGTCCAGAGATCGGAATATTAAAATCGTCGGCTCAAATCACCTATCATTATACCAAGGAGACTTTAGTAGGCAGGCAAGTAGTTGCAGTTGTTAATTTTCCGAAAAAGCAGATTGCGAATTTTATGTCGGAATGTTTGGTAACAGGTTTTGAGGATGAGCATGGTGAAATAGTGTTAACAAGTGTGGAACAGCAGGTTCCGAATGGATCCAAGTTGAAGTAATGAAGATTTATAATTTCGAAGAAGATTTAGACCGTCCAAGTCCAAGTTTGGATGAACAATATATGCAGGAGGCGTTAAAGCTTGCCAAGCGTGCCTTTGAGGAAGATGAGATACCAATTGGTGCGATCGTTGTATCGAATGGTAAAATTATCGGTAAGGGGTACAATATGACAGAGCGATTGAACGATGTAACTGCCCATGCGGAGATGCAGGCATTTACTGCTGCGGCAAATTTTCTTGGCGGTAAATATTTGAAAGATTGCACGTTATATGTGACTGTTGAACCCTGTGTCATGTGTGCCGGAGCGAGCTATTGGACACAAGTGAGCAAGATTGTGTATGGAGCAAGAGATGACAAAAGAGGCTATTCTACCATTGCGGAAAAAATCATTCATCCCAGGACTATTGTTCAATCAGGGGTTCTCGAGCGAGAGTGTGCTGAACTTATGATGTCGTTTTTCCGTAATAAACGTTGAGTTATCCACAAAATGGACGTAAACGAAACAAAAACGCCTCTAAATTGTTATATTCGTATTATTGATAATTAATAAATAAAATATAAACGTTATGGCATTTACATTAGAACCATTACCTTACCCAGCGGACGCATTAGAACCATCAATCGATAAAGAAACAATGATTATTCATCACGATCGTCACCATCAAGCTTATGTTGACAATTTGAATAAAGCTATTGCAGGTACTGATGCAGAGAATCTTTCATTGGAAGAGATTCTTAAAAATGTAAGCAAATATCCAGCTGCGGTTCGCAACAATGCAGGTGGTGTTTGGAATCATGATTTATTTTGGAAGGTTTTAGGTCCAAACGCTGGTGGCGAGCCTACTGGTGAATTGGCAGAAGATATTAACGCTACTTTTGGTTCATTTGATGACCTTAAGAAAAAACTACAAGAAGCAGGTGCTGGAAGATTTGGATCTGGTTGGTCATGGTTGATCGTTGGTGAAGATGGAAAATTAGCAGTTGTTTCCACTCCAAATCAAGACAATCCATTGATGGATGTTGCTGAAGTTAAAGGTACACCAATCTTTGGAATCGACGTTTGGGAACATGCTTATTACTTAAAATACCAAAACAAGCGCCCGGCCTACTTAGAAGAAATCTTCAATGTAGTCAATTGGGATGATGTAGCTAAGCGTTACCAAGAAGCTAAAAAAGGTTAATCTATAATAACGATTAATCACTCGAAGCGGATGTCTGAAGAAGATGTCCGCTTTTTTGTTAAAAGTTTGTTTATTACGCTGTTATCAGTGTTTTTATAGAGTTTATTGAAAAATTTATAAACATTTATTTTGTATCTTTGTGATATAAAATCGAAATATGAACAAAATATGTTTATTATCGGTTGAGATATGTTTTCTCAAGCTTATCTATTATTAGTAATTTCGAAATGAAATTTTAGGGGAATAGCATGAAGGGTATAATTCTTTGTTATATTTAGTTATTTCTCTGTTCTTAAGCATATTATGCTTAGGTTTTTGAGTTTTTTATGAATCAAATTAATATTTATTATTATGTTAAAAGGATTTTTTAACGTTCCTACTCCTACAAATGAGCCTGTATATTCATACGCTCCAGGAACTAAAGAAAGAAGTTTGTTGAAAGAAGCTATTGCGGCTGCAAGAGCCTCTGAAATTGATATTCCAATGTACATTGGCGGCGAGGAAGTTCGCACGAATAAAAAAGTAAAAATTACTCCTCCTCACGATCACAAGCATGTTTTAGGTTACTTCAACCAAGGAACCAAAGCAAATGTTAAGGACGCTATCGAAGCTGCTTTAGCTGCAAAACCTGATTGGGAAAACTTACCATGGGAGCAACGTGCTGCGATTTTCTTGAAAGCGGCAGAATTGATTTCTACAAAATACCGTTATAAGTTGAATGCAGCAACTATGCTAGGTCAATCAAAGAATCCATACCAAGCAGAGATTGATTCAGCATGTGAGATTGCAGATTTCTTGCGTTTCAACGTGAAATACATGAGTGAGATCTATCAACAACAACCTCCTATCAGTCCAAAGAACGTTTGGAATAGGGTAGAGCAACGTCCTTTAGAAGGATTTGTATTTGCCTTAACACCATTCAACTTTACAGCGATTGCAGGAAATCTACCTACGAGTGCTGCTATGATGGGTAATGTTGTTGTATGGAAACCAGCGAACACACAGATTTATTCTGCGAATGTGTTGATGGAGATTTTCAGAGAAGCGGGAGTTCCTGCAGGCGTTATCAACTTGGTTTATGTTTCAGGTCCAGATGCTGGGGACGTAATCTTCAAGCACCCTGATTTTGCTGGTATTCACTTTACCGGATCTACTGGTGTATTCCAAGATATTTGGAAAACTATTGGTGAAAATATCCACTTGTACAAAACGTATCCTCGTATTGTAGGAGAGACCGGTGGTAAGGACTTTATCTTAGCGCATCCATCTGCTGATCTAGAAGTATTGAATACGGCTTTAGTTCGCGGTGCATTCGAATTCCAAGGACAAAAATGTTCAGCTGCATCACGTGCATATGTGCCTAAATCATTATGGAAAGATTTGAAGAAAATGATGGAGCGTGACATCAAGACTTTCAAAATCGGTGGAACGGAAGATTTCAGCAACTTTATCAATGCTGTAATCGATGAAAAAGCATTTGACAAGATTACCAAATATATCGACAGAGCTAAGAACTCCAAAGATGCTGAGGTTGTGATCGGTGGTGAATATGATAAATCAAAAGGATATTTCATTAACCCAACCGTTATCGTTGCTAAGAAAGCTGACTATGAGACCATGAGTGAAGAGTTGTTTGGTCCAGTTTTAACGATCTTTGTTTATGATGATAAAAAATGGAACGAGACTTTGAAAGTTGTAGACCAGACTTCTATCTACGCCTTGACAGGATCTATCATCGCTCAAGACCGATATGCGATTAACCAAGCGACACAAGAATTGCGCAATGCTGCAGGTAACTTCTACATCAACGATAAATGTACAGGAGCTGTAGTTGGCCAGCAACCATTTGGTGGAGCTAGAGGATCAGGTACAAACGATAAGGCCGGATCAATGATCAACTTATTGCGTTGGGTTTCTCCAAGAACAATTAAGGAGACCTTCAATCCAGATGTTGATTACCGTTATCCATTCTTAGCTGAGGAATTATAAGAATCAGTTCAAAACATTTAGAGATAAGAACCGCCATTGAGAAATGGCGGTTTTTTTTTGACTCTTGTTCCACTCTCCTTCCACTCTCGTTCCACTCTCAGTCCTCTTTCCTTCGGACCTTGTTCGGACCTTGTTCGGGTATTTTCCGAAGCAGCTCCGAACAAGGTCCGAAGGAGGTCCGAACGAGAGACGAAGGAGAGTGGAAGGAGTTACATGTAAGAGATATGAGATGTGAGATATGGGATGTGAGATTTTAGCCACAAGACACAAGACACAAGACACAAGACACAAGACATAAGACACAAGACATAAGACAAAAGACATTAGTATTATGGTAGTTGCTTAATATTGCTTTAAATGCTTGGTATTTTTTATTAAATTGATGCCAGAAGATTGGGGAAAGTTCTCTTCGATTTTCGTTGGCCATTTTGTATGCTACCGATGGCATTTAACCAGATAAAGCTTAAATAATATATGTTCAAGAGATTGTTTTTATTGGAATGGCGTTCATTTTTTCGGTCTGCAGATCTGGGAAAAGGTATTGCGGTAAAGTTGTTGTTGGGCTTTTTGGGGTTATATTTTCTTGTTTCTTTTTTAACCCTGGGCATATCCTTGCATTTTCTATTAAAAGAATTGAAGCCAGATGATGAGCCTATCTACATGGTCAATAAATTTTTATTGATATGGTTTTGTTTCAGCTTTTTCATCCGGGTTATGTTTCAGAAACTTCCATTATTGAACATCAAACCATTGTTGATTCAAAATATTGATAGGAGTACTATAGTCAATTATACCTTATTCAAGACGGTCTACTCGTTTTGTAACTTTCTGTTGTTGGTTACGATCGTTCCATATGTGATCATTACCTCCCGAGTTACTGATTTCTCGAATATCCAGTTGTTGGCTTGGGCAATTGCAGTCATTGGTTTTGAGTATGCCATTAATTTTTTAAATCTCTACATTCAAAAGAATTTCAGCAGCGGATTCAAGAAAGTTATTCCATTTGTAGTAGTTGCCTTGCTATTGTTTTGCTTGGACTATTTCGGTTATTTCTCCATAACTGATTTGTTTGGGTCGTTTTTTACGCTGGTATTGACTTATCCGGTTTTGTTTTTGATTCCTGTTTTGTTAGTATTTCTGACTTATTTTATGCTTTTCAAGGATATACAAAGGAATATGTTTCTTGATGCTTATTTGCAGGTGGAGCGGAGTGAGTTTAAGGCTTATGATTTGGCTTGGACAAATCGTTTTGGTGGTTTGGCTCCATTTTTACAGTTAGATCTAAAGTTGTTATGGCGTTCCAAACGGGCAAGAAATACGGTTATAGTGTGTCTATTGTTTTTAGCGTATGGTTTGATATTTTATACCAATCCGGAATTAAGGGATTCTTCGATGTTGGTATTCGTGGGTATTTTTATCACGGGTATTTTTGTGATCAATTTTGGGCAATTTGTTCCGTCCTGGGACAGTGCATATTATTCGATGTTGATGACCCAGAATATGCCACTTAAACAATACTTAGAATCGAAAGCTATCTTGATGTACATTTCAATAGGGATATTGGCAGTTTTGAGTACGCCCTATTTATATTTTGGTTTAGACATTTTGTGGATCAATATTTCGTGCGCTATTTATAATATGGGGGTTAATGTTCCTTTGATTCTTTATTTTGGGTCGATGAATAAAAAGAGGATTGATTCGGACAATGGAAACTTTTTCAATTATCAGGGTACTGGCGCTGCACAATGGTTGGTTAGTTTTCCATTGATATTGATACCGATAATTATATGGGTTTTAGTCAAGTCTTTCTTTGGTTTACATGCAGCAAATATTGTATTGATAGTTTTGGGAATAATTGGTCTTGCGCTGCGGAATGAAATTATCACGATGATTGCGAAGAAATACAGGGACAATAAATATAAAATGCTAGCAGGTTTTAAAGAGGTAAACAATTAAAAAGATCAATTGATTGAATCATGATTGAAATAAGGAATTTAAGTAAAAGTTATAAAAATGTGGAGGTTTTGAATATTCCGCAATTACATATTGGTAAAGGTGAAAGTGTTGGTTTGGTAGGAAATAATGGTGCTGGTAAGACGACCTTATTCAGTTTAATCCTAGATTTAATTCAACCAGATACTGGGGAAGTATTGTTGAACAAACTTCAAGTTCATGGTCATGATGATTGGAAGAGGTTTACTACTGCTTTTGTTGATGAGAGCTTTTTGATAGGGTATCTAAGTCCTGAGGAGTATTTTTATTTTTTGGGTGAATTGCGAGGAATGAATAAGGTTGATGTGGATTCTTTGGTTTCAGAATATGAAGAATTCTTTAATGGGGAGGTCATAGGAAAACAGGTTTACATCCGGGATTTGTCCAAAGGTAATCAGAAGAAGGTCGGAATTATTGGGGCATTGGTTGGCAATCCTGAGTTAATTATATTGGATGAACCCTTTGCAAATTTAGATCCTAGTACGCAGTTTAGGCTGAAGAATCTGATCAATCGGTTGAAAGAGAGGAAGGATGTAACCCTATTGATATCTAGTCATGATTTATCACATACCGTTGATACTGCTGATCGTATTATTGCCTTGAATAAGGGTGTTGTTGTTAAAGATTCGCTGAAGACAGAGGAGACGTTGGCGGAATTGAATTCGTTTTTTGCGGTTGAATAACGCAAGTCAGGCCGACGAAATGGCCGTCGCGTTAAGACTTGCGCTAGCTTTTGCTGAAGATGGTATAAGGCACAAGTCAGGCCGACGCGCAAATCCGACGCGCTAAGACTTGCGCTAGCAGTATAATTTTTTTAGCCTTTAGTCATTCTGTTGATGATGGTGCCGTCGTCTAGGTTGAGTGATATCTGCAAGTTTTTGGCTGCTGCTGAAATATCGACATAGGTTCTGTTTCCGGCTTTTGGGCCGCCGCCGATGATGACATAGTAATTATGGTTTTGATCGGGAGGGTGGAAGCTATACTTATGTGTATGTCCAGAGATTACTGCATCGACATCATTATTGTTGATGAGTTCATGGAAGCACTGGTGGTTGTGTTTTGTGCCATGCCAATCGTCCGAATGTTGGAATGGAATATGGGTAATCACCAAGGTATGTTTCGCTTCTCTTCTTTCTTTAGACTGCAATACTTTTGCTAACCATTCTTTTTGTTCCAATCTATAGTTATCATAATCGACTGTTCCTCCATATACTTCATGGTCATCTGGTTTGTCTTCGCCACTATCCAAAATGATCCAATAAATAGGTCCCATTCTAAAAGCTTGGTAGAATTTATTTTCTGGGTAGTCAAAGTATCTTTTATAATCCCTGGCAAAACTGCCCCTTGTTTCATGATTTCCTCTAATCATAAGGAAAGGGGTCTTGCTAGCAAATTTTTCTCCTATAGGCTTTAAAAGTTTATCTGTGAGGTCCTGTCGGTTGGTGACATAATGGAATAAATCACCATTTAGAAATACCAGGTCTTTTTTTGCAAGTTTACTTTTATCATACAGATAAGCATAGCTGTCTTTATCTTCATGAATGTCATTCAGAATTAAGCAGTTGATGCTGTCTTGTTTCAAGGTTGGTAATGTAATGTCCAATGGCTCAGATTGAATTTCTTTGCCATATTCGATCTTATAGGGTTCAAATTTTGTTATCTCTTTAGCGGCGACTCTATATTTTAGTTTTCCATTTTTGGTCGGTACTTTAAACTTGAATACTTCGGCATTGGCATTTCTCATTCCGTCTTCCACTTCATAAACTTTGGTGAGGACCTGATTATTTTCATCAAGGACTTCTACCCAAGCGAGACAAGGTTTATTGAAAATTGAACAAACTGTTATAGTGTTGTCGTTTAAATTTTGGAGGTATGGCGGGCATGCGAATTCAAACTCATCGATTTTTACTTCAGCGAATTTGTTGGCGTAGGATGGCGTACTTGCTCCGAGGCCGATTAAGCCTAAGCCTTTTAGGAAATTTCTTCTGTTAAAGCTCATGATATTTTGGTTAGATCGGTATAAAATTAACAAAAAAACAGCAACTAAAATTAGCTGCTGTTCTATATTAACTCCTTTTTTGAAACCTAGCGGAGTTTTTGTAAAAAATGATCTGAACTATTCTTCTTCTTTAAGAGCGACTTGGTCCAAGTCTTGTCCGGTTACTTCTGCTCTGATTTTTGTTTCCAATTCATCCATTAGATCTGGGTTGTCCAACAATAGAGTTTTCACAGCATCACGTCCTTGACCTAATTTAGTATCCCCGTAGCTGAACCATGATCCTGATTTTTTCACGATTCCGTACTCTACACCTAGATCTATAATTTCACCTACTTTAGAAATACCTTCACCGAACATGATGTCGAATTCAGCAATTCTGAAAGGAGGAGCGACTTTGTTTTTCACGATTTTAACTTTTACACGATTACCTGATACTTCATCAGAATCTTTGATTTGTGAAGTACGGCGGATATCCAATCTTACAGAAGCGTAGAACTTCAGCGCATTACCACCGGTTGTAGTTTCAGGGTTACCGAACATCACGCCAATTTTTTCACGCAATTGGTTGATGAATATACAGCAACAGTTCGTTTTTGCGATTGTACCGGTTAACTTACGTAATGCTTGAGACATTAAGCGAGCTTGGAGTCCCATTTTAGACTCACCCATTTCACCTTCGATTTCACCTTTAGGTACCAATGCCGCTACTGAGTCAATTACGATTACGTCGATTGCTCCTGAACGGATTAAATTGTCAGCGATTTCAAGGGCTTGTTCACCATTGTCTGGTTGGGATATCAAAAGGTTTTCGATATCTACGCCTAATTTTTGAGCATAATATTTATCAAATGCGTGTTCAGCATCAATGATTGCTGCTATACCACCTTTTTTCTGAGCTTCAGCTACAATATGAGTTGCCAGGGTTGTTTTACCAGAAGATTCTGGTCCATAGATTTCGATGATTCTTCCTTTTGGAACACCACCAATGCCTAATGCGATATCCAACCCTAATGAACCTGTAGAGATCGATTCAATTGGTTCAACAGCTGAATCCCCAAGTTTCATGATCGTACCTTTACCGTAACTCTTTTCAAGTTTATCTAAAGTAAGCTGTAATGCTTTTAATTTGTCTGAGTTGCTCATATTTTTAGTATAATGTTGTCAAAAATAAATTATAATATTGATATCTACAAATAAAATGCTAAAAAAATTAGTTAATTAATTTTTCTTTTTAAAAATACTTGATTTCTGGGAATAATAAATGAATAAGATGCTATAGAATCGTTAATCTTTTGCTACCACCTTTGCTTTGTAGTTTTTTTCGAAGTATTTACAGAAGTATGTTATTGGGCATATCTCACATTTTGGGGTTCTTGCCAGGCATATATATCTGCCATGTAATATTAACCAATGATGTGCTATTGCTATTGTGTCTTTAGGTAGATGTTTTACCAATTGTTTTTCAGCTGCTAGGGGTGTGGTTGCTCTATTGGTAAGCCCTATTCTCGCTGCTACCCGAAACACATGCGTATCGACTGCCATTGCCGGCTTATGATAAACGACTGATGATATTACATTTGCAGTTTTTCTACCCACCCCTGGCAGTTTAACCAGGTCTTCTACTTTTTCTGGGATTTCTCCATTGAATTCGCTCAATAATTTTTGTGCCATTCCAACAAGATGCTTAGCCTTATTGTTTGGATAGCTGACTGAACGTATATAACTGAATACTTCCTCCACGGAGCTGTTTGCTAGTGATTCAGGATCTGGATATCTTTCAAAGAGTGCTGGTGTAATTTGATTTATTCTTTTATCAGTGCATTGAGCAGAGAGAATTACAGCGATTAGCAATTCGAAGGGATTACTATAGTTTAATTCAGTCTGAGCTTCAGGGTTGTGGGTAGAGAAATACTCAACAAAAGCCTTATAACGTTCTTTTATCAGCATAGACAAAGATAATAATAATTACAGGGAGAAATAAGTGAGAAGTTTGAATAGGTAAAAGCGACGAAGCCATTCTTCTTAGAATGGCTTCGTTATTATAAGTTACTGAAGGTCTTAGAGTAGTTGAGGATATTTTCAATTGTTCTGTCTTCTGGATCTTTAGACAATTGTTGTATGCAACTTTTGATTTTTTCCTCGAATGATAATTCAAGATTGTTTTCTTGAATTATACCTGAAAGTTGACCTTCGTAATTTACTTCTTTAATGTTAGTAGAGTTTTCGACCATAAGCATCTTGTTTTTCTTTCTAAACGCAAGATACTAAGCAATATTGTGAAAAATTTAACATTTTTTTACTTTTTTTTCGAAACTAATTTATTAGCCTCTTCAATTGCTTTGTAAGCATTGACAATTCCTCCGCTTACACTTATTTCATCAAGATAAACTCTTTTAGAGCCACCTTCAGACTTCACTTTTACTTTTTGGTCTACCTTTGTTACAGATTTCATAATTACTTCTTTTACCTGTTCTGCAGTTAATGTTGGGTAATACGCTCTGATCATTGCTGCTAACCCAGCTACGACTGGGGCTGCCATACTTGTTCCTTGGTTTTCTTTGTATTTAGATTCCGGAATTGTGGAGTTAATTTTGACACCTGGAGCAAATACATCTACACTGCGATATCCATAGTTTGAGAATTCAGCTAAAAGATCAGAATCTTGTTTTAGGCCCGTTGCTCCGACCGTAATCCAATTTTTGGCTTCACCCACTACAGCATCTAGGCTGTCAGTAAAATATTTAGTAGGGTAATTTTTCTCTTTATCATTGTCTTGGGCGTCATTACCAGCAGCATGTACTAACAATACGTCTTTAGATTCTGCATATTTCACTGCATCGTCTACTGTTTTTTTGTTATACACATATCCTTTACCAAAGCTCATGTTGATTACTTTAGCTCCGTTATCTACGGCATAACGAATTCCATTCGCTACGTCTTTGTCGCGTTCATCACCATTAGGGACTAAACGCACTGCCATAATCTGAACATTGTCTGCAACACCGTTCACTCCTTTGTTATTATTACGTTTTGCACCAATGATACCTGCTACGTGCGTTCCGTGTTCAGCATCTGGACCTTTTACGTCATTATTTCCATAGATACGTTCAGATGCGTCTTCATAATTATCTCCTACGATACCTCTAGGGTCGAATTCTTTGTTTAAGTGAAAATCCGCTTGATCAGTGAAATATTTAACACCGTCAGATACATCGTTATAGAATTTCTCGAAAGAGCCATTATCCAATTCTTTCTTAGCTACTCTGATGACCATTTTTTGGCGGTCAGAAGTTGTTTGATAAGCATCTAAGTCAGCTTTGGTAATATCTTTTACATCCTTACCAATTGTTTTTACGATTCCATCCAATTCAGTTTTCAGTCCACCGTAATTCACTTTACCAAAAGAAGCTTCTTCCATTTTGGTTGTATAATCGGTGATCATTTTTTGGTAAGCCACGAACTCTCTTCTTTCTTTTTCGGATAGCGGAGTTGAAGGTAGGACAGAAATATATTTTGGTTCGTAGATTCTAATCAATCGAGTAACTTCTAGATTGTCTTGGTCTACATTTTTACCATCTTTTCCACCTATGAAGTTCCATCCATGTACATCGTCGATATATCCATTGCCATCATCATCCTTTCCATTTCCTGGAATTTCTTTAGGGTTTGTCCACAATACATCTTTGAGGTCTTCATGTTGGATGTCGACACCACCATCTAGTACAGCCACAATTACTGGGTTTGCTTTTTTGCCTTTCAATAATTCTTGAGCTTTTTCGGTACTTATACCCATGTACCCGTCTTTTTGGAAATCCAGATTATACCAGTTTTCTGGGGTTTTAGATGTTTTATCTTGGCTAAAGCCAAGTGTTGGAAGAATTCCTAAAGCTAAGTAGCACAGAAATTTATTTGTTCCTATCATATTTTTATAGATTATAATTCGACAAATTTAAGATTTTCAACAAGATGCTTTTGTTAATTAATCTAAAAATCGTTAAAAAATTGTCTTAATTTTAAACTTTCAATAACCAAATTAATTTAAATGTATGAAAGATAAATATGTAATTGGTTTAATATTATCTATAATGATTTCATCTTGTTCCCCAGAGAGTAGTACAAAGAAAGAGCCTTTGAGTTGGCCAAATGCTACGGCACCCGTAGCAGAAAAAATACCACATAATCGAATAATCCACGGAGATACAGTTTCGGATCCCTATTATTGGATGATTGACTATTTCAAAAAAGGTCCTGACTCTTCAAAGGTTGTAAATTATTTGACTGCTGAAAACAAGTATACGGAGGAGATGATGAAAGATACGGAGGGTTTTCAGGATATACTTTTTAAGGAGATGAAAGGGAGGATCAAAGAAACTGATGAGAGCGTTCCTTATCTTAAAAATGGGTATTATTATTATCAACGGACGGAAGAAGGCAAGCAATATTACAAGTTGTGCAGAAAGAAGGGCAGTTTGGAGGCTGCTGAGGAAGTTTTGTTGGATGTAGACAAGATGGCTGAAGGGTTTGCATATTTTGCTTTAGGAGGCGCATCTGTTAGTCCGGACAACAAATTGTTGGCCTATGCTGTGGATACCGTTTCCAGGAGAGAATATGTTATTCAAATAAAGAATCTGGAGACAGGCGAATTGTTACCTGACCGTATTATTCGGACTTCAGGATCTGCGGTTTGGGCTGCGGACAATCAGACTATTTTCTATACTGCTAAAAATCCAGTAACCCTTTTAAGTGAAAAGATTAAACGCCATACCTTAGGAACAAGTTCTGATTCTGATGTAGTTGTTTATGATGAAAAAGACAATACCAATTATATTGGTGTGTCTAAATCAAAGAATGATAAATACATTTTTATTTATTCAGGCGGTACCTTGAGTTCGGAGACCCGATATATCAAATCTGATGATCCGAATGCTGAATTCAAGGTTTTTCAGCCGAGGATGAAAGATGTTCTGTATGATGTCACACCTTTGGAGGATAAATTCTTGATCGTAACGAACGATAATGCAAAGAACTTCAAAGTTATGGAGACTTCATTGGAAAACACGGGTAAGGAAAATTGGAAAGAGTTTATTCCCCACCGTGCAGATGTTTTGGTAGAAGGGATTGACGAATTTGCGAATTACTTGGCAATATCGGAACGGAAGAATGGTTTGACTCAATTAGCAATTCGTGATCTTAAGGATAATAGTCAACATTATTTAGACTTTGGTGAAGCTGCATACACGGTTTATCCTAGTACCAATGCAGAGTATCATACGGATATATTAAGGTATGGATATACTTCCATGGTTACACCTTCTTCTACTTATGATTATAATATGAAGACCAAGGATAAGACCTTGATGAAGCAGCAGGAGGTTTTGGGAGGATATGACCAAAAGAATTATGTTACTGAACGAGTGATGGCGAAAGTAGGAGACGGCGTTGAAGTTCCAATTTCTATAGTTTATAAAAAAGGCACTAAGAAAGATGGTAGTGCGCCATTATTATTATATGCTTATGGGTCTTATGGTAATTCGATGAATCCAAGTTTCAGTTCTACCCGACTTTCCCTATTGGACCGAGGTTTTATTTATGCTCTTGCGCATATCAGAGGTGGAGAGGAAATGGGTAGGCAATGGTATGAAGATGGGAAGATGATGAAGAAGAAAAATACCTTTACTGATTTTATAGATTGTGGTAAATTCTTGATTGACCAGAAATTTACATCCAAAGAGCATTTATATGCTCAAGGAGGCAGTGCGGGAGGCTTATTGATGGGTGCCGTAATCAACATGGCTCCAGAAATTTGGAACGGTGTAATTGCGCAAGTTCCATTTGTGGATGTTGTGAATACGATGTTGGATGAATCTATTCCATTGACGACAAACGAATATGATGAATGGGGCAATCCTAATAATAAGGAGGCCTATGATTATATGAAGTCATATTCTCCCTATGAAAACATTGAGGCTAAGGAATATCCGAATTTATTGGTAACCACGGGTCTTCACGACAGTCAAGTTCAATATTTTGAGCCTGCGAAATGGGTTGCAAAGTTGCGGGCTACGAAGAAAGGAAGTAATGTGATTTTATTGAAAACAGATATGGAGTATGGTCATGGCGGTGCATCTGGAAGGTTTGATTATTTAAAGGATGTTGCTTTAAGCTATGCGTTTTTATTTAAACTGGAAGGAATAACGAAATAGTTTAGGTAAAGATTACTTTGTAATTTTTTATAAAAAATAAATGGGGGCAGTTCGAAATAATTGAACGGCCCCCATTTCTTATTATGCTGAAGATTTTATTTAATTCTGTTTTAAGCTATCAGCTTTGTTTTCTGCTTCGATTTCACGAGCATCAATTTGATGTTGTTTGTAGTTTTCCATTGCGATTTTACTAGCACGTTGAGAAACCACAAGGCCAAATATGGCAACTACCGTTACGACAATTACTCCCCACATATATTTCTTTTTGTCTTGTTTCACTAACCAGTACATAAAGAGGATATATGGGATGACGAATATTGCGTAAAAAAAGACACTAGGACCTACCATGATTTTATTATTTGGTGCAAAACTAAGGATTTATTTAATAAATGTGATTAGGTATGGTTGTTAGAATAAAAAACTTACAAAACAATGAATGATTTTAAACGTTTCAATAATTGGAAAGTCTGATTGAAAGGTTTTCAAAGAAGGTAGGGGCAATTTATTTTTTAAATAAAAAAACTACTTTGATATTGCATAAAAGAAAAAAATAATTGTTTACTTTTGCGCAGTCTGATCATTAAGTTTAACGGGACATAAGAAAATGTATTGTAACAAGTTATATATGAATTCTTTGACTCAAGCAAATAAAAAGCTTGGTCGTGAGATTTATTGTTCTTTACGTACTTTCAATTGTCCTATTCTTCGATTCCGACGACCTATTCTGCCTCGAGCTTGATTCTGAGGCAGGCAAACTTCCCATTTTGTTGTTCATCAAGCTCGATGAGTGATATTCAAATTAGATTAGATAGTTCAAATACTTTTGTATTTTATTTTTTAGGTCGACATTATTAAATGACACTTTCAGATTTTTTAATTATTCCTGCAACGGCAAATCATATTGTATATGCTGAGGAAATCTGTAATGAAATGTTTGAGTCTGCTAAGGCTCGAGGAACTGGTATTGCGCGTAGGAAGCCTGAATATGTAGCCCGTAAGATGGAAGAGGGCAAGGCTGTTATTGCTTTGCATAAGGATGGTACCTGGGCTGGTTTCTGTTATATTGAAACGTGGAGTCACGGAGACTATGTTGCGAATTCGGGTCTTATTGTAAATCCTGTATTCCGGAAAGTTGGTTTGGCGAAGGCGATCAAGAAAAGAGTTTTTGAACTGTCTAGGGAGAAATATCCGAATTCGAAAATTTTTGGATTGACAACAGGATTAGCTGTTATGAAGATCAATTCTGACTTAGGATATGAGCCTGTCACTTATTCTGAATTGACGCAAGATGAGGAGTTTTGGAAGGGTTGCCAATCCTGTGTTAATTACGATATTTTGATGTCCAAGGATCGCAAGAACTGTATGTGTACAGCGATGCTTTGGGATCCTGTAGAAAAGGAGAGAGAGTTGAAGGAGAAAATCCTACGCAAAGCGGAGGCTAAAGAGCGTTTGGATCGGATTTCAAAGAAGCAATCTTTATTAAAGAGGATAGAAGCTAAGCTTTGGAAATCGACTAAAAAATTTGTTGCTGCGGTCATTCCGGTTGGCGCAAGACCTGTAAAAGGTTTTTAAATTGTTATTTTTGTTATCATAAGCATATTAATCGTTATAAAATGAAAAAAGTAGTTTTAGCATTTAGTGGTGGATTAGATACTTCATTTTGTTGTATTTATCTATCTCGTGACTTAGGATTAGAGGTTCACTCAGTAATTGTGAATACTGGTGGATTTTCTGATGAAGAATTAAAGAATATTGAAAAAAGAGCCTATGAATTAGGTGTTAAGTCGCATACCACTATTGATGAAACTGAAGATTATTACCAAGATACTATTAAGTATTTAATTTTTGGTAATGTGTTAAAGAATGCTACCTATCCTTTGTCAGTTTCAGCGGAGCGTGTTTCACAGGCTACTGCCATTGCAAACTATGCTAAGAAGATCGGTGCTGAATGTGTAGCACATGGTTCAACAGGTGCTGGAAATGATCAAGTCCGTTTTGACATGATTTTCCAAACGTTGATTCCAGGCGTTGAGATCATTACTCCAATTCGTGACTTACAATTGTCACGTGAGGATGAGATTGAATATTTGAATAAACATGGTGTTGAGTATTCTGCAGAAAAGGCTAAATACTCGATCAATAAAGGTCTTTGGGGTACTTCTGTAGGGGGAGCTGAAACATTGACTTCGAACCAATACTTACCAGAGTCTGCATGGCCTACACCATTGACTTCGACGGAACCTCAAACTTTTACCATTGATTTTGAAAAGGGACAACCTGTTGCACTGAATGGTGAAAAAATCGGTCCTGTCAAGGTTATTCAGGAGTTACAAGCTATTGCACAACCTTATGGAATTGGCCGCGATATTCACGTAGGAGATACTATTATTGGTATCAAAGGTCGTGTTGGTTTTGAGGCTGCTGGTCCAATAATTTTGATCAAAGCACACCACACGTTGGAAAAACATACCTTGACCAAGTGGCAATTATCGTGGAAGGACCAGTTATCTGCATTCTACGGAAACTATATGCACGAAGGTCAGATGCACGATCCTGTAATGCGAGATATGGAGGCTTTTTTACAGAGCTCTCAAGAGACTGTGACTGGTCGTGTAATCGTTGAATTACATCCACACCGTTTTGTGATTATAGGTGTTGAGTCAGATCATGATTTGATGTCTAATAAATTCGGCAGCTACGGTGAGATGAATAAAGGCTATACTGGTGATGATGTAAAAGGTTTCTCGAAAATCTTCGGTAACCAAACTATTATCTGGCATAAAGTAAATAAGAAAGACTAATTGTCTTTTTATATATAAAAATGTTCTTTTTGCAAACCAAGGTAGCCATGCTAGGTACCTTGGTTTTTTGTTATATTCTATCAAATAAATACAATGGAAAAAATTAAAGTTGGAATTGTTGGATCTGCAGGTTATACTGGTGGAGAATTATTAAGAGTATTAATCTATCATCCTAATGTAGATATAATTTTCGCTAATAGTGCTTCTAATGCTGGTAATAAGCTTTCTGATGTTCACAATGATTTATTTGGTGATACCGATTTAACTTTTTCTTCGGACTTTCATTCGGATATCGATGTTCTATTTTTATGTGTTGGTCATGGGGATGCGCGCAAGTTTTTAGATGCGAATTCGATTGATCCTTCGGTTAAGATTATTGATCTTTCACAGGATTACAGGTTGAAGTCAAACGTTTCCTATCAAGGCAAGAATTTTATCTATGGTCTTCCTGAATTGAATAAGGAAGCTATTAAAACTGCACAATACATTGCGAATCCTGGCTGTTTTGCTACGAATATCCAATTGGCTTTATTGCCATTAGCAAGTAAAGGTTTGTTGCCTGATCAGATTCATGTGAATGCTACGACAGGTTCTACAGGAGCAGGTCAAAGGCCAAGTGCCACCACGCATTTTTCATGGCGTAATAATAACTTGTCAGCCTATAAATCTTTTGACCACCAACACCTCCAAGAGATCTCTGAATCATTGAATCAATTGCAAGATGGGTTTCTACCATCGGGGGATGGTTCGTTGATCGAAAGGGCTGCGGAACGTATTAATTTTATTCCTCAAAGAGGGGATTTCGCGAGAGGTATTTTTTCTGCTATATATGTGGATACTGACCTGACTGAAGAACAAGCTTATGAGCTGTATGAATCTTATTATTCAGCACATCCTTTCACTCATGTTTCAAGAGCTAATATTGATTTGAAGCAAGTAGTGAATACAAATAAAAGCATTATGCACCTAGAAAAGCACGGTAATAAATTGTTGATTCTAAATGCAACGGATAATTTGTTGAAAGGGGCTTCGGGGCAGGCAGTTCAAAACATGAACTTGATGTTTGGTTTGGATGAAAGGGCAGGATTGGGTTTGAAGTCGGTGGGGATGTAGAGTAGACATTAGACATAAGACATAAGACAATAGACTTTTGGTAAAGTTTAGAGAGGGCCGTTGGCCCTTTTTGTTTTTAACAATATTACACATTATACAACTTCAGGGGTGGTAGCTATTATTGAAAGCAAAATTCTACACCATAAAACCCCAGAGAGGTGTAACTATTATAGAAATGGAAATACGACGTCTACCAACCCTGTAGGCCTTATGTTTGTATTTAGGACGTGCTACTACAAAGAGATAGCATAAGATTATTTGTTTATATTTTTATATAACCAAAATAACAACATAAATCCTAATCTTATGCTACGACAAAATACGGATTTAAATTTTGCTGGACAACCGATCTATATCGGAATAGATGTCCATCTAAAGAGCTGGAACGTTGCGATCTACAGCAAGGACCTTTTCCTTAAGTGCATCCATCAGGAATCCAAGGTTGAGGTCCTGGTGGACCATCTTTGGAAACATTATCCCGGAGCCTCCTACTATACGTCCCTTCTACCGATTATGAGGACGCCAGGTCCCTAGTGCGGCTGCGCCATTCCACGGTGAGGGAGATCGGCAGGATGAAGAACCGGCTGAAGTCATTCCTGTACACCAATGGCATCAGCTACCCCGAGGCCTTCCTGCACAACGGGACGCACTGGTCCAGGCGGTTCATGGTGTGGCTGAAGGAGGATGTCCACATCAAGGGCGAATTTGGCAGGCGGACGCTGGAGCTGCTGGTCCAGAAAGTGGAGTACCACAGGGGATTCCTGCTGGAGCTGAACCGGGAACTCAGGAGCATGATGGCCCAGCAGGTGCATGCCGTGGACTACGCGCTGCTGCGCTCTGTCCCGGGCATCGGTCCGGTGACGGCCATGAGCCTGCTGGTGGAGCTGGAGGACATCCGGCGGTTCGCCAACAGCGACCACCTGGCCAGCTTTATCGGCATCGTGCCGACCAGGCACAGTTCGGGTGAGCGTGACCCAGACGGAGAGCTGACCTTCCGCAGGCACGAGCTGCTGCGGCGGATGCTGGTCGAGGCATCCTGGACCGCCGTGCGGAACGACCCGGTGCTGGCCCTGGGCTTTTCAGAGGCCTGCCTGAAGATGAAAAAGAACCTGGCGATCATCAAGGTCGCAAGGAAACTGGTCAACCGGATAGCGTATGTGCTGAGGACCAGGGAAAAATATGTTATCGGAATAGTGAAATGACGGTACTTGGATAGACACATAAAATGGGTGACCGCTATACACCCCTTGCGGCATTGCGTCCGCTCTCATTGTAGTTTGCGGCACCCATACTTTACAAACTGAAAAAGACACTGCAGCCATAGGTCTGCTCATAGAAGGCTGTTTGAAAAGTAACTGTCATTTGGCTACCGGCGGAAAATCCGTCGGGCGGAAGGTCTATGGCCCAAAGCAAGGGAAAGGGAACGGAAAAACAACCATAGAGGCAAATAATCAAAAAAAAAA
>NZ_PEBA01000010.1:0-82109 GCF_002734235.1 Sphingobacterium sp. 1.A.5
GTTCATGTTGCCAGTAGTGCTGCGGAGTCCATTAGAAATGTCACGAACCGAATCTGCCGAAGAGAGATGGCAGAATAGCATGCTCACAAAATGCGTCCAACTGTTGATGCCCTTGTGATGTTTGTCAGATTGATGTTCGTGAACCAATTTTTTGAAAATGTTCCGATCTACGAGTCCCAAAATCTGAGAGAATACGTTTATATTTACCATGGCGATGGATCAATTTTGGCGAATTAAATATAGCATTCCCTGCTGTATAAATCCACCGCCATTTTTTCCCTCGTTTAGGACGCTACTGGCACAAAAACTATTAAACCAAAGTAAAGATAATAATCAAAACATTTTTTATTTTTTGAAACAATATTATTTTGTTTTGAATAATTTATTTTATCTATATTTAAATAAAAATTTTAATGTTTAATAATATCTAATCATTAATCCTATTTAGTAAAATGAAAAAGTACCTTGCAGTATTTTTATTGAGCGTTCTAGTTTCTTGTCAGAAAATTGAACCTAATCCAATTGCAGTTGAGAACAGCAATATCCCAGTACAAGAGTCAACAAGTGATATTGTTTCTCCTGAAGAAGCTAAAAAAGCGGCCTTATGGCTTGTAAATGGAACTTTCGACAATGGTAGCCGGAGTGGAGAAACTTATAAGACGACAAATCCTTAGATATGTCCGACAATCCTGGAAATGACCCAATTCATAATCAAAGAATTGGTATAAGGAACAAGAGAATGCAAGAAATACGGGATAGAATGAATAGTGAATCACAAGTGATGCCCCTATCTGCTGCAGGGAATTCAATACCTCAATCACTTTTAAACCAATTTAAAGAGATAGCCATAAAGAATGATTGTCCCGAGGAATACGCCATAATACAGATCGTTAAGAGAAAAAGAAATAATCCCAGAGGTCATTTGATGAAAACGGATTGGCATCAGGGAAATATGAGTATCATACGGACATTGTGCGCTATAACAAACATGAAAATGAATCCATTTTATATCAATGTATTTTACAATACGCTAAAAAAATGAATCTATTTAGGCGACAAATATTTGTTGGTTCAATCCTACTAATTTCAATCATGTGTAATAGGTGTTACAAACCTGACATCATTCCATTTATTAGGTATGAGCTTTTGATAGAAATAAAAGATCCTGCAGGTAAAAATATTTTGAATAATATAGATAAAGACCAAATACAAGAGTCATTTAAAATCTCTGGACAAAATAACATCCCCTTAAGGGGGTGTTATTTCTATATTTCAGAAATAGAGAATTTGAAACTGTTAAAAATCAGATGCTTTACTGATCATAATATTAAATTAGGAGAAATAAACTATGTTTTTGATGGGCAAAAGTTGCTCGGTACCGCAAAGTCCAATATAATAAAATCCATCTGGCGTTATGAGAAAAACAATATGCATCTTAAAGACCTCTATTTTAATGATAAGCAAATAGAACATATAAAGGTATCTGAGGTTCTGACATATTATTCTATTAAAATCACAGAATAATTAACCTTTCAGAGTTAAATCCACCGATTTTAGGAAAAATTAAAACAATAAGAAAATGAATCAATCAAAAACAAGAAAAATATTCAATATTGCAATTGGACAGTATTGGACATCTCGAGTATATACAAAGGAGCTATCTAAGAAAAAAATCTATTAACTGCTTTAGGATAAAAAATAAAAACAGGTGTGCTGCATAGAAAGAATAGAAAACTTTCCCGGCTTTCTTGCCCTGTTGGCCATTATACAGCGCTATTGGAATTAGCCCCAATATCCCAAATGCCTGTATAGTCATCTTCCCCATCCCTATGGAATTGAATATGGCGAGGGATGAATTTCTCAAAGCTTTGAATTCTCTCAATATCTAAAAAACAATTATCTGTAGGACACCAAAGATTCCATAGTCCATATTCAGAAAATTAGAGATGAACATAATGGATGCGACTGAAAAGATCTTACCGATTAAATTGGACTGTGATTCGATGACCATAAGGCAGATGAGTCCGGCACACAGGGTGAAGAAGACATTTGAACCGGAGGAGCTGAACAAGGATCCATCGACTGACAGATCTTAATGCATATATATAAATTTTTTTTCAAAAAACCTTAATTATTTGTAGTATAATTATTTTAATAGTTAATATTGATCCAGAAGATAATCATGACATTTTCGATTGTATTAAAAATGATTTTTTAAATAAAAAAAGGATATTTAAAAAAATTACAATACATCCTTTGTATTTAATTGTTCTATAAACATGAAACGACCAAAAATCTTCTCAAAAATGTCCAAATATCAATATTGGGCATTTATCTGGTTTTTTGTGGTACCCATGACGATTTACTTAATAGGTGCATTGATTATTTTAATAGTCAGGATAATAGATAGTTATTAATATCAAAATCTCTTTTCACCTTACTCCCAAATAGATTTCACTTCATAAACTTCTAGGTCCAGAATTTCGATATTATTACCCCAAAAATGCAAACCCTCTTTATTATTAGGATCTGGAGTTCTGCCTAAATAACTCGTATAAATTCCATGATTAAAAAAGACTTCAATAGAAGTTCTGTCAATATAAATATCTGCAGTAAGTTCCATACTTGTTGGATCTTCGGGAGAAAAAAACATGCCATTCAACATATTGGAATTCATATCATAACTTATCATTCTCTGACCATACAGATTGAAACCGGCATCAGTTGCATGAGATAATTTTATTCTGGTTTTAATCCTAAGTTTATCATGGGAGTTATATTTTTTCAATAAGTCATTCGCTTTTCCAGAACTCAGATTTTTCCATGAATCAACTTTTCTGAATAGCTTTTCAGTTTCTTTAATTGGCTCACTAAATAAACGAGGGCCATCCTTTGTCGTCTTAAGACTGAGAACTGTAGGTAGCATCATCATCCCATTGAACGGCATATCACCTTGAGGAATTCTTCCCCAACCTATTTGAATTCTTCTGCCATCGGAATCAGGAATATTACTATAGGTCTGAGCTGCGTATAAATGACCTGAATTATAGAAATATTTGCCATTTTCTGGAGTAAACACCTTTCCATCAAATGAACCAATCATATAAGTGCCCGTTGCACCATACATCACCCATTTCTTATTGGTAGGATCACCATCCACCGACAGTTCAAAAAGTTCAGGGCATTCCCAAAAACCAGAAACATGACTTTCATAATTCCAATCCTTTAGATTTGTGGAGGTATAGATCGAGTGTCCATCTCGCTCATTTAATACCATGACCCAATGCTTCGAAGGCTCATACCATATCACCTTGGGATCACGAGTGTCTTGGCTATTCCATTTTTCCTTAGAATCGATAAGAGGATTTTTGTCATATTTTGTCCAAGTCCTACCTTTGTCAAGACTATAAGCCATACACTGAACCTGCCGATCAGAACTTGCAGCAGTATAAAATGCAATCATAGCAGGTTCTTTACCCTTATTGTAGCCGGCAGAATTGTTGTAATCCATGATAGCGGAGCCAGAAAACATAGTCCCTAACTTATCCGGATACAATGCCGTTGGCAACTCTTCCCAATGAATCAGATCTTTGCTGACAGCATGGCCCCAATGCATGTTTTCCCATTCTCGTTCCATTGGATTATGCTGATAAAATAAGTGATATTCTCCATCATAATAAATGAGCCCATTGGGATCATTGATCCAACCTCGTTTAGTAGAAAAATGAAACTGTGGACGATTTTCTTCCTTATAAAGACTCTCATGCCCTTGGATTTCATCAGATTGATATATTCTGTTTAGAGCCGTAGCATCACCATCAAAATTTATCTTTAATTTTTTCCCTTTTAAATGACTTACATCATAGAAAACCCAATAATCTTCTTTTGAATCTGCTAACCGAACCACAACAGACCATGGTTCAGCACCGTCAGCAATAAATTGCATTTTTTTCCGGTCCTCTTGTTGAGAAATGGGAAAATTCAAATATTTCTTATTAATCGTTAGAGTGATTTCTGCTGAAAACAAACTTAAATAGGCCAATAAAATCGGAAATAATAATATGTATCTTTTCATAACTCAAGGAGGTTAGGTCCTATTAAGTTAATGAAAAGTAATTAAAGATATGACGAGTTTGTTTTTAACCCTCGTTTTTTAATTGATTTACATCCTTATCAATTTCTTCTAAGATATTAGATGGCAAATTATTAAATGACCTGATTTTATTAGTTTTAATAGAAGTAAGTTTGGAATTTAAAAAACTTACTTTAGTAAGAACAAACATCCCACGAATATTTTCCATGTAATAAAGATCCTCTTTAAGAACTCCCTCAATTTCTTCCAAGTCCTTACTCTCAGGATCTCCATATTCTGATAAAAAATCATATTTATCAATCCCCAAAACATCAATTTTAGCAAATTTACTCAGTCGTTCGGACACGGATGTTTCCAAAGTTCGAACACCGCAAGACTGAAATAACGAAACAATAAGAATCAGAAATAGTAATCTCTTCATAATAAAAGGTTAAATAGACTGAAAGAATTCTCAATCTACTTAATTGACTAGGAAGTTGGATTTTGGTTTAACTCGTTATTTTAAATTGCCTTCTTAATCTGGATAAATCAAGTATTTCTCGCGCATTCTTTTATATTTTTCAAGACCCGGCTTCCATGATGCACGAATTTTTTCTTCAGACCACCCCTCTTGGATTTGCTTTTTGAATTCAGGAGTACCAGCAAGAAAATCTATGTTACCAATTTGCTCATGCAAACTTCTGTCAAAGAATTTCTTTTTATCAGGATAAGCTGCATAAAGTTCTTTCATCCATGATAAATTGATTTGCTTGGATTGTACTAACTTTTCCAAATCATAATTGATCAAATCAATTCCATAACAAACTTGACCCTTGTATAAAGGATTTTCACTCATACCCGGTATAGATCTCGGCGTGTAAGAGAATTTGTATTTTCCCTTCAACATTGGACCTCCTATTCTGGTAAAAGGAAAATCAGTACCTCTTCCATGATTTAAGGATACTCCTTCAAAAAGACATGTAGAAGGATACAATAATATACTCTCTGGAGTATTCAAGTTGGGTGACGGATTTACAGGCAATTTATACAATAGATCATGCGAATAATTGGCATTTTTAACGATTGAAATTTTACATTTCAAATTATCCTCCATCCAACCTTCACCATTGGCCATTTGCGCAAATTCAGCCACTGTTAAACCGTGCACAGCAGGTATCGGAAATTGACCAATACCCGACTTATAGTTCATGTCTAAAATGGGACCATCAATAAAATAGGCGTTTGGATTGGGCCTATCTAAAATCAAAAGCTCCTTCCCATATCTCGCACATGACTCCATCACATCTCTGAGTGTATTAATATTGGTGTAAAATCTACATCCAACATCTTGAATATCAAAGATCATTATATCAATGTCTTTTAGATCTTCTTGAGTAGGTTTCTTTTTCTTACCATACAATGAAACTATTTCAACACCTGTTTTAGCGTCTTTTTCATCGCCAACCTCCGTACCGTTACTAGCATTTCCTCGAAATCCGTGCTCTGGACCAAATACCTTAACCACATTGATCCCTCTATTCAGTAAACTATCAAGCAAATGAGTATCTCCAATAATACTAGTTTGATTTGCAACTAAACCTACTTTCTTCCCTTTCAGTCTGTCAATATATTTCTCTGTTTGCTCTGCTCCTGTCTTGATAATATCATTAGAATATTTGATTTGTGCATGAGGGCTTGGAATGAAGAAAAAAAATAGAAGGGTAAAGAGAAGTAACGTTTTCATATCGAAGATTTAATGATTTTATTAAAGTTAAAATTTATAAACGACATTTTATTATTAGATAATATTGGTCACTGATTTATCTCCTTGAAAATCCATAAAGTAAATACTATTTTTGCAGCTCATTTTAATTCGAGCAAATCGTGATCAACGTTAATAACATTTCAGTTTCTTTTGGGGGAACAACGCTATTCTCAGATGTAACATTTTCAATCAATGAAAATGATAAAATAGCCTTGATGGGCAAGAATGGTGCTGGTAAGTCTACTTTATTAAAAATCATCGCAGGAGTTGGAAAACCAACAACTGGTAATGTATCTGGACCAAAAGATGCTGTTATTGCATATCTACCGCAACATCTATTAACAAAGGACAATATGACTGTCTTCGAGGAAACTTCTAAAGCATTTGAAGAAGTTTATAAGATGCGCGACGAATTAGAAGAATTAAATGAACAATTAAACGTTCGCACTGACTACGAAACCGACGATTATATGAAGTTAATCGAGCGAGTTTCGGAGCTGAGCGAAAAATTCTACTCTATAGAAGAAACAAATTACGATGCTGAAGTTGAGAAAGTATTAAAAGGACTAGGTTTTGAACGTTCTGATTTCAATCGTCAAACTTCAGAATTCTCAGGAGGTTGGAGAATGCGTATTGAATTAGCCAAAATCCTTCTTAAAAAACCTGACCTAATCCTCCTAGATGAGCCTACAAACCATATGGACATCGAAAGTATTGAATGGTTAGAAGATTTCTTGATCAACCAAGCAAAAGCTGTGATCGTTATTTCCCACGACCGTGCATTCGTTGACAATATTACAAATCGCACAATTGAAGTCACAATGGGTAAGATTTATGACTATAAAGCTAAATACAGTCATTATCTAGAACTTAGAAAAGAACGCCGACAACATCAATTAAAAGCTTACGAAGAGCAACAAAGATTTATAGCAGATAATCAAGAATTCATTGATCGTTTCAAAGGAACTTACTCAAAAACACTTCAGGTTCAGTCCAGAGTAAAGATGCTTGAAAAGCTAGAAATTATCGAAATCGATGAGGTTGATAATTCAGCTTTGAAGTTGAAATTCCCTCCTTCCCCAAGATCAGGTACTTACCCTGTAATTGTAGAAGACTTTACAAAATCATATGGCGACCATTTGGTATTTTCAAAAGCTAATATGGTTATTGAAAGAGGCCAAAAAGTCGCATTTGTAGGTAAAAATGGTGAAGGTAAATCTACCATGATCAAAGCCATAATGGGAGAAATTGACTTCGAAGGAACGCTAAAAGTAGGTCACAACGCTAAAATCGGATATTTTGCACAAAACCAAGCAGCCCTATTGGACGAGGAGTTGACAGTTTTTGAAACCATAGACCAAATTGCAGTAGGTGATGTTAGGGTAAAAATCAAAGATCTTTTGGGAGCATTTATGTTCAGTGGCGATGACACGACCAAAAAAGTAAAAGTTCTATCCGGTGGTGAGAAAACTCGCTTGGCAATGATCAAATTATTGCTCGAACCAGTTAATGTCCTGATCCTGGATGAGCCAACCAACCACCTTGACATGAAAACTAAGGATATTATCAAGGATGCCCTTCAAGATTTTGATGGTACTTTAATCCTAGTTTCTCACGACAGGGATTTCCTAGATGGGCTGGCAACAAAAGTTTTCGAATTCGGAAACAAACGTGTAAGAGAACACTTCGAAGATATCAAAGGATTCTTGGAATACAAAAAAATGAACAGCCTGAAAGAAATTGAAAAGTAGAGTGCCGCCATGGTTGGTGTCTTCACCAACCATCAATAGATAACTCATCTTCAAATAATCAAGTCCGGGCATAGACTTTTTGCCGCCATGGTTGGTGTCCACACCAACCATCAATAGATGTCTCACCCCTCAAGCTCTTAACATACTTTTATTCTTCTGCCTACATTATCCGTAGCGGAAGAATGGATAAAATGCCGTGGCTATTGCGCGCTGGACTTGTCAATTGCCATGGTTGGTGTCCCCACCAACCATTAAAGACGAGGGTACGGCATTTACATCAAAGGAATGGTGCTGATATTGAATATGTCAATCCAACCCCAGAAGGGTGCAACTATTATAGGTATTTTGTCCATGTGCGCTGGCCCCGTGCGACAAGCCACCTTAAATTAGCAAGCGTTTTTGGTTACTCTTGCGCCTCATAAATAACGTCATGGTTGGTGAGGACACCAACCATGGCATGGTGGAGACACCAACCATGGCGAGCCGGAGACACCAATCATGCCTTTCCGTCTACACTAACCATGACATTTTCAAAACAATTCCTTAAAACGTTTCCCTCCTAAACTTGTTATACAAATACAATTAATTCAATCAAACACATAATTTATGGCAAATCAAGTTAAGGGTGAAAAAGACCCAAATATCTTAGTTGAAATCAGAGAGTTTTTAGATGGATTAAATAACAGTGGTGGCGAACCTATGGAAACTATGGAGCCAAAGGATGCCAGAAAAGTTCTTGAAGATGCTCAAAAGTCGGTTGATGTAGACACCTCAGATATTGTAGAATCAGAAAAAGAAATTACTCAAGACGGTGAAACGGTCAAAATAATAATCGTCAGACCTGATTCAGTATCCATCGATAAGGTAATTCCTGCTTTTATTTTTATTCATGGTGGTGGATGGGTATTGGGAGATTATCCAACTCATAAAAGACTGATTCGTGATTTAGTAGTCCATAGCGGAGCTGCGGCTATCTATGTAGATTATACCCGTTCTCCTGAAGCTCAGTATCCGACAGCAATTAATCAAATCTATGCTGCAACAAAATGGGTTTCAGAAAATGGAGACCAAATTGCCGTGGATGGTAAAAACTTAGCAGTTGCAGGAAATTCTGTTGGCGGTAATATGACCGCAGTAACCTGCCTGATGGCAAAAGATAAAAAAGGACCCGAAATAAAATTCCAATTGTTGATGTGGCCAGTAACAGACGCTGACTTCACACGTGAATCATTCCAAAAATATGCAGAAGGAAGATTCTTGACTACAGGAATGATGAAATGGATGTGGGATCTTTATCTGCCTGACAAAGCTAAACGCAAAGAAAAATATGCATCACCTTTTCAAGCTTCCATTGATGAGTTGAAAGGTTTACCTCCTGCCCTAGTCCAATTGGCAGAAAATGACATTCTTTTTGACGAAGGTCTAGCCTATGCAAGGAAATTGGATGAAGCCGGAGTTCCTACAACCATCCAAACATATAATGGATTTATACACGACTTTGGACTATTGAATCCTTTAGATCATATTCCTGCAGTAAAAGAATCTGTAAAACATGCAGCATTTGCTCTGAAAGAAGCGTTAAGTAAATAGCTGACAATTAAAAAAGCACTGTGCAAACAGTGCTTTTTTAATTAAATATTTTCAGATACCAATTCATTCTGTCCATGAAGTTTTTGTTGTGCAATCAAATGATGCAATACTTCCGTGGACAAACCGTGCAAAGTCAATCGAAATCCAGCACCATATGTAGGTAATGGAATCATGGGATGCTTATTATTTAAGGCAATCAATTTCTCCGGACATTTCATAATCGTTGCTGCATAGACACCGATGACCTCATCCAGCTGCAAGGAATTGGAAGCACGCCAAAAGTCATTGTCAGTAAGAAAAAATTGATAAACCGGTGTAAAAACCTCTATTGCAGAAGAAAGATCCATAACATTGGACCACCTGTTCGGAAATTCTTCAAATGGAATTGGAGCAGCTGAAACAGCCGAGAAATTAGGGTCAGAAACTGGTTCTATTATTAATCCTTTATCCTGAATTGCTGTATTCAAATTGATAATAAAGTTATAGAGATTCAAATCATGCTCCAAAAATAAATTATCCTTTACAGCATCCAGACTCAAAGGTTTTAATGGATTCATCGGAATATCTTCTGCTCCTTTGACATTATCCTTTATAAATCTTAATACTTCAGAACCCAAATAAAAATGTCTTAAAATCAAGAAATTAGCTTCTGGGGATACCCAATATTTCATTCCCCAATATAAAAATCGATGTAAGGTTTTTGGGGCATTGATCAAATTCGGAGCTATAGCCTTAAAAATCTGAAGCAAAATAATGGTCAACCTCCCAAAAACCCGTAAAAATGGCAATAAAAATTGCTTACTTTTCCGATTGGAGTCAAATAAAAATGCTGCTTTTGCATCTTTATTAAAGGGAACACTATTATCTAGAAACAAGGCATGCCAATGGCTCGGATCTCTAGGATTATTCTTTTTGTTCTCAAAATACTCACTTGTATGTAGCATAATTCAAATCTTAATAGTTACCGATTTCAGCCAATTGCATTTGGTACAATTTAGCAACGACTTTTGCAGTTTTTGAAACTCGCTTCGCCATTTCCTCAGTTAAGAGTTCAGAGTTTAATGCTTTCTCAAACCTCTCAAAGTGATTATCATTGGAATCTGAAGTTTCATGATAGATGAAAAAGGAAACCTGGTCATCCTTTAAATCCAGCTCATGTTGGATTGCTCTACCCCATTTGCCAGCCAAACGATTGCCCAAACCCTCAATAATAAACATACCACCCAATAAATCAAATGGATTCGGTTGACTTGCTTTATGGAACATATAAGCACTCAATGCTTCTGAACCAATATTCTTCTCTCCTGAATAAAGATCTTCCTTTTTCCCACCACAATTAATGTAGTTCTTTTCTAGGATTTGATAGTCTTTATGCTCATCCCTGGAATGCGAAATAAAAGATGAGCGAATATCAAAATAATCCATACTCACATTTGATGCTGCCCTGGCAATCCACTGGGAACCATCAATAACTTGCTGCCTTAAATTTAATAAAAGCAATTTATAGTCCTCTAAGCTTATCGTAACATTATAAATCCGATCAATGATCGGCGTATTTCGCAGAGACAGCTCAAAATCTACCCATATCTGTGTTAGATCCCTAACCAATTTCTCCTGTATAGGTTTATTGTCAATATGGATTTCTGGAGCTAATATTTCATCATCTTTAGAAATCAATGGTTGTTTTTCTTCTTTCGTATCTCCTACTACCTTCAATTTCATAAAGGTGGTTATAAATCTGCCGCTCTCTGGAACCATACAGATAATTTCTTGATTTGGCTTCAGTCGACCACTATATAATAGTTCCTCCAACATAATATAGATGGATGCAGAACCTGTATTGCCCTTCTCATGAAGGTTTGTAAACCACTTCTCTTCTGCTATCTCCAACCCTCCTTTTTTCAAAAGCTCAACGATTGGCTGCTTAAAATATTCTGATGAATAATGGCAAACAAGCCAATCCATTTTTTTGGGATCAATCTCGCCTTTATCTATAAGTTCAAAAAGATGTTGAACCCCAAGGTTTATTGTATTATTAACTAACTTAATATCTTGTTTCAAATTAATTGCTGATTCCGCATCAGCATCTGAAAAGTTTGCATAATCCAACCAATATTTATCGATTGTACCATCTCTCTTTTTATTGGCACCTGCATACATACAAACTCCAAAACTATTGGCATAAGATTTCACATCGATCCATTCTATTTCCAAACTCAATCCAGAAGAATTAGGTTTGTTGGACAGGTACATCGCTCCAGCACCATCGGAAAGCATCCATCGCAGAAAGTCAGTATCCAATGGAAGTCCTTTCTCTTGGATATTATCCTGTTTATCAAATCTTGACGACTTAAACATTCTGCTTGGCATATCAGATGCACAAGAAATAGCCTTTTCATTTTCACCGGTTAGGACATGTAAATATGCACTTTTTAATGCCATAATTCCTGAAGCACATACACTCTGGTGAGAAACAATATTGCAGACTGGCAATTTTGACTCCGCATGTACCATACTCGCAAATCCTGGAACAGGCAGATCGCCTTGCGTCGTTCCTGCTGTAAGCAATTCAATCTCAGACACGTTCACCTTCCCTTTTGTAAGACAGTCTTGGATGGCCTTGTTAGCCATCCCAGAAACTGAATCGGTCGATTGCTGATCCTTATCCAAGGCATAAAACCTAGTAATAATACCATTCTGCTTCAACATCCGCTCCCTAGTTCGGGATAGTTTCCCTCCAATCAAACCCAGATATTCCTCCATCTCATCGTTATGAACTGGAGAATTAGGCAAATGCTTCCCGATAGAATTTATATAAACTTTATGATATTCCTTTTTCATTTATTTCTTGTTTTCTGAAACTTCGGTTTTAAATAATTTGTCAAAAATGGTCAGCATGAACCCAAAATTTCCCGAACTCCATTTGTGGTGCATACTATGTCTAAACGTATATTTTCGGAAATTGCTACTCGGTAAGTCTCTCGGAACTTCATGATTACAATGTCCTAATAGATTAATGATCAAACTCATGACAGGCAAACTCAATAAAGAATAGACCTGGAACTCATGAAAGAATAAAGGAAAAAATATAACTGTACCCAATAAGAATGCTTCAAACCAATGAAAACTAAAAATTGAATATGATGTTGGTTCTTTGGACCAATGATGAACTTTATGAACATGCTTGAAAAGAAATCTCCGGTGTAGAAGCCAATGCATGCAGTAAAAGTGAAATTCATTCCAAACAAATAACAAAGGTATTTCCCATAGACAATGCAAAGGTTGGTCAAATCGGATCTTAAATACCCCTATAGAAAATAAGTACTGGAACAAAATCGCTTGAAGAGAAAATACTAATATCGAAACTAACGAATTCCGGATTTCCTTACCAGTTTGATGAGGCTTTTTAGCAAATACAATCTGACGTATACTTGCATCTTTAGACTTCATACGAATAATCAACTCAGTAATGTAAGTGCCAACAAAATATAAAAAGCTGAAAAAAATAAAGAAGAAAGCACTAGTATAGTACCATTCCGAAAGGACAAAATTGAATGTAGTTTCCAGCAAATCGCCCATTAATATTAGTCTATTTTTTAGATTTACAATCAGTCCAATTTTATAAATTTAATGGATGATGGTTTAGTATAAAAATACTATTTATAAGGAAAGATTAAAATTTTGAAGAAAGGTTTTATCAATAAATAATAATTGGTATTAAATCAGAAAACAAAAGCAATAAAAAAAGGGAAGCATTAGCTCCCCTTTTCCTGTTTTTTAGTATTTTTTATTTCTCTGGATTAGCTTTTTTAGCTAATTCAAATTCATGAGCACCAATATGACAATATCCACCTGGATTCTTATCTAAGTAGTCTTGATGGTAAGTCTCAGCGTCATAGAAGTTTTTCAATGGTTCATTTTCTACAACAACTGGCGCTTGAACTCTTAATGAAAGCTCATGCAATTTATCTTTAACCAATTCAGCAACACTATTGTCGGTATAATAAATTCCTGTGCGGTATTGCGTTCCTCTATCGTTTCCTTGCTGATTCAATAAGGTTGGGTCAATTGTTTCAAAATAAAGGTCTATTAATAGGCCTAAATCTATAACTTCGGGATCATAGATTACTTTTACGGTTTCTGTAGCACCTGTTTGACCTGTACAAACCTCCTCATACGTAGGGTTTGCTTTTGTAGCGTTGGCATAACCGACCTCGGTGCCAACCACACCACGGACAAGTTTAAAAAAATGCTCCGTACCCCAAAAACAACCGCCCGCAAAATATATCTCCTTTTCGTTTCCTGTTAAACTCATGGTCTTTTGATTTTCTGTTTGTTTTAATTCTTGTTTATCCTGATAGGAAAATCCCATCGTCATTATTATAACAACGATCATGAATATACTTCCTATAATCGCTAAATTTCTCATGTTCGATTGAATATATTAAAACAAAGGTAAGCAATAGTAGAAATATGTAGAATATGTGAAATCAGAAATGAGATATCATTGACATCAATTCCCTTTGTGAGTGCCTTCTACAATATAATGTTCCGCCAAGACCGCATATTGAGCCGCATATGTAAACATAAACATGCCCTCAACTCCTTGACCATCTTTTTCCTTACTCCACCCTTTTAATAGGTCGGTCGGCAAAAAACCTTCATGATTAAAATTCTCATAGCCATAATCCAGGTTTTTTTGAAAAGCGGACAGGTATTTCTCTGAATCTTCATTTACCAAAGCAAGATCGCGGTATCCTCGCATTAAGATGCCATTAAACCAATTCTTAAAGCCATCAGTCCCAAAACTGTAATATTGAGCAACATCTTTTCCCAAAAATGCAAACTGCTTAAAACTCGCATCACCTAAATCAGTTGCTTCTCTTAGATATTTTGCATCTTTGGTAGCCTCATAAAGATCTACCGCACCGGATATCATTGTTCCACTATTATAAGTGAATGCTTCACCCACAGCATCTGTCAATTTTGTGTTAGCGCGATATTTTTTATCATCCACTACCTCGTAGACTATTCCGCAGTCTGGTACACAGCCACCCATCATATCCGTATACACACCTTGATTGTTGAGAAGATTTTGTTTTTGCCAGGCATAAATTGCCTTTGCAAAATCAAGGTAGTAAGTTTCCTTATTTTGATGCTTTGTAAGCCTTGTTTTTTTGTCTTTTGAATCTATATAACGACGTTCTATTTTGTCATTTTTGTCTTTATAAATTTTATGCAACCAAACCAGTGAGCTAATCAGAGGGGAATTACTACAAGCATGTTTTGTGGTATATCCCGGCCCCCATGGAATTCCACCATTTTCTGCACCATTTTCATCAATCGTAACATCCCATCCATCCAGAACATAAGCAGTTAAATATTCTGCCTTCTCCAAATACGCTTTATTACCCGTAATTTTATACGAATCCAACAACTCTCGCAATAGCCACATCTGATCATCATATACATTCAAAATGCCCGTAACATTGGCCTTGCCTTTTTCATTGACACGATCTACAGCATATACTGACCATTCTTTGGTCTGGGTAAAAGAAGTCAATTCAAAAGTACCCAAATAGTAATCTGCATTGTCGTACATTTTGGCTAGAAGCTTATTATATTTATCAAAGTTGGCATCATATAATTTGGAATCACCCTGATCTTTTGCAGCCTTTAAACTTGCCAAAACCGCATTTATTGCTTCAATTCCCGCAGAATACATCCATACGCTGGCTCTCTCATCAGATTTTACCTTAGTAAAAGGGTTATAAAACCTCTTCATTTCAAAAGTTACGGGGTCAAAATAAGTCGCAATGGTCTTATCGATTAAAGCCATGGAACGAATTAAATTCTCCTCCTTAAAATTTGATTGAGTTGTAGCTGTTGAAATATTTATTAAAGGATCAGCAGCTAATTGATTTATTAGAGAGTCGCTAAAAGTTGCAAAACATATAACCCCAGCGATAGCTAGTGGTTTAAAATAGTTTTGGATGATCATAACTGTATGTTAAGGTTGATTTATGCAGGAAAATAATATTTTTGAATCTTATTTCCATTATAAGATCCAATTACCATAACAAAATTACAATCAGCAACTTGATTTAAACTAATCCAAAGTTATTCTACCGCCAATCTTGAACCCTAATTGAGTAATCCGATCATAGTATTTTCCAGATTCAAAGGGAATCAAAGAATATGATTTTAAATAAGGTTCTAAATGTACCGAGAAGATTGGTGAGATATTATAATTGGCTCCAATTCCTAAGTTAGCACCGATGCCATTTTGCTTATCTCTATAATCAACTTTCTTCGATAGATCAAAATGAAGTGTTGGACCCAAATTCACATAAAAATAATTTCCAAAATGAACCGAACCTAAGATTGGAATTTCAAGAATTGATAAGTTTTTTGTTTCAGTAAAGGTTTCGTGCTCTGGGTTAAATGCACCTTTAAAAGTAACTGATTGTGTTGAATAACCCAAACCTGACTCTATAGAGAAAATTCCCTTAATCGGAACATTGACGGAAAGATCTGCTCCAAAGAATTTCTCACTCTCAAAACTTCCCGAACCTACCAACTCTTCAAAAGGACCAATATTATTTTCGGCAAATGGACTGATAGAAAGCCCTACCCTAATTTTATTAAAATTACGCTCTTGGGCATTACCATTCAAGGTCCAAATAAATAGTATACTGAACAACAAGGAAGCAGAAAATTTGAAGTTTAAATTCATATGTTAAATAATTGCTGGTTAAATATTTTAAAAATGAACGAAAACATTTTGGAATATGCTACATTAAAAAATCTTTAATTATTTGGAGCTTATCCCTAATATAAAATAAAACCCGCCAATGTAAGTTGACGGGTTAAATTTAGCTTATTATTTTGCAATATTTACTAAGGTTTTGGCGGTCTAACATTTCCGCGGTCACCTATATTCGAACCATCACCATCATCAGAAGATTGCGTCTGAACAGTAATAGGATTAATTGGGTTTACCGGTAAAGTCGGTTCATTAGGGTTTGTCAATAATGATAAAATTAAGTACCACATTTCTCAAAAAATTAGAATGTAAAAGCCTGCTAGGTCCGCACACACCATGTGTGGGATTGCTAGTAATTTGTTTTCCAGAAGGCCTTCTGAATTTTTTGGAATTGAGGGGCATGAATTCCTCAATATTTGAAATCTCTTTTGTATCTTTCCTTGAAAGCACAAACAGTATTAACCGCTGATTTCAATACAAAGAAAAGCAACAAAACAACCTTAAAATCAACCATTTCCGCTATTTCCGTTAATTCCAATCGAATTCCGGAAATTCCGGAAATATGACGCGCAACGCCGATTTTAAGAAGAACATGAAAGATTATCGGAATTACGGGTTTCCGTAAATTCCATATATGGAGGAAGTTAATTTTATAAGAATGTCTGCATTTAATAAATTTAAAGAAGAGGTTCTAGCTACCTATTGGGGAAAACATCAAGAAAATAAATTGCACGGCAAATTGGCAAACCCTACACCTGCTAATCTGAGAGACTTTGCACTTTATCTGATCAATGATGACATGGATGCTGAGGACAAGAAAAGTTTGCGAGATTTTTTTGGATCAAAGGAGGATTTCTCTGATCTTGAAAGAGCAATCTCAGGTTTTGATATAGACAAGCTGAAACCTGTCCAATATTTTATTAACAAAAAGACGAGTCAACCCGACGAATCAATTGTCAAGTTACTTGCAGTATTTATTGACTTTCAACCAAGGCCATTTAGATTGTCAGATTGGTCCGAAAACAATAACGATTCTCAAGTTACAACCCAAAAACAATCTGTTCAAACTCTGGAAGACAGTACCCCGGTTATTGATACAAAAACCCCTGTACCAAAGAAAATCAAGTTCAATAAAAGTGCAGCGCTAACATTAGGATCCGGCGCTATCTTGGTTGCCGCACTCGGATTTTTCAATCTAAAGGAAAAAAAAGAATGTATGGTATGGTTCAAGGATAGATATATTGTAGTGAATTGCATGGACAATTCGTTAAGAAATAAACAAATCATTCCTTTAGATCAAGAAAAACTGGAAAACTTCAGAAAAATCCAAAGATTGGACACCTTGGACTTAGATGATGTCAATAAAATATGGTATTCTAAAGTAAATAATGAAGTAGAATTTTTTACTGGTCCTGGATTACACCCTGAACATTATGAAAGGGGGCTTAAATTGGCAACCAAGTATATCATTGAGAAGTATGCGATGGGAGTTATTCAAGAAGAAGAAACTGAAAACAAAAGCCCAGAATAGTCTGGGCTTTTGCAATTATTTCTTATCCAATGATGCAAAAAGCATTTTTTCAGTCTTATCTTTCAATACATCAAATTCCTGCAGTTCTTCTTTATCAAAGTTATTTGCTGATAAAGTAAGAGCAGGTTCTATAATTAGCTTTAATGAAGAGGTTGCTGGACTTTCTTCGATCATTTCTTCTTCTGTTAAGAGATCAATCTTATTTTTAATATCTTGATCACTTTCCCCAGACAAGTTCATGGTCAATGAATTCTCATTATTCCAACGTAATTTAATTTTACTTTGATTTTCGTTTTGAATAGGATTAGTTTGATCATCAAATCCATGCATTCCAATTATGCCATAAATTAGTTCATCATCCGAAACATTGCCTAAATTCATTTTTTGAGATTTAAATTTTATGGTTTTGTTTTCAGAATTAATATCAATGGTCGCCGCTGCCATTTGAAAATTTGGATTAAAATTTTTATCCGTTCGATGTTTTTCAACAAATTGGAAAGCTAAATCTTGAATTAACTGTTGCTTTTCTGCATTATTAGCGTACTGATAAATGTCCTCAGACAATTCGTTAACTTTTGAACTTAAAGGTTCTGGTCTTTTACAAGAAGTAAAAATTACAACTCCAAGTAATAATAAGATTAATGTTTTCATAATTCATAGAATTGGATGATTATACCCAAACTGAATAGTTTGGGACTTTTATAATTTTTTAATGGTCATTTTTGCTTTTTACAGGTTTACTTAATAATATTTTAGGATCAATTAGTTTTTTAGTGTATAATGTCTCTGCTTCTGTTGGATATTTGCCTTTAATATTTTCGATATAACTTTGTTTTTCTTCAAATGTGAAAGACGGAATCTTTCCAATTTTTAAAGAGATTGAACAAAGTTTTTCAATACTGAAATTTATCTCGCCATCATTTAAAATTTGAGATAGTCTTCCTTTTGAAATGCCTAAATATTTAGAGAATTCTGTTTTATTTAAGTTGTTTGCTTCCATATATCTAACCATTGCATCATACATTTGGTTATTAATTTCTTCAACCCAATAGGAAGGATCTTCGATGATTTTAATATATTTTTTTTCTACCATTGTAATCTTTGATTAGGTTTAAAACAGATTTGATATCATGTTTTTGAGAATTTTTCTTTCCACCAGTTACTATAATTCGGCCAACTTCATCTTCAAAACAATAAATCCGGACCTTATTTTTTTTAGCTTCATATACTTTACATGAAACTTCAGATTGTTTTAAAACTTTGAATTTAGTTTGAGGTAACATTAATAAATCAGCAGCTTTTTCCAAGATGTTAATAGCTCCGAATAAATCTTTAGTAAGATTACCTTCTTCATTTATTTCCTCAAAAAATTCTTCAAAGAGGCATTTTCCATTTACGTACAAATCATAAACCTTGATCTTTGTGTCTGGTTTAACAAATTGAGACAAATATACAGAATATCTCTTCATTAGTTTAGTTATAACTAAACTTGTTTAGCTTTTTCACAAAATAATTATACAACATTTAAGAAGTGATTTTTGATTAATATGATGTTATTTTTTAATACTATTTATTATCGAAGTACATTTTATTGTTTCTAAACAAAACATAAAACATCGTTTAGAAATAAAATTTAAATTATATGTTCAATAATAATAATTTACAAGAAATAATCAAAAATAAAATTAAATATCCAAAACTTTAGCTTACAGTCACTTCTGGCATTAAGTAGACATCTTGAATTGCTTGCAATAATGCTACTCCATCATGCATCGATTTCTGAAATGCTTTTCTTCCACTGATCAATCCCGTACCTCCTGCCCTTTTATTTATGACTGCAGTACGCACAGCATCTTCCATATCATTAAAACCTGATGCTCCACCAGAATTAATTAACCCAGCCCTGCCAGAATAACAGTTCAACACCTGATAGCGACAAAGATCAATCGGATGGTCAGAACTCAGTTCACTGTACATTCTATCATCTAACTTACCATAACTGCTATTCCCTAAATTCAATGCCTTATAACCACCATTTAATTCTGGAAGTTTCTGTTTGATAATATCAGCTTCAATAGTAACTCCCAAGTGGTTTGCCTGCCCTGTTAAATCTGCTGACAAATGGTAGTCTGTTTTCTCAACCTTAAAAGCATCATTTCTAAGATAGCACCATAGAATTGTTGCCATCCCCAATGAATGTGCTTCTTCGAACGCTCTGCTGATTTCTACGATTTGCCTTCCAGACTCAGGTGACCCAAAATAGATCGTAGCACCAATGGCTGCAGCTCCCATATTCCATGCTTCCCGAACTTTACCATATAAAATCTGATCTGCTTTATTAGGATATGTTAACAGCTCATTATGGTTCACTTTAACCACAAAGGGAATCTTATGGGCATACTTCCTTGAGACCGCCCCAAGCACCCCAAACGTAGAAGCAACAGCATTACAGCCGCCTTCAATAGCTAATTTCACAATATTCTCAGGATCAAAATACAATGGATTTGCAGCAAAAGATGCACCAGCACTATGCTCAATCCCTTGGTCTACAGGCAAAATGGAAAGATAACCAGTTCCTCCTAGCCTTCCATGACCAAATAGATTCCCTAAGCTTCGCAAGACCTGAGGGTTACGGTCAGAAATACCATACACATCATCTATAAACGATGGAGAAGGCAGATGTAAAAGGTCCTTTGAAACGGATTGGCTTTGGTAATGCAGCAGGTCATCACCTCCTAATAGTTCAACAAGTTGATCAATATTCATTACTATGTTTTTGAAAGTTTGCAACACTTATCATTTATTTCAACATAAGGATTTCGGAATTGTTTTGGCTAGCGCAAGTCTCCGACTTGTGTTCGACTCTACGTCCTCTCTCAAACGGAGCTAATTCGGACCTTGTTCGGACCTCGTTCGGGTGTGATCCGAACAAGGTCCGAACAAAGTCCGGCTGAGGTGCGAACGAAAGAATACCGAGATTCAAACCAAACCCCAATTAGCCATGGACATAAAAAGAAAAATGCCCTAACGGGCATTTATATGAAATAATATTGTATCTAAAAATCTAGTTGCTGGCTTTGCTCATAAATTTGTCGGTATTTAAATAGATCACATAAGGCAGATTGTCTTTGCTGTAAGCAGTAGCGTTTTTTACCATAATTTCATTGAGATCTTTGGCAGAGATCGGAACCATTCTGGTCCAGAAAAATACAACTACATCTTTATTCAATATCTTATCTTGATCTACAGGGATTTGTATGGCTTTGATTAACTGATCTAAACCGATGCTGTACTTTTCTAAATCAACAGCACTCTTGGGGATATAATGATCAAAACGACCTTCGGTATTCCAATCTAAGTGCTTTAAATTAATCCCTGGAGCAAAACAATTCGCGTGGTAAGACGTCAAATCTTTATTCTTGAAATACAATAACTGTATAGGTTGAAAGGTATTTTTCTGAAAAGTAGTATCAAATAATGCTGAGTAATTTAACATAGCCGTATTACTTATTGCATAAGAATTTTTCGGTCCTGGATAATCAGAGGATAACTCTCCTGCCATCTCTTCATATTTTAAGGAATCAAATGATTTGATATTATTCATGCCTGCCATTTTCATCATAATAGGCTGGCACGAACTAAAAAGAAATAGGATAAAAATTAGTGATAGTGGTGCTTTCATAATCCGATGGATTTACGTTAAATAAAGGTAACGCTTTATTGAAAGCACTTAACTCTGAGGAAAGATAAAAAATGTTAAAGTTGAAATTTCAGGTAGATGTTTAGGTTATCGCATTTTTTATATTATCCTTGATTTAACGTACCTTTGGCTGATATTTTAAAACAGCAAGGATGAGCGAGAACAAGATTATTCTACCGGATCAGGCATCACAAGAACAAAAGCATGTACAAGTAAGGAAAATGTTTAATTCCATCTCAGGGAATTATGACAAACTCAACAAGGTGATCACTTTTGGGATGGAAAAGGGATGGAAGAAAAATGTATATAATCTTGTCGCTTCTAAGAACCCCGATAAGATATTGGATATTGCCACTGGTACTGGAGATATGTTGCTATTATTTGCCAACACAAAAGCATCAGAAATATTAGGTACTGATATATCTGAGGGAATGCTCGCCATCGCTGAAGAAAAAGTAAAAGAGTTAGGTCTTCAAGACCGCATCAAACTGGATCAACAAGATGCAGAAAACCTGCAACTGCCTGACAATCATTTTGACGCTATCAGTATCACCTACGGAATTCGAAATTTCGAAAACTTGGATAAATGCCTGAAAGAAATCTATAGGGTAACTGCTCCGGGCGGTCAGTTTATTGTATTGGAAACTTCTGTTCCGGAGAATTTTGTTCTTAAGACGGGACATTTGTTTTACACAAAATGGATTATGCCATCCTTGAGCCGTATGTTCAGCAAAGACAAAACCGCATATAAATACCTGTCAGAATCAGCACTAAACTTCCCTTATGGCGAAGCACTCAAAAAAAGATTTGAAATGGCAGGATTTAAAGACGTAAAAATATTACCTCAGTTTTTTGGTGCATCAACGATCTATGTGGCTGTGAAGGGGTAGATTAGATTTGAGATGTGGGATGTGGGATATGAGATATGAGATGTGAGATATTTGAAAGGCCGGGAATTTTTCCTGGCCTTTTTGATAGGAAATGCTGATTTGATTTTTTTCGATTTAGAGACACCGACCATGCCGCTTTAAGGTAACAAGACAAGGCAAAAAATAGTCAAGATTTTTCAGTATAATTACATCCGGAAATAAATTAAAATTTTAGAGGCTGAACACAAAAAGCCTCCAGGTTTGTTTCTGCAAAAATCACACATTCAAACTTACATCTTAGACTAAACGTTTTTATCATGCATACCTTACTGCCATTTATTTTGGTGCTGATACTGTTGATTGTATGCCTTACTATTTGGGCAAATCAGCTGAAGATCGCCTACCCTATTTTATTGGTTTTGGCGGGATTGGCGATCAGCTTCGTTCCTGGGCTACCCATTCTGAAGATTGACCCAGACCTTATATTTTTCATTTTCTTGCCACCCTTGCTTTATGAGGCATCATGGTCCGTTTCATTTAAGGAAATGAAGAAATGGTGGCGCATCATATTCAGCTTTGCCTTCTTGGTCGTATTTTTCACGGCCTTTTTGGTAGCCATAGTTTCCAATCAGATGATTCCAGGATTTAGTATTGCCCTAGGCTTTGTTTTGGGAGGCATTGTTTCGCCGCCTGATGCTGTGAGTACAGGTGCCATCACTAAATTCGTAAAAATCCCGAAAGCTACTTCCTCGATCTTGGAAGGAGAAAGTCTGTTGAATGATGCCTCATCATTGATAATTTTCAGGTTTGCCTTGGTTGCTGTTGGCACAGGTCAATTTATCTGGCAAGAAGCTGGGATGGACTTCCTATGGATGTTATTTGGTGGTGTAGGATTAGGATTATTGATTGGGCAAATATTTATTTGGATCCATAAGCATTTACCTACAGATGCTGCATCGGATATCGCATTGACCCTTATTACTCCTTATTTTATGTATTGGGTAGCAGAACAGGTTCACTGCTCGGGTGTTCTCGCTGTAGTGGCAGGTGGCTTATATCTTTCCAACAACCGCTTGAGTTTCCTGGCAGCAAGCAGCAGAATCAAAGGTGCATCAGTCTGGGAGAGTTTTGTCTTTCTATTGAATGGGATGGTCTTCCTCCTGATAGGGCTTGACCTCCAAGAAATTGTTGCTGGTATTCGAGCACATGGCACTCCATTATCTACGGCCATTGGTTATGGTGTTGTAGTTACCATAGTTCTTATTGCAGCGAGGATGATTTCAGCCTATGCAGCGATGTTGGCAACCATTATATTCAGGCCAAAGGTTACGCATCAACATCAGTTCCGTACTAGAAGGTGGTTTACGCCTCTTTTAATGGGCTGGACCGGAATGCGAGGAGTGGTATCCTTGGCCGCTGCATTAGCTATTCCATTAACCTTACCCAACGGAGAAGCTTTCCCTCATCGAAACTTAATCCTTTTTATCACATTTATCGCTATTCTACTGACCTTGGTCGTACAGGGTCTTACTTTACCAACCTTAATAGCAAGGACAAAATTGTTCCAAGGTTTTGATGATGATGAAGAAATACATCACAATACGAAATTAAAGATGAAGTTGGGCTTGAAATCCCATGTTTATAATTACGTCAAAGAAAAGTACGACAATGAGTATCAAGGAGATGCTTCTATGGAACGAATATTAAAATATTGGGAAGATCAATCAAAAATTCAGGACAACAACTGGATGAATGGCGTAAGTAAACAAATGCTATTGGAAATATTTGCAGTTCAGCGGGTTTACTTGACAGCCCTCAACAAGGAAGCCGAATTTGATGAAGAATTAATCCGTCATCAAATCTATCAAATAGACTTAGAAGAGGAAAGAATATTATTGGTATTTGGTAAATAACAATAATCCTCTCAAAAAAAATAACAACAAAAATCTTGTTGAATCGTTTATTAGAAAACAATAAACATCGATTATGCCAACATTAGAACAAAGAATAGAAGAGTTGAACAGGCAGTTTGGTTTCAGGGAAAATCCTGAGGATTTTAATTTTGAATTGAATCCTGAAAGAATTGCGTATAAGAATGAAGCATTGAGAACCAAAAACAGAGATTTATATGCTTCTTATTTAGCAGATAATTATCCTCGACAATTAGAAAAGGAGATGGCAGATTTTGATGCAAAAGCAAATAGATTAATTCAAGTGACCAAAGATGGAGCAGAACAACTTTTCGCTGATCAAAAAATCAATTTATTGAAGAGTGACATCAGTTTCAAAGATCCGGATGCGATATTTCAGATGAAAAAAGTAAATGAAGAAGACTTAAACTGGCATTTGGAAGGACATGAAACCGATTTATTAAATGGAAACTCAAGGCCATATGAAGCTCTGGATGGGAAAAGCAATATTTGGTTACTGAAAGATTAGATTCTTCAGTATGTAAGCAAAAATTATTTTAAAACATATCTTAAAAGGCGGTTTAACCCGCCTTTTTTGTTTCATAATTACCACCCTGTTACAAAATTTAAAGTCTTAAAATTTTTTTTTCAATTAACCATTATCAATCAAAATCTCATTTATTTGGTTAATTCTCCACATACTTCACGAAATTTTTAAATTAATATTTTTTCTAATTAATATATGTTAAAACAACATTTACAATGTTTTGAGGAAAATTGTTTTTATTTTTGTAAAAATCAGCTATTTATTTAAGCAAACACAAATCTATTTTCTTGAAAAACAATTTAATATGAACAAAAAGAAAAAAATTAAAAAAACTTATGTTGCTCCGACCTTAAAAATTTTTACCGTTGAATTAGAAAATATGATTTCAATAAGTTCATATACCGTGAGGTCTGGGGGACCAGGTAATGAACCTAGAATAGAAGAATGGGATACAAAAACAGATAATAAATTCAAAAATTTCGATCTCTAAGATTAGATTTCTAACACAAAATCATTTACAAGTCCACTATTATCACATACCAAAAATCAATTAACCATGTTATTCGGTAAAACCCCTCCCGTCTTATATTTCATTTTATTTATTTTAATTTCTATTTCTTGCCAGAAGCCGAAATCTGACGAAGAGCCTAATACAGCAGCAGATAATCACCTACATTTTAAAATATCAGGGATCCAAGAAATGGAGAATGTTGAACACAAATCTTCTTCAAGGAATACTTCGGTAAGGCAAACTAAGGTGATCGCAGAAAGCGAAATCGTTAGTTTAGGTGAAGATCTAGATGCCATAATGACTATAACCGAATTACCTCCTTCCCAAGCTTCAACCTCCCAAGGCAAAAGATCTATTGTCAACAATGACCATAAATCAATGTCTGGGTCAAAAAAAATGGCCAGAGTGATAAGTTCTTTGACTAATGGAACTCATTATAAGATCGTTTTATTTAAGGTAGACGCTAATAACAATCCGACCGAGTTTGTGCAGCAAGTAGAAGGAATTGTTGGTTCAGCAGCGGTGTCAATACCTGTTTATCGAAATACAAAATATAGATGGTATGCCTATTCGTACAACAATAAAAGTCAAATGGAACCATTTAATAGTTCCCAAACAACACTTTCAGTTGCTCCTTCTGCCGACGACCCATATAAAAGACAGGATTTTGGGTACGCAACAGGATTAATAACCACGGGTAATGAAATTGGAGGCAGTAGCAATATCAACAATATTGTTTTAACAAGGAAATCTTCAAGGATCATCTTGGAAATTAATTCTAGAGGAATGTTTGGAGCGATAAACTATGCTAGCCCAAGGTTTCAAGAGAACTCTGGTTTGGTCAAAGCTGATTTTAGATTGCGTGATAGCAGTTTTATAAACCCGGTGAACATAATAAATCCCTATAATGTTTACTCTCACCATAATTCAGGGTTTTCAGTTCCGGTCGGCACCGATAGTGTACCTGAAAAAGATTGGAAACGCAGGCATACATTCTATACTTCGGCCACCGGGGCAGAAACTACATTGCAGGTAAGCTTGGATACTCTTTGGATTATGAGTGAACGACTACAGGAAACCGGAGGTCCAAAAGACTTCAGAAACAGGGAGTTCTTGAACAGAACGTTTACCTTTCCTAAATTCAAACCAATGCCAGGTAAGAGTTATTTTATTTCCATCAAATTAGTAGAATCTGCCATCACCATTGGTTCTACAAGTTGGGCAAGAGGAAACGTTTATAGAAATGCTAACTCTGGAGTCGATAATGAAGGTTTTTGGGAGTATCGATTTCGGTACGACAACCCTTTATATGAAAGTACCAATGCCGTACCACATTTAACTGATATGTTTACCAATGATATTTATAATATTGGCGGTAAGAATATTTGTGAGCGAATTTATCCGGAGGGAGTTTGGGATTTGCCAACAAGGGCGGATTTCGAAAGCCTTGATGCTTATTCCGGAAAACGAATTATAACAGAAAATAATGGTTGGTATCTCTTAATTAGTCCTCCAATACCTGCTTTGGGAAGTCCAAGTTATCCTAATGGCAATCTCAATTTTGTACCTGTAGGATATAAACATTCAGCCCAATCGGCATTTTCGGAATATTTTCCCAATAATATCCTTTATAGGCTTACAAAAGGTTACTGGCGAACTAAAGAGCCTTCCTATTTTTTACAGATTAATTATTCAACTTTTCAATCATCGATAATGGCTATAGGAAATTATACTTCTACGAGAAATGCCTGTATAAGATGTGTACGTAAGAAAAGTTAGGAATGTAAGTAATCCATATCATTCAAATGAATTTATGATATAAATTCATTTGAATGGTCTTAAGAGTGTCTTATTGTTACAAATAATGTTTTGGTCTATTTTTTTTATCCGATATCAACAATAAAAAAAAGCGGTTACCATCCTCAAAAACACAATAAAATTAAATTTTGTTGAAAAATCTGCCTCAACAATTGAATCAAATTATTCTATAAAAACGATATTTTATTAATTTTATTGATATTATTTATAACAACGGATAATATTATACCTTCTAACATATTTATGAGCCAATGCCAGATGGACAAAAACAAGAAACAGAAAAAGCCTTATGTACCTCCCGAAATTAAAGTTAAAGAAATTAATATGGAAGAATCCAGTTCACTAAATTCCCATGTAATCCAAGGAGGCGGCAAAAATAATGAACCAAAAATTGAGGACTGGGATGAAGATCCAGATGGTAAATACAAAAATTTTGATCTCTAATTCCATGCTTCAATCACAGATTTAAAACAATGCTAAATAAAGAAAAGTAAAGTTTATTGAAAACCAAATTATTGATTACCTTACTAATTTTTTCCTGCAACAAATCAAATTTAAATAATACAGGAATTGGAACTTTAGGAGACAAGCAACTGCATTTTCAAATTATTGGTGTACAAGAGATAAGCCCAACAGCTTTAAAATCTTCAACAAATTCTAATCACAAAAAATCAGTTTCGTCTGTAAAGGAGTCTCACAGTGAGATTATAGAGTTGGGTGGAATTGATGCAATGTTATCTATATCCGAATTAAACCCAAATATTCAAACGAAGGATAGCCAAGATGATATTGTAAAAAATAAGGCGACCAATAAGAACAGAAGTACCATGGCAAGTATTGGAAATAACTTATCTAACGGGGTAAATTATAAAATTGTTATTTATAAAGCCAATCACAAGGATGAAGCTACTGAATATGTCAATCAAGCAGACGGAATAATTGGATCAACAGGGGTTTCCATCCCGGCTTATCGCAATACAAAATATAGGTGGTTTGCATACACCTATAATAATACAAGTCAGCTATCAGCGTTCTCACCTTCAAAACCTAATCTTCAAATTCTCCCCTCTGGGGACCATCCTACAACTCGACAAGATTTTGCCTACGCCACGGGCATCATTACCACAGGGAATCAAATTGACGGGAGCAGTAGTATCAATAATATTATCCTACAGCGAGTTTCTTCTCGCATAGTATTGGAAGTAAACTCTCGGGGAATGTTTGGGGCAGTAAGCCATGCAAGTCCCAGTTTTAAAAGCAATTCTGGATTATTCAAGGCGCAATTTAATCTGATTGAGGGCAACTTACATTCTTTTTCTCCAGATATTGGGCAATATAACGTTTCCAATCCTCACGAAATGGGGTATTCTGTGCCTGTTGGCGTGGATTCGGTAACGGAGGTAGATTGGAAAAGAAGATATACTTTTTACACTCCTGCTATTGGCGAAGCAAAACCATTACACGCAAGTATAGACCGTCTTTGGATAAAAAGCAATAGACTACAGGAAGATGGAGGAACTGCCGATATAAACCGGCTGTTCTCAGACAGGACTTTTTCATTCGCAAATTTTAAGGCTGAAGCTGGCAAAAGTTATTTTATATCCATTAAGCTTGTGGAGTCAGCCATTCAAATCGGTAATACTAGATGGGCACGAGGTAATGTATATCGGAATTTAGGTGGATATCTGACCCCCGACAATCAGTGGGAATATAGGTTCAGGTACGATAATCCAGTCTTCAATCATACTGCAGCTGTCCCGCATTACACCAATTTCTTCACTAATGACATCTATGATATCAACGGCAGGAATGTATGCCAAAGGGTTTATCCTGAAGGAGTTTGGGATTTACCGATGCGAGATGATTTTCAGGAATTAGCGAGACATAACAACAAGCAATTAAATATCGAGAACAGGAAATGGCATGCTATTATTATTCCAAATTATATGGCGGCAGGTGATCCTGGATATCCACATGGAAACCTAGTATTTGTACCAAATGGGTATAAAACTAGGGAGAATTCAGCTATTATGGATTTTCATCCAGGGAATATATTATTTTTTAGAATGACCAAAGGATATTGGAGGACTGCAGAAACAAGATTATTTGCTTTGTTTGACAATTCAGTCCTTTTTTCAAGGGTAGAAATCTCTACACGAAGATTTTCTGCAAGTAGATATGCAAATGTACGATGTGTCAGGAGATAATTTCAATAAGAAGGGGCGAATTAACGCCCCTATTTTGTTATAAATCCCCTATTTTTTCTAAGAATATCCTATCTATTTCAAATTCATTTCCTTTATCTCCATTCTTTCGTATATGGAATGAAATTGAGTTTGTTTGTTTTGAAATCTTAATGTTGCCCATTAATACTTTCTCATTCAGTTTTTCTTGAGCGGCTTGGGTAGATTTCCAGTCTACGATCATTTTTTGTCTTTGCCATATTGCAAAATCCGCCCCATTTTCTTTTTCAAAATATGATATAGAAAGTTTGTACTCTCCTTCGGGTACATCAGTAAGCATAACACGAACAGAATTTTGGCCATCTGAACGCATCCTGAGTCCCCTATCATGTTTTACTTCTGCTCCTCCTCCCAAAGTTATCTCCATCAATTGAGGGAAATACTCATGAACAGTAGGCAGGTAAACTTCCCGAAGCTCATCCGTAGGATCTAATCTATTATCAAGAGGTTGATCTGCATAATACATGGCAATAGAAGTATAATCTACAGGAAACTCATTCCCTTCAGGACCATGTTCTATTACATGATCAATTTCCTTCTCAAACGGCATTTTATCCGTCATAAAAAATCTATATCCCCCTGTTCTACCCATGGGCAGGCTATAATCCAGCGATCCATGAATAGGAAGGCTAATTCCCCTATCCCATCGGTCTAATAAGGCATACCATCCGCCGTTATAATAATCTTCAGAACCCGTGCCATGCAACCTTTGTTTTCCGTCGATATTCGTCACATCATCACCTTCAAAAAATAAAGTCATCCCAGGGCGAAGTGCTTGAGCCAGATGGATTGTACCTACATAATGCCCCTTACCATTAGTCTTTAAGAATTCATAGTATTTACCTGTTTCAGGCTTTTCTCTACGCCATACCGCATAGAATTTTCCTTCATTCTTTTTATCTCTAGGCTGGTCATTATAATATACTTTTGCTTTAACTGAAATTGGGGATTGCAACGCATTGTTTTTCTTTTTATAGATGAGTTTCAATTCTGCAGATTGATCATATGGCATAGGTAAATAGCTATAATTAAGGCTCCCTTTGCTCCCCATCAGCAGGCTTCGCATAGCCTTTTGTCCAAAAGCATAACCAAAAAAATCAGCAACTGGAGCATAAATGGATTCGGTTTTTTCTTGATCCCATTTCCCTGAGATGAGGACATCTTTTTGAAGGCCTTCAAATGATGACCCTCCATCCAATTCTATCCCTACAATTCTACCAGCTTTATCGGAACTGAATAAATCAACTTCCTCTCCAGGGTTGATCACAAAATTCTTCTCTTCCATTTGGGTGGAACCAGATTTTCCTTTTTCAAAAAGCTTCAAATCTGGTGATACTTCAGTATATATCTTAGCAACTTCTTCAATCTTTGCTTTTTCCTCGGCAGAGAAATTCCCTGTGAATGAAGTTACATTTTGCTTTGGCAATTCCCTATTCTGAATTTGTAGAAACAGCACTTTTTCTCCTTCAAATACAATTTTTAGAGACTTTTTGTATGGAATAGGCAGATAAGTATAATAACCGCCAATTTCATTGCCTGATATTCCTTTCACAAAAGGAAATACTTTCCCGGAGAACAGATCTGAAAAACGAATCCTCAACCTAGCATTTTTCTCTCCATCAAAATAGAATGCTACGGTATCATCGGTTGGAGTTGGGGTCCAAATTCTATTCACAACACCTGGTCCTTTAAAATCAGCAATCACCAGGTTATCTCCTTCTTTTCTGATAAAGGAATATGTACCTCCAAAACCGTCATCATTTTTGCCAGTGCGGTCATAGCTAGATACCTGTTCAATATATTCACCAGTACGATATGCAGGCAAGAGGTCCGCTCTGGTTAAGTTATCGAGTTCTTCGGAAAAACTATAAACACTTTTTTGAGCATTGACAACATTTGAAAACAAAGTAATAAATAAAATGGCCAAAAAAGGCTTGAATATTGATTTGTTCATACTCGAGGATTTAGATTTATATTCAGTGTTTTAGACGTTTTAAACGTTTAAGCTAATCCAAGATAAGAAAAAATACTGTGAAATGATGATTCAAATTCAGAAAACAATAATCAGTTGAAAGTATTACACTTTCAAGTCCCTTGGAGGGTATCCAAAGAATTTCCTGAAGGCATAACTGAAGTTATTTTGATGTCCATAACCCGTAAGACTCGCCACCTCATAAACTGTCAATTGGTCTACCAAGAGATAAATTCTAGCTTTCTGCATTCGGATTTGTGTTAAAAAATCATGAATGGTGATGCCGTAATACTTTTTAAAATCCTTTCTTAATTTACTTTCACTCATAAGGACTTCTTCAGCTAATTCTTTCTGGGTTGGTGGATGCATGATATTACCTTCAAGGACCCTTTTTGCCTTTTCCAATTTATTGATATCAATTTGTGATGCTACTTCTAGGCCATAAGAATTTGCAACTTCTATATTTTGATAATTCTCATGAAAGATATTGATCAAAAGTTCGTCCAGATGATTTCGATCAATGGTATCCGAAGAAATCATATTGGATAACTCTCTGGATATATTTTGAAAGGCTGAGTCAGCAAAATATTGAGATGTGGATTTACTGTTTTCTAAAGATTGTCTTTTTAGAAAATCTAATCTTAGTTTTTCATCTCGTTCAATTAAATTTTTGAAAAAGCTCTTGGACAAAGATATAAAGAGGAAATCGCACTCTTTATTCCTGTTTAAATAATGAAGGGATGAGAATTTTCGATTATTTGCCTGGCCATCGAGGCAAGATTCATAAGCAAAAGCCATGGATTCATTGAGGGGTTGAAAAATTAAGATACTGATGGCTTGACCGATTGTTTCAGTATGAAAATGAACAGCCTTGTCTACGGATATCCTCGAAGACCATATAAAAAGACCATGTCCATTGACCCATGTTTGTTGACTTTTCAATGGACCTGTCGATAATTTCGTTTGGTTTCTTTGATAAGATTTGTAAGGAAGAAATTGGTCCTGAACTTCCTCAAGAAATAACCACTTATCAAATTCTACTAATTTGCATTTAACTAACATTTCAGCTAATAATTTGGTATGGAATATTAAAAGAACAATTAAATCATCGTTCAAATATATATTTATTTATAATTATTCTAAATAATTAACCAAAAAGATATTTCATTTATTTATAGAATGAATTAGTTAAATATTCCTTTCCTATTATAAGTTTATCATTTTCAATTATTTCATATCAATATTCATATAGTAATTACCGAATTTCATAGAATAAAAATGAGCCTTAATTCCTTCATTTGTAACATTATTTAGAATGATTAAAAATAAGGAAGCGGAATTGTGATAAATTTTTACAGAATATATATAGTATTTATTTTATTGACATTAAGTACATCATCGAGTGCTCAAAAAGGTTGGAAAATAGACGGTTTAGTTGTTGACAGTAACCAAAGACCTGTTGCAAATGTTAATCTACATATTTCTCCAAATTCAAGGTCGGTATCTACTGATAACAAAGGTTACTTTGTTTTTGAGAATCTTAAATCTGGCGAATATAAAATTTCTGTATCACTTCAAGGATTTGAGAGACTGACGGACAGCGTTGAAATCAAACGTAACAACCTCAAGAAAACTTATATTCTCACACCTAGTCTATCAGCGATTGATGAAGTAAAGGTTGAAGGAAAGATACCCTCAGTAGACAATTTAATAGATGTGAGTCGGGCTGCCATGCCAGTAAAAATGGTCAGTAAGCGGGAAATCGAATTGATGGGCAGCAGGCGTTTGGATGAGGTGCTGAAAGAACAAACAGGAGTTGCCATCATAAATGATATGGCTAGTGGATCAAGAGCTGTGGGTGTGCAAATACAAGGGTTTAACAGCAACTATGTCATCGTATTGGTAGATGGTCAACCTATGTTGGGGAGAAATAGTGGAAACTTTGATCTTTCGAGAATATCGGTTACCAATATAGAAAGAATTGAAATCATCAAAGGAGCATCTTCCAGTTTATATGGTTCAGATGCTTTGGGTGGTGCTATAAATATTATTACACGACAAAGGTCTTCCACCCCTCAATTACAAGCTAGTTTATTATATGGGACCCTAAATACAGTGGATGCAACGTTGGAGGTCGAAAGTCCCTATCATAATAAAAGAGGCTCAATTGTACTTTCTGGAAACTATTATCGAACTGATGGATTCAATACCGACAAGGAATTTCTATCGAGTAAAAGTACCACCTTTCCACCATATGATAATTATAGTTTCCAAGGCCGGACACGGTATAAAATTAATAGCAAAGGTACCTTTGGTGCTACTGGTAGATTAGCTTATCGGACTTCGACCATGCAAACTTCATGGGCTGAAGAAAATACATTGAAGGACAAACAGGAGGACTATGATTTAAATCTTTCAGCCAATTATGACCATCAAATCAATGCTAAACTTCGGAGCATGACTCGATATTATTATTCAAGATTCCACAATCAGATGAAGGTCGAATGGATGAGTCAAGGTGTTATGGCAGGGCAAGAGGAATTTGGCCAACGTGTGCACCGCATTGAAGAACAAATGTCTTACCGAGTCAATCAAGGTTTAGACTTTATAGGAGGATTAGGTGCCAGTTTTGAAATTATGGATAATCAGGACTTGGATGCATCGAGGTCTTTGAACTCCATTTTCGGATACTTGCAAGGTCAATGGAAACCTATAGAACCATTAAAAACTACACTGGGTTTAAGATATGACAATAGCAACTTATATCAAGGCCAACTGAGTCCAAGTTTCGGGATGGAATATAATCTAGCTCCTGGCTTGATTGCCAAAGCCGGTGTTGGTGCCGGCTTTAAAGCTCCAGACTATAAAATGCTTTATCAAGTATTCTACAATCCTGCAGCCGACTATTTAATTATCGGGGCAAATCGGGTGCATGAAATATTGGATCATATGGAAGAAAACAGAGAAATCAGTTCCCGAAATCTATATATGATCAATCTCGTGGCTGATAATTTGAAAGCTGAGACTAGTATTTCGAGTAATGCTGGTCTTCATTGGGATCCCAATCCAAATATACACGTTGAACTTACTGCTTTTTACCATAGAATCAATAATCAAATCAACACCATCAGTGTAGCCAATGGGACGGAAATATCGCAGATATACAGTTATAGAAATTTGCCAAAAGCCATGAACCGAGGTTTTGAAACCTCTTTTAGTTATAGCATTAAAAGGAACCTCCATGTATCTCTAGGATATCAATTTTTGGAAGCTAAGGATTTAAGTGTTTTAGATAGTATAGCTGCTGGAAAGTTTCCTTATAACCAAATCAACAATCCCTATACTTCAGAATTTCGGCAATCTAGGAAGTCAGATTATTGGGGAATTGAGGACAGATCCAGGCACATGTTCAATATCAAAGGAAGCTATGAATATGAGCCTTGGCAATTGAATTTGAATGTCAGAGCCAGTATACGTGGTAAATATCCCTTCCAAGAAATTAATGGCAATCAATTTATCGATCAATATGATGCTTTTGTTCCTGCTCATACCCTACTCAATTTTACATTGGAAAAGCCATTCTTCAACAAGCAATTGACCTTCAGATTTATGGTTGATAATGCTATGGGTTTTACTCACCGATATATGCTTGGGCAACCGGGCAGAATGTATTTGGCAGGATTAAGCTATAGATGGATAAAGAAAGAAAAATAGAATTCAATAATAAACATGAGCAATATGATGAAGAATCAAAAAACCATAACAAAAGATAACCAATCCAATGTCCGAAGATACCTCCTATATTCTGCACTCGTCGGATTTCTCATGATCCTATACTCCTGTGGAAAAGAAAAAGACAATCCGCTACCGAGTTTGGATGATGGTGTCAGTGTGGTAATCAGAGATTTGCCAGGAGATACTGAGGCATCGATGGCTGAAGGAGTTGAAGGGAAAGTCAAAAGACCATTTCATACTTTTTTGTTCAATTTTAAGGATAAAAGACAGATCTGGATAAAGAATAAAGCCGATTCTCTCAGATGGCTAAAGACATTGGCGTGGGATATTGCCTTTACAGGACCGTACAATTCTGAGTTGTTCGTTAATAATGCCAAAGATAAATTCAATCCAGGATATGAAGGGCCAGCTACAAATACAGGAGTAGTATTAGTCCGCCAAGCTTACCATCTTGTAAATGAAGCCCCCTCAGATGAGGAATTTGAAAAAAGCACTGTTTCAAAAATAGGATGGGCTTCCAATGAATATTCAGATGGATGGTTTCTATATAGCCTCAAAACACATTTAGCTATACCACTACCCAATAGAACCTATGTAATCAAACTTCAGGACGGGAAATTTGCAAAGCTGCAGATTGTAAATTCTTACAAGGGAAACCCACAAGCAGTAACCAATATGAAATGGCCTGCTCCTTATTACACTTTTCGCTACTACGTTCAAGAAGATGGAAGTAGAAATTTGAATACGAGCGGCCGTCGGTAACCATGTGCGATAAATTTTATCAGATATCATAAATGAATTGCCGGATTTCATAGATACGATAGAAAGAGAGCTTAGTAATTTTACTATTATTTAGAATCATTACAAATAAAATATTATGAATTTAAGAGTGTTTAGGTTTAAGATTTTCCGAGGATTTAAAGCATTTATCATTGTTTCAATCGTATTTGGATTATTTTCCTGCGGGAAAAGTGAGGATATAATTGATGAAAAAAAACCACCTGAAGAGATAAAAGAAGAAAGCGAACTTTTTTATAAGCTGACTAGAGTGAACAACTTACCCGGATCACAGGCTAATAATTTTCAAACTGCGGCACCCAATATCTATTATAGTTTAGAATCCAATAAAGCATTGGGGCAAGAGCATTTGCAAACTAGAAATTGGGATATCGCATTTGGAGGTTTAGTAAACTCATTTATCTCTGGAAACAATGGCAAAGATCCCCAGAACCACGGTTATGGCAATACTGCCGAGGGCGGAATTTTGCTAGTCGAAAAGGAATTCGATCAAGTGGTTGATATTCCGGATGACAAGGAATTTCAAACTAGAAAGGACCGATACGGGACAGACAATTATGGAATGTTTGGAGAAGGGATTGGTTGGTATTTATACGATTTTAATGGAGACCTATTAAGAGATGGGTCCCATCAATTTCAGCATGTTGTTTATCCAATGAATCAGCCTTGGAAGCTAAATAATGGGAGAACTTCACCACCGAGAACGGCTGTTATCCGTACGGCAAAAGGTAATTATGCAAAATTGAGAATCTTATCACTCTACAAGGACAGGCTGGACTCGACCGGATGGAGAAGGGATGCCCCAAAAGTATATATCACTTTTGATTATGTATTGGTCCCAAAAAACAGCAAAAAATTTGAGATTAAAAAATAACATAGCGAGCTTCTTTTCAAAAATGAATGCTCTAAATAATTGGAATAGAATAACCCAAATTAATTAATGCCTAAAGGCAAAAACTAAAAACCATGAAATATACATTCAGATCCTTACCATTGCTATTGTCTGCATTGATAATGGTAATTAATTCATCATGCCAAAAAGAAGGGGAAATTCTAAAATCTCATTCTAATTTTTGAAAAGCCCGCTATTTTTCCAGTGTAATGCTATTACACAGGATTATTAATTAATATTTATAACAGTAATACATGTACTATTTTTTTTAACCATTTAAAAATGAGAATCAATTTATTTATTATAAGTCTTTTACTCTTCTCCTCCTGTACAAAGACTAACACCCTTCCTTATGAAGAAGAATCTAAAGCAAAGATCAAATCCTTCCAAGTAACTAATTCCGCGGATCAGATTCCAGTTTCTATAAATCATCAAAACGGGATTATAACAGCAACTGTTCCACCGGGAATTTATTTGACAGCGATCGAACCAAAAATTGAATTAGAGGATGGAAATGAATTAAAATCAGGTAGCGACACTTTAATTACAAATCTTCAAGATTATTTTATTAATGGTAGGAAAATAGAATATCCCATAACACATAAAAATGGTGAGAAAAAAACTTACGTACTTGAGATTAAAACTCATCAACCTCCTTTGAATTTTAGAGAAGTAAGCTTAGATCCTAATTCTCCGATAGTTTTTGACCAATCTAAATCACATATCACTAAAATGCTTTATGTAAGAAATTTATCTGGAAATTATCCTTATTCAACTAACTATGATTTAGATCAAACATTAGCTAAAGCGAGTTTAGTTGATGATAAAGGGAAAGAATATAAGTTTACTGTAGCAATGTCTAGCATCTCAACTATTATAACACCCTCTCAAATCATCCTAAACTTAAATCAAATTGAAGGTAGATTTGATGACAAAGGTTACCACCAAATACCTTCTGCAGGTCTTTATTGGGTTAAAATTCGATACTACGATAGAGAAGAAAAATTAAAAAATCCAATTAAAATAACCTATTAATAAAATTGAAGATGAACATGATATCCAAAACATCATTATTCCTTGTATGTCTACTTTTGTTTTCATGCAAAACGGAAACTATAATTGAGCCAGCACCTTACGCAGATATAATCTCTTATAAAATTCCTTATGATAACGGTAAAGACAGTATAAATGCTATAATTGAAAATAATAATATCATTATTAATTGGCCGGGAATGAGTGAATGGCCAATACCGCAAAAATTAAAACCAAAGATTGTTGTATCAAAGAATGCTAAAATCTCACCAGCTTCTGAACAGGAAATAGAATTGAAAATAGGATTAAAATACGAAGTAAAAGCGGAGAACGGAACAACCAAAAGTTTCGAGATAAAATTAAATAATACTGCTAAATTACCTTTTTTCCCTGAAGGAGAAATCAGAAAATATCGAAGAGGACAAACTGCTTTAATTGCTGTATTAAATTTGGCATCAGATGGAAGTGATAAACTCACTTTATTTAATGAAGCAAAAAAAGAGTTTTACCCTATCCCCTCTTTAAAGAATCCACTCTCGGGTTTTATGTTTATCGTAGACCAAGCAAATGGTCAGGAAATTCCTCCTGGTGAGTACACAGCAAAAATTACGAACAAATTTAGCCAAGAAATATATAGTTCCAAGCCAGTGGTTAACATAACTGATTTAACCGCTACACCTTACCCTAATTTAGATTTAACAGAACCATTAAAGTTAAAATCAGGTGATGAATTCACTGTTCCCTTAAAATATGCCAATAAGGATGTTAGGATTAGCGCAGCTCTACTAACTTACGTTAATAATGAGGGAAACCGTTCATATATTATGTTACAAATATTAGGAGTTGATTATGAGGGGGCTAAATTAAAGCTAGGGATTCCAAAAAGTTATAACAATGAACTTACCTCCACACTTGACCAAACTATAAGATTGATAACGTCAAATGGAGAAGGGTCTAATCCCATGTTAAAACATCCGATTCAAATTATAAAGTAATCAATTGTAATTCGAATATCACAAATCATTTATTACAGGATGTAGGTAAATGTTTTTAGCAATCTTAGGGAATAAAACCAAATTTTAAATTTGGAGCAATTAATTCCTAAGAATTCAGTTTTAATAATAAACGATTTAACAAAAAGAATATGTTAAGTATACTAATAAAAGAACAGACAAAATCGGCCCATCAACAGGTTGAATCAAATATTGTAAGGCACATTAAAAAAATCGAGAATGAAGCAGATTATGCTGATTTATTAAAAGGTTTTTATGCTTATTTCAAGGCTATAGAAGATGAAACCGGAAAATTTATCACTACTGAAGTTTTACCGGACAAAGATAATCGCAGAAATTCGAGCTATATCGAAAGAGATATAAAATCTTTAGGACATGACCTTTCCAATCTTCCGCAAGCCATAGCTCCTACTGTACATTCAGAACTTGAAGCTTTAAGTTCTTTATATGTTTTAGAAGGTTCTATTATGGGTGGTCCATATATCGTTCAGATGTTAAGGAAAATTGGAATTGACCGTGGTTTTTCATTCTTTGAAGGCTATGGAGACCAAAGTGAAGCTATGTGGACTGGATTCACTGAAGTATTAAACAGATTTGGGGATGACATCAACCAACATGACAGAGCTATAGAATTAGCAAATCAAACTTTCTATAACTTTGGCAATGTTTTCCAAAAAGAAAATAGCTTACAATAATTAGGTATATTTAGGATATCTAATATGCGAACATTACAAGCTTATGGAACTCCTAAAAGATTATAATAAAGATAAACTTGAAAAGTTATTCGACAACTTCTATCAATACGAAGGAAAAGTAATTCAAGTTAGAAATTACAATAATCAGGTAATCGAAGTCCCTGATGGAGATCCTGGTACTTTTAAAAAAGTATCAGGATTTTTTATGGATAAAAATCATGTTTACCGTGAGAATTTAACGAAGGACTCCCCTGCGCGAACCATCAAAAATAAATACGGAAATTCCATTAATAATCCTGAAGCAAAATGGGAAATAAGTATAATTGAAGGAATTGACCCCAACACTTTCAAATATATCAAAGAAAAATACGACACTGTTTATTGGCAGGACAAAAATGGTATCTATGTCAAAAAAGATGGAACCCTTAAGAAATTAGAGCATGCAGATTTAGATAGCTTTAAATATATCGGCTTCCTCTATGGGAAGGATAAAAATCATATTTATTATGAAAATGAAATTATTCCTATTGATGTTCATAATTATTCTTTAGATACCTGGGGATTTATAAAAGATTATCATAGAATCTTTCATTATGATTTTGAAATAGGACTTGATCCAGAAACATTTGAGGTAGAACATTATAACCTGATCAAACAGCCAATAATACTTCGAGATAGGACCGGGAAATATGCTTATACCAGGTCAACTCAATCTGATGCAGGAATTGTAAAGATGGAATAAAATTCAAGATTTCTTATTGGAATGCCTTAAATTCGCTATTCAACAAAATAAACATCATGAGCGATCCAAATTCAAGAGCAAATATAAAACCTGGTATTGTCGTAAATATCATTCTAAAGAAAGACCAGCGATCTGGGAACTTAACTGAAGGAATCGTCAAGGATATTTTAACATCGGCGCCTTACCATAGTAGAGGTATTAAAGTGAGGCTTACGGATGGGCAGATTGGACGAGTAGCAGAAATCCTGGAAGAAGACTAACAGGATTCTAACAACAACGTGACATTTAAATTCGTTTACCCATTTTATATTGGCTATGTTTGCCATTTTTTGGCACAAATCAAAGCGATTTTCAAAAATCGATTGGTTCTAAAAATGGAGAACAAACATGATTGCGAATTTAGAAGATAAAAAGATAACGGAAATATTTAAGACTTCCATTATTCAACAGACTGCCTATTGGTCTGAGGTGAAGAAAATGCAAGGCGTTCAAAGTGTAGCCTATAACTTTAAGGTAAAGTCTTCAGATCTGTTTAATCATCCTTCTGATGAAACTTATATTGTTGGTGATTTATTGATTATCATCCAATATCTGGATGCTGACCATTGTATCGCCTATGTTCCTTATGGCCCAGAAATTGAACCTGACCCAGAAAACCAAGGCTATTTTCTAGAGCAACTTTCGGAAAGTTTACGTGGTTTCCTCCCTCCTTCTTGCATAATGATCCGTTTTGACCTGTCCTGGGAATCCTTATGGGCAAAAGAAGAAGATTGCTATGACATCCATGGCAACTGGATCGGTGTACCTGAAAAAAGAATCCAAGAACTAAGATTAAACTTTAATACCGAAAATTGGAACTTAAGAAAAGCTAATACGGATATTCTTCCTTCTAATACTATTTTCATGGACCTTAACCAGAATGAAGATCAACTATTGGGAAACATGAAATCTAAAACGAGATATAATATCAATCTTTCCAAAAGAAAGGGTGTGGAGATTAAATCATTAGGCATTGATAAGTTAGATGTTTGGTATGAATTATATCGACAAACAGCTCAACGGAACAACTTTTTTCTTCACGATATTAATTATTTTAGAGTTGTTCTAAGTGCCAGGGCCAATGACACTTTGTCTCCTGCAGAGGTTTACCTTTTGGTTGCTGAAGTTGATGGACAGCCATTGGCTGCTATGTTCTTGGTAATAGCTGCAAATAGAGGCACTTACTTATATGGAGCTTCTGCTACCGAAAACAGAAATTTTATGGCTACATATGCCCTGCAATGGAAAGCAATGCAATTAGCGAAAGAAAAAGGCTGTACGGAATATGACTTTTTTGGAATTTCCCCGCAAGCAGATGAGTCTCATCCGATGTATGGACTCTATAGATTCAAATCAGGATTCGGTGGCCAGGTTTATCATAGAATGGGATGTTGGGACTACCCTTTGAACAAAGAAAAATACAATTATTACGCATCTATGGAGTTTCAAAATCAAAGCTATCATTTAAACTAACACAATATAATAAGGGGCTTCCTTGCAGAAAGCCCCTTTTTTAATTAACTAAATTTAAGTCTCCTCCTCTGGGATCCATTTTTATTGTCCTTGTCGAACCATTGCTTCAAGATATCAAGTAAGAAACTTAAATACCTAATAACCAACAGGATTTTCCCTGGTATCTTTGTAGGTGATGATCTTATTAATTTTATAATCTCCGATAATAATTCAATTAAATTTTTCATTTTTTGATTCTTTTTAAACATTCATTAATTTGGATATTGACTCGAACAAAGGTTTTAAGAGATAACTTTTTCGAGAATAAACTGACTATCAGAAAATTTTGTCATTTCTGCATTGCTACAAAAAACCCAAATAGCTATCCTACCATTTCCTAATTTATCTTCGGTAATCATTATTCCCTTTGCAGATCGTTTAACATTGGGAACTAGAAGAAACTGATTTTTTTCTTCTAAATAAACTATCATATGTACATTTACATCTGGCTCAGGTAATAGAGAAAATTCAGAATCAACCCAATTGACTAATATTTTGCCATCATCATTTTTATGTGTCAAATCCATCAATTTAGAGATCATTCCTTTACTTAATTCAACTTTAGAGTAGTCAAAAGTTAAGGATGGAAGTTTTCCAACAATTGCATTCCTGAGGAGTTGACTGGTCACATAGTTACTTGAAGTCATAAATTCTAGACCTTTGTCATTGAAACTTTTCTTTAAGAATTCCCTTAGCGGTTTGAGAAATCCAGCAACCATAGCAAACTTTGCCCTTTGATTTAATGCCTTTTCTGAAGCTGTTCTTTTGATTTTTCTTGGAAGAGATTTTACATAATTGATTCCCCTCCAGCTACTTCCTACTACTTCGCCTACTTTTCCGTAGTAAGCACCTAAAATTCCTTTTGAGATAATTGCCATTTTTTTACATTTTAAAATTTAACCATTCGATTGCATGCAATACTGTTTTTTGATATCGAGAGCTAAACTAAAAGGTGACGTTATGAAATTCGAATCATGGAATTAATTGGAAGAAATTGATACAATTTGATTCATTTTAAGCCTGTTAAAAAAAATAAATCAATGCAAAATCATAGGTGGGAATTTTTATATTAGATTCAAATTATTAACTAAGGCATGAAAATTCAAGAATCAGAAGGATTTCAAAAACAGGTCAAAAAAACCTTAATATCGATATTCATTTTTATTGTCGTCTATCTGTTTTTGTTAGCCATTACAATAGGAATCAATATCTTTTTTGGATATATCGGAATTTGGTCCATCATCAATTATCCTAATATCCTTACCATAGGGCTGGGCTTAGGGCTGATTGCTGCCGGGTTGACAACTTTGTTTTTTCTGATAAAATTTATTTTCGCGTCAAATAAAACAGATACAAGTGATCTGATTGAAATAACGGAAGCAGAACAACCAGAACTTTTCGCCATGATCGATGAACTCGTGTCGGAAATAAAAACTGATTTTCCACAAAAGGTATTTCTTTCTCATAATGTCAATGCATCAGTTTTCTATAATTCCAGTTTTTGGAGTATGTTTTTACCAGTCCGTAAAAATCTGCAAATCGGTATAGGTCTAATAAACTCATTGACAAAACAAGAACTCAAAGCGATATTAGCACATGAATTTGGACATTTTTCTCAGCGCAGCATGAAGGTTGGAAGCTATGTTTATAACGTTAATAACATTATTTACAACATGCTATACAACAACGAATCTATCAATAGCATACAGAATAAAATGGCAAATCTTAGCGGTTATATAGCTTTAACACTTTATATCTCAACATTTTCAATCCGAGGGATTCAGACTATTCTTCAAAAACTCTATGACTATATCAACATCAATTACATGGCACTTTCTAGAGAAATGGAATTTCATGCTGATGCAGTATCTGTGAATGTTTCTGGATCAAAAGCACTAGCTGATGGGTTGTTAAGAATTAGTTTTGCAAACTACTCTTTTGATACAGCGACATATTTCTATGAAAGAAAAATGAGTGAAAACTTTTTGCCACAAGATATTTATCAAGATCAAAAATCTGTTAGTCTATTCCTGGCAAAGAAAAACAAATATGAGATAGTTAATGGATTTCCACAAATAACGATTGACGCAGGTGCAAAATACAATAAATCAAAATTAAATATTGAAGATCAATGGGCATCACACCCTTCAACAGAAGATCGTGTGAATGCAATCAACAAACTAAATGTACTGGTAGATCATGAAAATGACGGACCTGCAATTGAAATTCTCAGGAATAGAGAAGTATTGCTCGAAAAAGTGCAGAAATTATTGTTTTCGGAATTGAAACACGAAGGATTGATTAATCATTTAAATAATTCCGAATTCCAATCTCAGTATGAACTAGATTATTACAAAAATGAATTTGATGAAATTTTCAATGAATTTTATACTTATAATAATCCTCTTGTTCATGATTTTTCTGAGGTAAATTACGACTCAGAAATCACACCAATCCATGAGTTATTTTCTGATAAAAATGTTGAATTGAGCTTTGAAGTTAATTCTTTATTAAATGACAAATTCACTTTAGAAAATATTTCCAATAAGACCTATAAGCTCAAAACTTTTGATTACGATGGAATAAAATACAAGGCTAAAGAAGCAGGAAATATTTTGAAACAAGTTGAAGCCATTTACAATGAGAAATTATCGGAATTGAATGCAATTAATAAAAGGGTTTTTGAATCTTTTTATCAGATGGCAATGGTTTCAAATAAAGAGTATGATCTTCGAAATGTCTATCATAAATTTAAAGAATTGGATGATGTTTTTGATGAAAAATACCAATTCTATTTTGAGATAAGCAATAAATATGCTTTCATCTACCAACAACAAGAAATGTCAAGTATTGTGACTCAATTGTCTAACAACAAGCCATTAGAAAAAAAATTGAAGGAGGAGATTACGGAATTCCTGAAAAGTGATGAAATCAAAGCCGAACTAAGCCCAGAAATCCTTAAATACTTGACCCATTTTGCAGAAAATGAGCTTTTATATTTTTATGGTTCTAGTTATGATGACAGTAATTTAGGATATTTATTTACGGCGATGCAACAGTATCAAAACCTATTGTCGCGTTCTTATTTCATTCAAAAGAAAAAGCTTTTGGATCTTCAGAAATACATTTATGACCATTATAAAAAATAAAGCGGGAAAAAATCCCGCTTACATTACCAACACTTTAACCTAAATATTAATTTAATCCATCTATGAAAAATTAACACTAATCAATAATCTGGTTTAAAGAAACTGTTGATTTACTCTTATATGTCGAAGCTCTTTTTGCACTAGCTTTATTATCATCGACATCAGCAATTTTCTCGGTAATGAAATCAGAATCAAAAGCGATCCTAGCCTGACCATTTTTGATTACCAAGCCTGTAGCATGTGAATCATCAATCATGATAATTCCAGTCTGTAGATTCTTAATATTTTCGCCATCCAATGTTCCGGAAATAAGAATTGCCGAAATAGCATAGGCTGTTCCAATATTGGATTTTGCTTTGCCATAGATCGTAAAATTATTCCCTGAGCCCGAAATAGCAGTTGCGATACTTGTATCTCGATCATTCAGGAAATGCTCCCCCAACATTTTAATACTAAAGTCATTGTTATTCTGACCATATAAAGTTAAAACTGCATCAGAAAATCTGTAGGCCGGAGGGTCGGTTGAAATATTACTTGTATCCAAAACATGTGGCTTAACAGAGAATGTTCCCTTAACGGTTGGTGGATTCACTCCTTGATTTACTTTAAAATTCAACTTATTCAAGGTATCCAAGTATTGTTTTGGGATAATATCTTCAATTCTCTCCGTTAGAATCTTTTCATCCTCAATCTCATTGCCATCTTTATCACAAGCAGCAAAAAATCCCAGCAATACAAAACAGCCAATTAATAGTCTTAATTTATTCTTCATCATCATTTGATTTTATCTATTCGAAATTATCAACTATTATGATTGGAATTATTACCTGTTAAAAAGGGTTTTAATTACCTAAATTCGGGTACAAACTCTTTTGTAATTTTATTTTCTTTGTTGATGTACCTATTTTCTTCTTAATTTTGAATTATGATTAACTACCTCTTGGATGACAAACCTATCAAAGTGCCACGCTTTGAGGAATCACAAGGCTTTTACACCAGTAAAAAGCGTAGCAAAATCATGTCTAAAATCAGAAGTAAAAACTCCAAACCTGAGATTAAACTTCGGAAAGCTCTATGGTCAAAAAATATTCGTTATCGAATACATCAAAATGAACTCCCGGGAACTCCTGATATTGTGATCAAAAAATATAAGTTAGCCATCTTTGTCGATGGGGAATTTTGGCACGGATACAATTGGAAAGAAGCAAGAGAAAATATCAAATCCAATCAAGAATTTTGGATTCCCAAAATTGAAAGAAACATTCAAAAAGACTTCGCAAGTAATAAAGCTCTGAGAGATTTAGGATACACTGTATTTAGGTTTTGGTCGCATGAAATTCTTAAAAAACTGCCAATTATCTTGAATCAAATCGATCTTTTTATTGAAACAAGAAAACTTTATCGGTAAAGCAAACTTGCAACATTCCCTCCTATCCTTATATCCTTTTAAGTCAATTTCTTATTCATCTTTTCCAGTCAGAAAATTCTATTAACCCATAAATTTTCCTACCTTTAAAAGAGAGGCAAATTGGCAGTCCAAGTTCAATTTTGTCTTCAAAATATCTATTATAAACTTTAAAAATTCCATCAATATATGAAGGATTCCGCAGGAAGAAAATTAAGGGATGCTATCCAATCCGAAACTCCACTCCAAATAGTCGGTGCTATCAATGCCAACCATGCTTTGTTGGCTGAACAATCCGGATTCAAAGCTATTTACCTTTCAGGTGGTGGTGTAGCTGCAGGCTCTTTAGGTATTCCAGATTTAGGTATTACAGGTCTTCAAGATGTGCTTATCGATGTAGAAAGAATTACAAATGTATGTTCACTGCCTTTATTGGTAGACATTGACACAGGATTTGGACCTTCCGCATTCAATATTACACGAACGATACAATCACTTGAGAAGGCAGGTGCTGCCGGTATCCACATGGAAGATCAAGTTGGGGCGAAACGTTGTGGCCACAGACCAGGAAAAGAATTAGTATCAACAGAGGAAATGGTCGACCGCATAAAAGCGGCAGTACATGCAAGAAAAGACCCTGATTTTTTAATTGGTGCTAGAACGGATGCCATAGCGTCTGAAGGCTTGGATAAAGCTCTGGATCGTGCTGTAGCCTATCAAATAGCAGGTGCCGATTTTATATTTGCTGAGGCCGTTCGAAAAATCGAAGATTACACCAGATTTGCCGAAGCTACAGGATTACCCGTCCTTGCCAATATAACAGAGTTCGGCCAGACGGATCTATACACCGTTGAAGAACTTAAAAAAGCCAGAGTTTCCATTGTTTTATATCCTCTATCCGCATTTAGGGCGGCCAATAAAGCAGCTTTAAATGTATATGAACATATTCGTAAAGATGGAACTCAGGCAAATGTAATCGATACTATGCAAACTCGAGAAGAACTATATAAAAGCATAGATTACTATCGTTATGAGAATGAATTAGACCAATTATTTAAAAACAAATGATATGAAAGAAGCCAATGAAACTGGGTTTAAGCCTAAAAAAAGCGTTGCCCTTTCGGGTGTTCCTGCTGGAAACACAGCATTATGTACAGTAGGAAAAAGTGGAAATGACCTTCATTATAGAGGCTACGACATCTTAGATCTTGCAGAAAAAGCAACCTTTGAAGAAGTAGCTTACCTATTAATCCATGGTCATCTTCCAACTGAATCCGAACTTCAACATTATCAACAAAAATTAATTGCTGATCGCGGACTACCTCAACCATTAAAGGATGTCTTGAAATTAATTCCAGAATTTGCGCATCCAATGGATGTCTTAAGAACTTCAGTTTCGGTTTTTGGCACTCTGGAGCCAGAACCACTTATTCACGAAGTTGACACTACTAGAAATATAATCGATCGTTTAATGGCCAGTATGGGATCCGCACTATTATATTGGTACCATTTCAGTCATAATCAGAAAGAAATAGATGTCGAAACCTCTGATGCAACATTGGGAGGCCAATTTCTTCATCTTTTACATGGTGAAGAACCTAGGTCTTCTTGGGTTCATGCAATGCAAGTTTCGCTAAATTTATATGCAGAACACGAATTCAATGCCTCGACATTCACTTCTCGAGTAATTGCAGGAACTGGTTCTGACGTCTATTCGGCAATTTCAGGAGCAATCGGCGCACTTAGGGGCCCTAAGCATGGCGGTGCCAATGAGGTAGCCTATGAAATTCAAGAGCGATATGCCAATGCTGATGAAGCTGAAGCTGACATCAAAAAAAGGCTAGCTAACAAAGAGGTAATCATTGGTTTTGGACATCCAGTCTATACGATTGCCGATCCTAGAAATCAAGTGATAAAAAAAATCGCTAAACAGCTTTCTGAAGAAGCTGGTGATATGCGCCTGTATGATATCGCCGAACGGATAGAAACAGTTATGTGGGATGAAAAAAGAATGTTCCCCAACTTAGATTGGTTTTCCGCAGTTGCTTACCATTTAATGGGCATCCCTACAGATATGTTCACTCCATTATTTGTTATGTCAAGAATTTCTGGATGGGGAGCACATATAATTGAACAAAGAGAGGATGGAAAAATAATCAGACCTAGTGCAAATTATACTGGACCAGAAAACAGAGAATTTGTTCCAATATCAGAAAGAAAATAATAATTCAACAATCATTTAAATAAAATAATGTCTTCACATATTTCAAACAACAGACCCAATCCAGACCAAGTTTTAGTAGATATAGCTGATTATATCCTACAGTATAAAATAGATAGTGATCTAGCTCTAAAAACGGCACATTATTGCTTTCTAGACACATTGGGTTGTGGTTTTGAAGCCTTAACTTATCCTGCCTGCACAAAAATGCTAGGCCCTATTGTACCTGGGACAATTGTTCCTCATGGCGCTAAAGTTCCTGGAACACCCTATCAATTAGACCCTATCCAAGCGGCTTTCAATATCGGAGCTATGGTACGCTGGTTAGATTTCAACGATACATGGTTAGCTGCAGAATGGGGACACCCGTCAGATAATCTTGGTGGAATCCTTGCCGTTGCAGACTGGATCTCTAGAAATCGGATTGCTCAGGGAAAGGAACCTTTGTTAATGATTGAAGTCTTGGAAGCCATGGTTATGGCACATGAGGTGCAAGGTGTCTTAGCGCTAGAGAATTCATTCAATAAAGTAGGTCTAGACCATGTTATCTTGGTAAAAGTAGCTTCAACAGCTGTTGTGAGTAAACTATTGGGTCTTAGCAAAGATGAACTAATCAATGCCCTATCCTTGGCATTCGTAGATGGCCAATCGTTAAGGACATATCGACATGCACCAAACACCGGAAGCAGGAAATCATGGGCTGCTGGTGATGCGACCTCAAGAGCCGTACGGTTGGCATTAATTGCTCAAAAAGGTGAAATGGGCTATCCCTCAGTTTTAACTGCTCCTGTTTGGGGATTTTATGATGTTTCTTTCAAAGGAAACCCTTTTAAGTTCCAAAGACCTTACGGAACGTATGTCATGGAAAATGTACTGTTCAAAATCTCATTCCCTGCAGAATTCCACTCTCAAACAGCTGTGGAAGCAGCAATGACTTTGCACCAACAACTTAAAGATGCTGGGAAAACTTCAGATGACATCAAATCGATCAAAATCCGAACGCATGAAGCCGCTATCAGAATAATCGATAAAAAAGGACCATTGCACAATCCTGCTGACCGCGACCATGCCATTCAATATATGGTAGCAGTGCCTCTAATCTTCGGAAGACTTACAGCTGCTGACTATGAAGACAATGTTGCCGCAGATCCAAGAATCGATGAGCTCCGTGAAAAAATAACATGTTTTGAAGACCCACAATTTACCAAAGACTATCATGATCCAGAAAAACGCTCAATCGCAAATGCTCTGACATTAGAACTGAATGATGGTACGGTATTCGATGAAGTTGTAGTGGAATATCCGATTGGTCACAGAAGACGTAGAGATGAAGGAATCCCTAAATTGATAGAAAAATACAAGATTAATTTAGCTCGTGTTTTTGCAGAAAAACAACAAAAAACAATCCTTGACAATACGCTAGAATACGATAAACTAACCAAAATACCAGTTCATGAACTGGTTGATCTAATGGTATAAAATAAAATGGGGAATCGCTTGATTCCCCATTTTGTTTTTTCTTAAGGCCAGTGCGAAATAAATCCATCATAAAATGTAAAACCTTCATCACGCAATTTCTTCAATGATTCAGGAATTTCCCACTCGTCTCCATATTGAGAAAAGCTTTCGCAGTTCTTGATAAATTCATCTAACCCTATATTATCGATATAACTGAAAACACCTCCTGTCTGAGCTGGAAATCCAATTCCCAACACAGAACCAACGTCTCCATCTTCAGGATAATTTAAAACCCCTTCTTCCAAACATCGATAGCTATCAAGGGCCATAACACCTAATAACCGATCCTGAATATCCTTATCAGAAATTTGAGTATCGAGTTTAGTTAGTTCGCGGTCTTTATAATATTTCTTCGGTTTATCATCTGGATAATCATAGAATCCACGACTCGATTTTCTTCCTGTCCTACCCTTCTTGATCATTCTTTGCAAATAATTATAAACCCTTTTTTGGCTATAACTCATTTCCGGCAACTGTTCATAAACATGTACCATCAATGGCAATGAAATCTCATCCAATACCGCCAATGGACCAACGGCAAAACCAGCGTTTTTAGCACCGATTTCAATTCGCTCCATCGGAATTCCTTCCAGCAACATCGTAATTCCTTCCAACAAATAGTAAAAGAAAATCCTAGAAGTGAAAAATGCATTTCCATCATTGACTACAATAGGAATTTTCTTCAACTTGCCCACAAAATGTAAAGCCTTTTCCAAAGTAATATCGGATGTCTCTTTTCCACAAATAACTTCTACAAGAGCCATACGGTCTACAGGAGAGAAAAAATGCAAACCTATAAAACGACTTGGATCATCGAAATTCTTTGCTAATTTCCCGATCGGTAAAGATGTTGTGTTAGAGGCATATATCCCACTCAACTGCAAATATCCTTTACTTTCCTTTATCACATCAGATTTCAATCGTTTATCTTCAAATACTGCTTCAACGATAATTTCACAACCATCCAGGTCTTCAAGTTCTTCGGTGGCCAAGATGCGTTCCATGATTTTAGGCTTATCCTCTTCTTTCATTTTAGCGAGCTCGATCAGTTTATTACAAACTTTCTCTGAATATGCTCTTCCTTTCTCAGCACTTTGAAGATCGACATCTTTCAAAACCACATCGATTCCCGCTTTGGCAACTTCATAAGCGATGCCTGAGCCCATCATGCCAGCACCAATAACACCAACCTTTGAAATTGAATCTTCCTCTTCCAAATCCTCAGTGCTATCAATAGCTTCTTGAATTGCATAATGAAATGTTCGAACTCTAGCCGTGGTTTCTTTAGCCGTTAATATGCCATAATATGCCAGATGCTCACGCTCCAACAATTCCTTGAAATTCAATCCAGCAGATGCGTTTAATAAACCAAGTAGAACTTCAGTCATTAATGATGGCTTTAAAGACTTAGAATTTAAGATATCCGTACCTTCCTGCAATACAGCATTGTCTATTTTCCACTTGAATTTGTCTTGTTGATTAACCTCTGAATTTTCTGCCAACCAATTTTGAACCTGATCCCACGAGGAAATCCGTCCATTAATTAGACCGACCTTTTCGGCTTCCTCTGGTTTTATCAATTTGCCCGAAGTCAATAGATCATAACAATATTCAGGTTTGAGGATACTGATAAGTTTGGTAAAACTACCATTCCCTGTCAACATGCCAAGGGAACCTTCTGGGAATCCCAATTTTGCTTTTGGTCCAATCGCAATTCTCCTATCAAACAAGAGAAGAAAAGCAGCAGCAAGACCTGTACACCTTTTATCGAACAGAACGACTGTTGGCTTTTCAATTTCCGACAATTCTAAGATCAAACCATCAATAATGTCGAGTTTCTTTATAAAACTGTCATTTTTGGACTGGTCGATCAATTCAGCATAATCTGCATTTTCGAACTTACCCTCTAAGATTAATTGTAAACTAGTACAATCTTCTTTCTTTAAAACGGACAATAAAAGCTCTGTACAAAACTTAAATTCGTCTATAGAAAGGTCGTGCGGACTTGTGCGCACGTTGATCCATCTTAATTGATAAACTCCGTCAGCATTCTTACTCACGCTGATTTGCTCTTTAATTCTTTCTTTAATTTTGCTCATTATCAATTAATTTAGACTGTTATCTATCGTGATGCATAGTCAATTTCATCAATGAATATTTTTGATAAAATCTCTAGCATTATTTCTGAAGTTCCTCCTATAATTGTTCCGACTTTTGCATCTCTGTAAAGCCTTGATATTTTATAATCCTCAGTAAAACCATAACCACCAAACAGCTGCAAGCATTCCCCGATTACTTTGACAGCGAGCTCACTACATTGCAATTTGGCAATAGAACATTCTTTTACTGCATAAACACCTTGATTCTGCAAATCACAACAATATTGCACAAATGCTTTTTGCACCAATATATCTGCCATCATCTGAGACACCCTATGACGAATAACTTGAAAATCCTTCAATTGTTTGTTAAAAGCTGATCTTTCCTTGATGTATTCCAAGGTATAATTAACTGCTGATTCAGCAGTAGCTAAGCTGTGAATAGCGGCCGTCAATCTTTCGAGCTGCAATCCTCCCATCAAATATTTAAACCCTTCACCCAATTCACCAACAAGATTCTCTTTAGGAACAATGACGTTATCAAAAGCCAATTCAGCAGTATCTGAAGCCAACCAACCCATCTTTTTAATCTTATTGGCGGTCACACCTGCAGCATTTCGGTCTATTAGCAATAAACTGACACCTTTTTTTCCAGCTTTGGGATCTGTTTTTACTGCAGTGATAAAAAAATCACCATAATAGCCATTGGTAATAAAAGTCTTTGAACCGTTCACCACAAAATAGTCTCCTTCATCTACAGCGGTAGTTTTGATATTTTGAACATCGGAGCCTGCACCAGGCTCAGTAATTGCAACGGCGCTCACCATTTCACCAGCAATCACTTGAGTAAGATATTTTTCTTTTAAAAATTCTGAACCATATTTCCATAGATAGGTTGCCGACATATATTCAATCACCAAAGCAGAAATCGTGAATCCGCCAGAAAAACATTGCGACAATTCTTCGCAGAATATTTTGGAATAATCAAATTCTAAATTTAAGCCTCCGTATTCTTCAGGGAAGATAAGACCTAAATAGCCCATATCACCCATTTTCTTCCAGATTGACTTATCAATTTCACCTTTTTCTTCCCAAGCATCAACATTTGGAAGGATTTCTTTTTGAATAAATGAACGAAGACTTTCCCTGAAAACTTGATGTTCAGGGTTTAATTGTGTTATTAGCATAAAAGTTTATTTGGTTCAAACGAGCATATCTTTAATAAGCGAGATTATTAAAGAGTAGCTGAAATAAAAGTAGGAAAATTAGGTCAATTAGGCAACTTGGTTCTAGACTATTAAATAGACATAAGGCTAAAGAAAATCAAATTTGAAACAACACATAAAGCTCTAAAAAGGAACTATTCTAAAATTTTTTATTGCCTTATGTGTTGCAGATTGTATGAAAAAAAAAGTAATTATTATGAAAGGATATTCTAAAGCCTTATGTCTAATGTCTTAATTCTAGATTTTACGCAAAATAGTTGCCTTGAACCTCTTTAACTTTCTCATTAAAGATTTCTTCTGGACAATGTAGCAATTGTCTCAACGCAAAAAGTTGATAAAAACTTGGCTCATCGAGAATGTTAAGGAATAAGAAGATTTCTTTCAAAATCAATCTCTCTTTGTCGTCAGATCTAGAAGATAAAATCTCTAAAACCGTCAATTTTATCTCATTCAAACTTAGTTTGTAGTGATTTAGGCCACCTCCCAAACTCCAAAATCCCTGATCGATAATATCTTTGTATTTGATACGATCAAATAGATTAATAATTTGAAGTTGTTGCTCTTCACTTAAATTCTCAAGATTGTTAGTTGATGTAAAACAACTGGTCGCCACTTCCTGTAGCCTATTCTTGAGGTCTTGCCCTTCCAAGGTGTTGTTTGGTATTTCCATATTTTTTGAATTATGATAATTAAAAGCTGAACACCTCCCCAAAATCATGTTGCTATAGCTTTATTGCACATAAACAGAAGGTTGCTACTTATTGAACATAACACTCCTGCTTATCGCGATTATCAATTTTAATCTGCAATAAAAATTTATTTATTACCCAAAGGAATTACCGATACAAAAGTAACTATATTTCAATTACTTTATTATTAAAACAAAATTTTTATAATATTTTTAATGAAGAAAAAATCAAATATTTATCGAATAATAATAAATAAAACATTTTAACTCTAATACTATACTCCTAACTCACAATTATTTATAAATTTTAATATAGAAAACCACATAAAAACTAATTTTAAAATATAAATTAAAAATTATGAAAAGTTAAGTTGGATTTATTTAAATTTTTAAATAAGTATATTAAGTTAATATTAAGTTATGAGGCGTTTAAAAAGCCATCAGGATTCGATGGCTTTAATTTATGGTTTTCTTAGGTAGTAAAATTCTTCTTATTCGAACGTTTTTTGGATAATTCAAACCCCTAAATTAATCAATTACAGCCGAATGAATTTCATAGTAACCCTAATTTATAATAATTATTGTCGAATAAAATCGACAAACAACTTAATTACAAAACATCATTATTATATTTAATTTCAATTATCAAGATTTTTATGACTCCAAAACTCAACACAGCAAGACTTATCCTTCGAGAAATATTAGCGACAGATCGTGATGATCTATATGAAATGGATTCTGATCATCAAGTTCATAAATTTATTTTTAACCAACCGGTTCAATCCATGGAAGAAATAGATAATGCTATAAAGTATATCCAAAAACAATACATTGAGAACGGCATTGGCAGATGGGCAGTTGTGAGCCTAGACACCAATGAAATGATCGGCTGGTGCGGGTTAAAACTTCTAACAGAACCTGTCAACGGCCGAGTAAATGTTTATGATCTTGGATATCGATTCAAGCAACGTCATTGGGGCAAGGGTTATGCTTCAGAAGCATGTAATGCAATAATAGATTATGCAAAAAACAAATTAAAATTAGACTCTCTGATAGCAACTGTCCATCCTGAAAATACCGGATCTAAGAATGTATTAAAAAAACTAGGCTTTAACTTTGGTGAACAATTTGATTATGATGGCTCACCTGCTATTTGGTGTGAATTGAATCTTGAATCAAAATAAACAGCCTTTTTAAATGATAAAACTCGAACCATTCAGTTCGGAAGATTTCCAACGTTTAATTTCATGGGTTACTGACGCTAAAATTTTGGTTCAATTTGCAGGAACAAAATTTAAATATCCGCTATCGACAGATCAATTAGAAGCTCATTTGAATGAGAGCAAGAGGCATGTATTCAAAGGCGTATTAATTCCTGAGAACAATGTTATAGGACATGCTGAAATTCAAGTTGACGAACCTGGAATCGGTTTGATCAGTAGAGTTATTATTGGAGACCCAAACTATAGAGGAAAAGGATTAGGTAAAGAATTGTTATCAGCGGTTTGCAAAAAAGGTTTTGATGAACTCAATCTCCAACAACTCGATTTAAATGTATACGATTGGAATCATCAAGCAATACATTGCTACAGGCAAGTGGGATTTGAAGTAATTCCTTTTAAAAAGAGAATAACAATATTCAATGGAGAAGAATGGAATGTCCTTAGGATGAGGATTTCCAAAAAACTTAATTGAAAATTTTAAGCATCAAGAATCAATAAAATTTATCTGAGAGAATAGCCTTTTTGCTCATCAATTATTTGTAAATTTAATTGACAAATAGATGTAAAAAAAAGGTACTATGGCAACATTTAGTGACAATTTCTCTAAACAAGCATCTATTTATGCTCAGTTTAGACCATCATACCCTCACGAGCTGTATGATTATCTTAGTAGCTTAACTCCTGCCCACGACTTAGCTTGGGACTGCGGAACCGGCAATGGTCAATCTGCAATACATTTAGCTGACTTCTATGATGAAGTATATGCCTCTGACCCAAGTGAGGCCCAAATAAAAAATGCTTTCGACCATGATAAAGTAGTGTATCATGTAGAAAAAGCTGAAGAACCTAAGCTAAATGAGAATTCTGTTGATATTATCACTGTAGCACAGGCAATCCATTGGTTCGATATCGACAAATTTTATGAAGCAGCAAAAAAAGTCCTTAAAAAAGATGGAATAATCGCCGTATGGGCATATGCTGTACCCATTGTTAACAAAGATATTGATCCAATTACCCAACATTTCCATGATAAAATTGTTGGACCTTATTGGCCATCAGAAATCAAATTGCTCCAACAGGGATACACAACTATCCCTTTCCCTTTTCGAGAAATTGAACCACCAGAGTTTTTTATCCGAAAAAAATATAACCTGCAAGATTTCTTGGGACACTTATTGAGTTGGTCTGCTACACAAAGATATATTCAACAAGAAGAAAAAAATCCACTCTCAAAACTCAAAACTGAACTGGAACCTTTTTGGAAAGATGAAACCGAAGCAAAACAAGTGACTTGGAAAATTATTATGAGAGTCGGCAAATTACCAAGCTAGAAGAAAGTTAAATGTCAATAAAACATTTTATAACACGCTCTGTTGTTATAATTGGGTTTGGTGACAAACAGGAAAACGAATTCCAAAAAAAGAGGTTCAGCAGAACCTCTTTCTTTTATGATGCTATTCATCTAATTTTTTCTCAAAAGCTTTTCTTGCACTTCCCCTAAAATAAACCTCCCCACAATACACATAGCCCAATTTCTCCAACACCCTCAACATTCCTACATTATCAAAGTTCGTATCCACCTTCAAGCTCAGAAATCCATTTTTCAAACTTTCCTTCTCGGCTTCTTGAAGCATCCAGGTCGCTTGCCCTTTGACATACTTATCCTGACTTACCGCTATTCTATGAACAACGGAGAATGGGCGGTTTGTTAACCATTGATCAGCAATCGCTTCATACGCAGGCTCACCATCGTAAATTAAAGCAAGGTATCCCGTAAGTTCTCCAGCTTCGTTCAAACTAACATAGCCTTGGCCCTTTTCGATATCCAGCTTCACAACATCCAAATTCGGATAGCCATCCTGCCATTGACTGCTACCCTCCTCTTTTCTTTTAGCTATTGCCTCTTGAATAATAGACCATATTGCTGTCGCCTCATTTAGCTCAGCCTTTCTAAATGTATACCCTGAAAATTGTTCTAATGACATACTCAAATGTATAAAAAAATTCCCCAAAGGGCTTTGGGGAATTTACAGAAACGGGTGTTGAAAACCCATATGAACCAATTTAATTAATGATGATCTATGTTATAGAATTATTTATTCCTTGTTTGTTGTTTTTAAGTTGATGTTTAAAAGTAAGGGGTTATAACTATACTAGACAATTTCCAGTCTAACTATAACCCATCACTAAGGTTGAGTTTAGGTTTTATTTTTAAAGCAGTACCAATGCCCTATTCCAAATCTAACAAGAAACTATTTCCTATCCATCCTGCGCTGTCCTGTAAAAATAACATTTAATAAAAATAGCGAGCCGCTCCTTTCAGAATGACTCGCTAGACAAATAGAAATGAAAAATATTAAGCCGTCTTGACCTTAGGATCAAGTGTACTATATGAAACAGCTTTTACAAAAGCTATTCTATATCCATATGTCAATAAAATATTTTGAATTTCGTTCTCCAGTCGACTTGGTGAATGTACATTTATTACATACTGCTTATCATCCATATCAATTGATATGGAACCCAACTGAGGATATTCTTTCCCTAGTTTTTCAAATATTTGTTGTCTTTGCAATAGAGCTTTCAATGGTGCTCTAAATGATAAAATGTAATTTTCCATGTGGTTAGTTTTTAGTAATTACTGGCCCATCAACCAAAAGATTGTTTAAAATCCTGAATCGTTCCTGATATTTTTGGGCGATTTCAAATTCTTCATTATAAAACTCAAGCTTTTGAATGGGCACAGCGTAAGGCAATGTCCATGCTCGCAATGATTTCGCAACAGCATCCATCGCATTTATACCTTGCATAGCTTGCACACCATCAGCCCAACAAACTAAGCCCACGCGCTGCCCACTTAAATAAGGCTGTGGCATCTTGGCGCTGAATTCCAACCAGTCCAAGCAATTTTTCATTACCCCTGTCATACTACCATGGTATAATGGAGTCAACCAAATTTGCATATCCACACTGCGAAATGTATGATTCATGATTTCAACAGATTTGGGAGTACTATTTAGAGTGAAGTCAAACAGTGGAATCCCCGAATCAGCAACATTAAAAATTTGTGCTTCAACCCCCTTATTCTCTAGATCTTGCTTCAAAAATTCCGAAATTTTAGAAGCTGTTGAAGAGCTCCTTCTCTCTAATGCACCATTATATATTAAAGCTTTCATTTTTTTTAATTCTTTGTAATGACTTTTGGAAGACCAGCTTCACCATACATGATAGTTTTAGCTACTCCTTTTAGCTGCTGGGTAATCAGAATATATAAGGAAGGATGAATTGATTGATGCGCACGAACAACTACTTTTTCACCTTGATATTGGCTTAAATCAGCATTCTGAATGTTCTCCTGCCATATCTTTAAATCCAAACATTCAACATCACAGTAATCCAAATGACTTGCTATTCCTGTCAGGGAATTTGCCAACTGCATATATGCCCAACTTGGAACTATTGCATCGGAAGAACAAAAAATAGCAACAGATTTACCGCTGAATGCTTTCGAGTCAAAAGCAATTATTTTCTCCTTGAATTCTTTTTCTTTCAACATCAAACCCAAATGCAAAAAGTCAGCTATGTCCAATCCTACACTTGATTCTTTTGGTTTAAAATCCAACAAATCTATAGTCAGAATTCCACTCGCCTCTACCTTATTTACAAAGTCTTCAGTCATTTTTTTCTTTTATTTAATTTTTGACCATGCTGATTCATAATTCTTCTCAACCGCTTCCCAATCTAACACCTTCCAGAATGCATCAACATAATCAGCACGTTTGTTCTGATAATTTAAATAATACGCGTGCTCCCAAACGTCAACTCCCAAAATTGGATATCCTTGCGTGGTAATATTAATATCCATTAAAGGGTTATCTTGATTTGGAGTCGAAGAGATTGCCAATGCTCCATTGTGCTTTACTAAAAGCCATGCCCAGCCAGAACCAAATTGACCCAACGCCAAATTTTTGATATCTGCCTTTAGTTGGTCAATAGAACCAAAAGACTTAATAATCTCTTCCTTTAATTTACCTTCAGGCTCAACTTTTGGTGAACTAGAAAGAATCTCCCAAAACAAACTATGATTATAATGACCTCCGCCATTATTGCGTACAGCGGCACTATATTTTGAAATATTTTTGATTATATCCTCCAGTTCCAATTCCTGAGAAATGCCTGAACTTTCCAAAGCTTTGTTTAGATTATCTACATAAGCTTGGTGATGACGGTCATGATGGATTTCCATCGTTTTTGCATCAATATGTGGTTCCAATGCGTCAAAATTATAAGGTAATGGTGCTAATGTATATTTCATGATATTTTGTTTAATTGTGTACAACAAAGTTAACAAAGTCGAGTAATAAAACAAGTTTTTACTTGTTTTATACAAATGGGATTTCTCATTGTTTTTAGAAATAAAAACAGCTCTAAAACACAATAAACAGAGTTTTTAATTAAAAAAAAGATAATTCCTATATGCCTTAGAAAATATTGATTGATTTTTAATGCTTATATTTGCAAAATAAAACAAGGAAAATCTTGCAATATGAAAAAAAGTAATTCGCAGAAAATATTGATGTTGATCAAGATGAGAGGTGAGATTGATGCTGCGACTATTTCAGAAGAATTAGGCATTACGAAGGAGGGTGCTAGGCAACAACTCATTAAGCTTTCTGAAGAAGGCTTGGTAAATTATGAATGCAAAAGCAGCGGTGTCGGAAGACCATTTACTTATTATTCGCTAAGCCAAGCCGGCATGGCAAAATTTCCCGACAGCCACGCCGATATAACCGTGCAATTGCTGAAATCTGTAAAAACATTGTTAGGAGAGAATGCATTAGACCTACTTATTACGGATAGAGAAAAAACTACTTATGCACGATATGAAGCCAAACTTAAAGGCTCCAAAAACCTTGAAGATAAGCTCAACAAATTGAGTAAAGTAAGATCTGATGAAGGCTATATGGCAGAATGGAAAAAAGAAGATGATATTTATTATTTCATCGAAAACCACTGCCCTATTTGTGCCGCAGCTACTGAATGCCAACAATTCTGCAAAGCTGAACTAAAGAATTTCAGATCATTATTAGGGCCTGAACTCAAAATAGACCGAATAAAACATATTTTGGCTGATGAAAACCGTTGTGTATATAAAATAGAAAACCCTTCAAGTTGATTTGAAGGGCTCAATATTTATATATCTCTTTTTCTCTTATTTAATTCCTCAACTAATTTGGATGACCGAAAACTAAATTCCGCACCAAAACTATTGATCACTAATCCTTTAATTAAATTATCCTTCGAAGAAATAGCAAATAAAATGCTCTCATCCCCTGGATCTGTCATTCCTTCAAACCTAAATATTTCATCAATAACAAATTCGTCAGGCGACAATTCTAACGATTGACCAACACAGAACAAACATTCTCCATCTTCCTGAACTAAAAAATCTTCATTATATCCCATTTTTTGAAGATCGTTGACAGCTTCACTCAATGTGTCGTAACTTTTTCTACTTCTTGCTTCCATAATAAATAGATTTTCCAAATTAATTTAATCCTATTCAGATTAGTTGAAATTTAGCAATTTATTCTACAATTTTGAACATCTTTAAGTAAAATATACTTTCCCAATGACACAACTATATTACCGCATCGCAAACCGTTCTGATTTAGATAGAATCGTAGAAATTTACAACACGACTATTTCATCAAGAATGGTTACAGCAGACCTTGAACCTGTGTCAATAGAAAGCCGAGAAAATTGGTTTTATGAACATAACCCTAACAAAAGACCATTATGGGTAATTGAAAAAAATCAAGAAATTATAGGATGGGTAAGTTTCCAATCTTTTTATGGCCGACCAGCATACGACGCAACTGTTGAAGTCAGCATCTACCTTGACCCCAATACAAGAGGACAAGGAATCGGGAAAAAAGCCCTGGAATTCGCCATACTAAATGCTCCACAATTTGGAATTAAAACCTTATTGGGATTTATATTTTCTCACAATGAACCCAGCCTAAAATTATTTGAAAAATTTGGATTCGAAGAATGGGCAAATCTTCCAAATATTGCCAAACTGGATAATGATGAACGGGGCTTGAAAATTTTAGGCAAGCGAATTGCTAGTTAATGATAACACATATTCTATTCGGGTTACAGTCAATTTTATTACACAAAGTATTAATATCAATAAATGGAAATAGCGCTAATTATTTTTGGAAGCTTTTTATTAATTTTTACAGCATTGCCTTTTATCAGGCAGGATCATTGGACTTTTCGCGTTTTTGAATATCCAAGGATTCAAAAATTAGTTCTATCCATATTATGGGTGGTGCTTTGGGCAATCCACAACGACCTTCAAAACATAACCTTATTGATATTTTTAGGCGCAATTATCTGTAATATTGTCTACCTCATTTATCAAATATATCCCTTCACTCCTATTGGAAAAAAGCAAGTATACAAAGCATCTAAAATTGATGACGATAACAGCTTAAAAGTCATGATTTCAAATGTATACGAAGATAACATCAATTATAAAGGTTGCTTGGAAGTAATTCATGAGAACAATCCAGATCTTATCCTCTTATTGGAAACCAGCCACAAATGGGATCGTGAAACGGAATCCTTGGAAAAAGACTATGAACATCATGTGAAAGTCCCTATTGACAACACTTATGGAATGTTGTTTTATTCAAAATTTCCAATCATAGATCCAGAAGTCAAATATCTCGTGGAAGATCAAATCCCAAGCATAGACTGTAAAGTTGAACTTCCTAGCGGGCAGCTGGTCCAAGTATATGCCGTACATCCAACCCCTCCAGTACCGAACGAGAATCCAAGGTCCACGGAAAGAGACAAAGAACTTTTGATCGTCGCTGAAAAAGCAAAAGAATCTAAATTGCCGGTTATAGTAATTGGTGACCTTAATGATGTGGCTTGGAGCTACACCACTGAACTTTTCCTTAAGATGAGCGAACTGTTAGACCCAAGACGCGGAAGAGGATTTTTTAATACATTTCATGCCAAACAACCTCTACTTCAATTCCCGTTAGATCATGCTTTTATCTCAGCAGATTTTAAATTGAGAGACCTGAGAAAATTGGACAATTACGATTCAGATCATTATCCTATATTTGCACATATTCAGTTCGAAGAAAGAGCTGAAGATCAGCAGGAAGAAAACCAATTAGATGCAACTCAAGAAGATAAAGAAGTAGCTGCAGAAAAAAGAAACGCCGACACCTCGGATAATGATTAATTATGAATGATCAGGATAATTACAAGGAAATAAATAAAAAACTTTGGAACGAAAAGACCAAAGCTCATGTCGATACAGAATTCTATGACAACAAAGGATTCCTGGCAGGAAAAAATAGCCTAAACCCAGTAGAAGTAAACCTATTAGGGGATATAAAAGGCAAGAAAATCCTCCATCTACAATGTCATTTTGGACAAGACACGCTTTCCATGGCACGAATGGGAGCTCAAACAACAGGATTGGATCTATCTGACCAAGCTATTGATGTTGCCAAAAATCTCAATAGTCAATTGGGTCTCAATTCTGAATTCATCTGTTCGGATGTATATGACGCCCCGGATTCTCTGAATGAACAATTTGATATAGTATTTACGAGTTATGGAACTATAGGTTGGTTGCCTGATCTTGACAAATGGGCAGCAGTTATCAATAGATGCCTTAAACCTGGTGGAAAATTAGTATTCGTTGAGTTTCATCCTGTAGTATGGATGTTTGATTATGATTTCACAAAATTCAACTATTCCTACTTCAATGATGGTGCAATCATAGAAACTAATGAAGGAACTTACGCCGACCGAAAGGCAGACATTTCAACCAAAGAAGTGTCTTGGAATCATCCCTTATCCGAAGTTTTCCAAGGCTTGATCAAAAATAATATGTCAATAGAATCATTCGAAGAATTTGATTATTCTCCTTACAACTGCTTCAATAATACAATTGAGATCGAACCGAACAAATTCCAGATCAAAGGACTGCAAGGCACAATACCAATGTTATATGCTATAACAGCAGTTAAGAAATAAGAAACTTGCTAATACTGGTTGGTGTCTTCACCAACCAGGGCATGAAATAGCTGGAAGGTTGAGACACCAACCAAGGCATAAATGACACCATCAGGGCATCAACGCCGTGGTCGGTGTCCCCACCGACCACCACATAACACCATTACCAGTGTCTCCACCAGCCAAAAAAATGGAGGCCTCAGCCTCCACTCTCTATCAAATTTTCTATCACAAATCCTATATTCTCCTAACTTTCCCATCACACTTTAGTAAAAGGACTTCAAGGTATAATACCGATGTTGTATGCTATAATAGCAGTTAAGAAATAAAAAACTTGCTAATGATGGTTGCTAAAGACACCAACCAGGGCAAGAAATAGCTGGTTGCTAAAGATACCAACCAGGGCATTAAGCCGTGGTCGGTATCTCCACAAGCCAGGGCATTGTCTTATGTCTTATGTCTTATGTCTAATGTCTAACACCTATTTCCTTTCCACTATCTCACATCCCACATCTCACATCTCATAACTATTTACCTATTCCACCACAATTTCGTAAACTGAACATCATCTCCTTGATTTCCCAAAGCCGATTGATAGTTTGCTTTATTTGTGCTCTGTTCTTTCAAAGGATAGACTAATCTACTTGGAATCTCATTGCCAATCTCAGGAACAAAAGTATATGAAACAGGCTTACCTTCTATAGTACCACTCCATACTACATCACCTTTTTTCACCAAGAACAATGGATATCCCGTTCTTCGGATTTCGGACCATGACTCAATTCCTTGTCCATAGAGAGCCAGGTATTTCTGCGAAAGCACATTTTCCTTATTGGCAGCCGGCAATTTGCCCAAATAAGTGCTAACCTCAGCAGCTGAAGCTCCCCAACGCTCCAAAGATGCCTTAACACCTTTTTCGTAACTATTTTGCTCCCAGCCCTTAAATTCTGAAATCAAGAATTCAACTTCAGCATATTCCTGCAGAACCTCATTTGCATTCGCTTTATTGATCACTTCTCCAGGCAAAGAGACACTATCTATAGGGAATAAATTTCCAGCTGCTAAAGGCAAACCATAAGGTTGTCCCTTATAGACATTTTTGCTATTTGGTTTTGCATATTTACTTAACCTAGGATCAGCAAACTTGAATGGCCCCTTTTCACCTTTCAGAACATCGACCAGTACTTTGGAAACGGCAAAATCTTTTCTGTTTGCTGTAACTGTAGCTCTAAATAAAGGCGCTTCATAAGGTGAACCAGTCGAATATACATAGCCTGCATTATCATCATTTGAGGTAAACACACCTTTTTCAATAGCATCTTGAATATGTTGAGTTGCCAATGCTCGGTTTTTACTCAAAATCCTGTTCGCAAGTCTAAGACGCAAGGAATTCGCAAATTTAAACCACTTTTCATTCTTTCCTTGGTAAATAATATCCGAATTACCGAAGGTAATGCCAGACTTATATTTCGCCAAGGTATCAGCAGCGCTTTTCAACTCATTCAGGATATCTTTGTAAATCTTCTCCTGCGAAGCATACTTCGGTGTAAGTATATCTGGATTTCTTTTTAATGCTTCAAAGTCTGCATCTTTATTGCCATAAGACTCATAAGGAATATCACCAAATACATCCGTTAAAGAATGAAAGGCAAATGATTTCAAAATCCTTGAAATTGCAATTTGGGTGCTATTAGCACCAGCGCCATTTGCTTGAGCCTGAATTTTTGTGCTTTCATCCTCATTCAAAATGATAATCTCATTCAGGTTGTTCAATGCTTTATAGGTATTAGTCCAATATTCATCAGAGTAACCTGCTGAAATCAAATATCTTGATTGATCAGTATAAATATTTTGACTGAAATATTGAGCAAATAATTGTGCCCCTCGGAAATTGATCGATTCACTTCTCAAGGCATTCATCACTTGACGCTCTGCCGACAACAATAAACTTGGAGTTGGCACTGTGGCCGGTCTATTAGGATCTGTATTGATTTCATTAAAAGTATCTTTGGAACATGAGACAACGGTCAATGCCAACAAAGAAGTATATATTATATTTTTAATTTTCATGGTTACTAGCTTAAAATTTAAGGTTAACATTAAATCCATAAGTCAATGGAGTAGGAATATTTCCTGCTTCAATACCTTGAACATTACCACTACTGTTTGCAAATTCTGGATCTATATATTTGCTCTTCGTGTAGATATTCCAAACATTACGAGCATAAGCTGAAACCCTAACACCCTTTACAACTTTAGGATCATTCAATGGAATATTATACCCCAAAGTCACCTCTCTAAGTTTCACAAACGTTCCGTCGAAAATGGAGAAAGTAGTCGGTCCTGTCGATTCATTCCTTCCCCATTGCTGCGCTGTAATGCGAGTATCGTTTTCACGAACATTGCTTGTTGTATAAGTCCCGTCTGGATTAAATACTACGTCAGCTTTTACGCCATCTAGGATCAAGCCATCTTCTCGAACATTGTTCTCTGCTGTGCGATCCAAAATGCCTGAGTACATACCTACATTATAAGTTTGGGAATAAAAACTTCCTCCAACTCGACCATCGATCAAAAATCCAAAATTGAAGTTCTTATAACGGAAGTTATTTTGGAATCCGAAAAGATAATCAGGCAATACTGAACCTAAAGGAACCAATTGAGAAGTTCTTAGATAAGTCCCATCTTCTTTGACAACTCGTTGTCCATCAGCATAGACAAAATCATAACCCAATAACTGTCCATAAGGCTGACCTTCACGAGCCACCAAATTGATCAATGAGGAACTCAATGTCAAGGTATTTACAAGCTCATCTAATTTCAATACCTTATTTTTGTTTCTTGAATAATTCAAGCTAGCATTCCATTCGAAATTGTCGTTTTGAATCGGAGTACCATTCAAGATAATTTCCAAACCTTTATTTTCTACTCGACCAGCATTCAAGACCTTAGCCTCATAACCGAATGCTGATGAAACCGGAATTGGAAGAATTTGGTTTCTTGAAACATTGTTATAATATGTTACATCCAAGCCCAATCTATTTCTGAAAAACTGTAAATTAATACCAGTTTCCCAAGAACTTGTAATCTCAGGCTTTAACTCTGAATTATTCAAGGTCGATGGCAATTTGTTTGATGACAATCCATTAAATGATTGCTCAACATCATAGGCTTTATACAGTTGATAAGGATCTGTATCATTACCTACTTGTGCCCAACCAAGTCTAACCTTACCAAACGATAACCAATCTGCTTGGAAGCCCGGAACCTGAGAGAATACAAAACTACCGGTGAAAGATGGATAAATAAATGAATTAGCATTGGTTGGCAATGTGGATGACCAATCATTACGAACAGTAGCATCCAAGAACAAATAATCATGGTATCCCAAAGATGCACTCGCATAAACAGAAGCTATCCTGCGATTGTATTTGAAGTTTTCAATCTTTACATTGGAAGCATTTTTTAGGTTGTAATAATTCGGAATAATCAATCCACCTTGTGTGATTCCGTAATCTACCTTTCTGCTTTGATTTCTAAGGTTAGCACCAACGTTTGCAACCAAAGACACCTTATCCCAATTTTTCTTCGCAGTAGCTAAGAATTCATAGTTATATTCGTTCAATCTATTGCTAGTTTCTTCATATTGAGATGCACTTCTAGAATAAACAGCAATACGGTCTTCCGTACTGAATTGGTAGATATCACCATGTACCTTTGCACCTACATTCAACCAATCAGCAACTTCATATTGAACACCTACATTTCCGTAAAAACGATCTCTTTTTTCTTCTAAGTAACTTTCGTAAGCCGACCAAAATGGATTGTCAATAAATCTTGTTGCCTCAGCAGCTGGTGTATTTTGCCAACCCGTTCTGTTCCAAGCCAATGGCGTACCATCTGCTCTTTTATAGTTTTCCAAACGCTTGTAATCAACCTGAACAGCTCCCCATTGGTAAGCTTCCAAAATGATATTACGGTTTGAAGCCCCTGTCCATGGTTTACCAATAGAATTGTTATGGATATAATTGATATTGGTATTGACACTCAATTTTCCCAATTTCGTGCCGCCAGAGAAATTCAATGTATTTCTGCCTAGAGATGCATTTGGAACTGTACCTTTTACGTTCTTGTTTGTATAAGAAAATCTATAATTGGTCTGTCCTGAATTGCCTGAAATAGCGACATTGTTGGTATTTGCCAAACCAGTGTTAAAGAAATAAGTTACATCGTGTTCTGGGTAAAGCCAAGGTGATGGATTCAAATAATCTGCGGCATCTTCAGGGTTTAAATTGTACCATTGCAATACCGGAGTTCCATCCAATTTTGGGCCCCAGCTTTCGTCCGATGCATAGTCTACGATTTTATAATCCTTACCGTCGATATTAACTGTCTGAAAGGTCTGTGAATATCCCTGACCATACAGGTGTTGGCGTTTTGGCAATCGTACAATATTTTCAAACTCTAAGCCTGTATTTACATCAATGCTCACGTTCTCGCCCTTGCCAGCGCGCTTAGTCGTAATAAGAATTACCCCATTGGCCGCTCTCGAACCATAAAGTGCTGCAGCGGATGGACCTTTCAATACTGAAATATTTTCAATATCATCAGGATTTAAATCTTGGATCATGTTACCCACGTCTTTTCCTGCAGATCCGTTGATCGTACCGGCAGAGTTTAAATCGGAGTTGTCGATTGGTGTACCATCCACAACATATAATGGTTGGTTACTACCTGCAATCGAATTGATACCACGTAATAAAGTACGTGTAGAACCACCCATGTTACCACCAGATGAAATAACTTGCAGACCTGCAACTTTACCTGACAGTGCTGCCAGCGCATTTGTGGGACGAGTCTGTAATTCTGTCGACTTAACCTCCTGAACCGCATACCCAAGGGCTTTCTTTTCCCTCGAGATACCTAAGGCTGTTACAACAACCTCTTCCAAAACATCGTTGCTAGGAACTAAAATAATTGTTTTGGATTCAGTGGAATTCACACTTACAGTCTGGTCTTGATAACCTAAAAATCTTACTGTAATTTGTGCTGTCGGATTTGGGGAGTCTAAACTAAACTCTCCGTCTTGATTGGTCAGAGTCTGTTTTTGAGTGGATTTCTCTAGTATTGTGGCTCCAGATACAGCTTGGTTAAGCTCATCTAAAACCTTTCCCCTTAATATGTTTTGGGCATGTACATTTCCAATGCTCAAAGCAAAGAAGAGCCCTACGAGATAAAAGTATATCGTTCTGTTCATGAAAGTAATTTGAAATGGATTAATAAATTTGGAAAAGCGGATTATTGGAGATAGTATTCCTTTTACCTATCTCCTATGCACATTCGAATAGCTTGATTTTTTATTCTGTCGTTCATGTTTTTTTGAAAATCTGGTGCAAATATATAAAATCTACCTAATTAGTAGACTACATTTATGAAAAAATCTATACTTTTTTAGTAGACTTTGTTCGGTTTAAGCGTTTTATAGTTAGTATCTGATTGATTATTAAATATATACAAAAATTAATTAAATTTCAAAAAAATAATTTTTAAAATATATAAATCTAAAATAATACCTGAATTCAGCTATATTTTACAACGATTTTCTTAATAGATTTGTTTTAAGAAATAATATTAAAGATGAGAATAGTACCAAACCTGTTGTTATTTTTTGCATTTATCTTCACAACAATTGATATAAATGCTCAGGAACAAGAACCAGCAGCTTATGTTGTATATGATGATTATAACTTATACTATACCTCAAAAGATAGTATTGCGCTTGTGTTTGTGAATATGGCGTATGTTCGGGAGGAACCTACATCCAAAAGCAATCTCCTTGATTCTATTCCTTTGGGGACTAAAGTCAAATTTATTGAAGAACAAGGACTAAATCCTACATCCCTCCGAGGAATGTATTTACCGTGGCTTAAAATAGAATACAGCTCCAACAACCAAAAAAAATCCGGTTACATCTGGTTGGGTCTGCTAACATTAGATAAAATAATTGACCAAAAATCTGGAAATACATTCTGTTATGGTTTCTCTTGGAAATCTAATGAATTGGAAAATGAATATTATTGGGTAGAGGCTAAAATGTTAGATAAAAACAACAATCTTATCAATAGTAAAAGTTTCCCCTATTATCCTGGAGGACAATCCTATACTACGGCATCCTTAACTAAAGACAGCGGTATTCCCAATTCAAAAAACATTTTCTCTGTGAATTTCCATGGAGAAGCTTGCGGAATCTCTTCCGAACAGAACGCCCTATCATGGGACGGTTCGACCTTCACTACCCTACCTAAAACTATAGCAGTTTCTGATGCGGGAGTATTCTATTATTCCGAAGAATTGCTCCTACCTAATAAACATAAACTCGGCAAAGATATTATCCTAAAAATCTGTGAAGAAGGCGAAGCCCAAGAATATGAAGAAACAGACCCAGATGCTGAACTGAAATATACCGTCAAAAAAAAGGAAGAAACTTACAAATGGGATGGTAAAGAATATGCAAAAACAATGGTAAAGGAATTAGAAAATTAAGATTGCAAGATGTAATAAAATAGGCTTACCAAATTTCTCTGGTAAGCCATTTTAGTCACACTACTATTATCAAAATAGTTTCTTAAATATTGTTGTTGTTCAATACCTCCAAAATCGTTTCGTAGGTATAGTCCAAATCTTCTTGTTGAATACAATACGGTGGAAGCAAATACAGTACATTCCCCATTGGCCTTAAAATGATCCCCTTCTTTATAAACACAATAAAGAGCTTTTCCTGAATCTGATTAAAATATGAGGTTTCATTTTCAGTGACCCAATCAAAAGCTAAAATAGTCCCTGTTTGTCTTACATTTTTGACCTTTTCTGACTTCATCAATCTTTTCGCAAATGCTGCATGACTCTTGCAAATTCTTTCGATATTTGACCGGCAATCATCCTGCAGCAATAAATCCAAACTTGCTAATGATGCTGCACAGGCGATAGGACTGGCTGTAAATGAATGCCCATGAAACAATGCCTTCCTTTTTTCATCCGAATAAAAAGCCTGATAAATTTCCTCTGTACAGGTCGTTATTCCTAATGGCATCGTACCACCCGTCAACCCTTTTGAAAAACACATAACATCAGGTTTTTCCTCCAGTTGATCGGCAGCAAACAAGGTCCCTGTTCTTCCAAACCCAACAAAGATTTCATCTTGAATCAATAAAATCCCCTTTGATTTGCAGAACGACATGAGTTCAGATAAATCCTCTGCACGATGCATTAACATTCCGCCAGCGCCTTGAACCAACGGTTCATAGATAAAGCAAGCCGTTTGTTCGGCGTGTTCCTGAACTATCTTTTTAATAGATTCAAGATTCTCTGCGGTGGGAGCATCAATAAATATTACCTCAAATAACAAATCAGCAAATGGTGCTGTCCACTGTCCACGCTCACTAACCGACATGGCCCCAAAAGTATCCCCGTGGTAACCATTCTTAAAAGCTATGATTTTGGTCTTCTGAACTCCATTGTTGTATGCAAACTGAATACACATTTTCAAGGCAACCTCTACGGCGGTGGATCCATTATCGGTAAAAAATACCTTCTTTTGATTCAATGGCAAAAGCTGAAGTAAACGCTCTGACAAGGTAATCGCAGGTAGATGTGTGAAACCAGCAAAAATAACTTGCTCTAAAGTGCTTAGCTGCTCATAAACTTTAGACGCAATATACGAATTTGCATGCCCATGAATGGTAACCCACCAAGAACTTACCATATCTAGATACCGATTTCCTTGATAATCATACAGATTAGCACCCTCTCCTCTAGCAATCGGGAGATGATTACTTGTTTTCATCTGTGAATAAGGATGCCAATTGACCGCTAAATCCCGATCTATAAGCTGCTGTTGCAAAATGCCTCCCGCTTAACAACCATCGGCCTCAAACCCAAATTACTCAACATCGACATATCTTCATCCACTCCTGGATTTGGAGTAACCAACAAGGTCTCTCGCTCACCCGTAAAAATTGAATTGGCACCTGCCATAAAACACCAAGCCTGTTCGACCTCACTCATTTCAATTCTTCCAGCACTCAGACGAACCATTGAAGACGGAAGAACTATTCTTGCCGTAGCAATCATCCTCACCATCTCCCAAACATCAACCTTAGGCAAAAACTCTAAAGGTGTACCTGCAACCCGCGCCAAGGCATTAATAGGGACAGATTCTGGGTGCTTCTCCATATTTGCCAAAGTCCGCAACATAGATATCCGGTCCTCAGGCTTCTCGCCTAGCCCTATTATACCCCCAGAACATACCGTTATCCCAGCCTTGCGTACATTTTTTATGGTTTCTATCCTATTATCAAATCTGCGTGTTGAAATGATCTCATCATAAAATTCCTCCGAAGTATCTAAATTATGGTTATAGGCATATAACCCTGCTTCTTGCAGTCGCTGCGCTTGACTTTCAGTGAGCATCCCCAAAGTACAGCAAACTTCCAAACCCATCTCGTTCACACCTTTCACCATTTCTATAATACGGTCAAAATCTCGGTTATCGCGGACTTCACGCCAAGCTGCCGCCATACAGAACCTTGAAGAACCACTGTCTTTAGCTTTTTGAGCATGTGCCAAAACAGTTTCAGTAGGTAATAAGGCCTGAACCTTAATATCTGTATGATACCGAGCAGCCTGCCCACAATAAGAACAATCTTCCGGACAGCCACCAGTCTTGACAGACAATAAGGTCGAAATTTGAACCTCCTCCGGATTGTGCCATTCTCGATGAACGCTTGCCGCCATATAAACCAATTCCAATAATGGCTTATTGTAAATTTCCAAAAGCTCTTCTTTTGTCCAGTCGTGCCTTAATGCTTTCTTGTCTTTAATTTCCATCATGTATTTTCAAATTTTTCATGGCCTTCTCCAAGCCATTTGAACTTATGTCCTCTAACTCCGGGAATTCAATAACTTTACTTCCCTTTGGTTTATTTTTAATTAAAATTCGTTTAGTTGATTCTTTGAAACTCCCGTTCAAAAAAATGTATTCAACAGCAACACCTCGCTCTTCTAAACTATGAAAGGATAATAAACTATGATTTATGCTACCTAGGTAATCAGAACATACGAGGATAATAGGGAGATCTAAATGCTCCGCTAAATCAATGATAAATTCTTTGTCATTTATCGGAACGAACATTCCCCCAGCTCCCTCAACAATTAGATTTCCGATATCATCAGGCAATTTAAAATCGTTCAACTCTATTGACACCTCATCTATTTCAGCAGAATAATGCGGAGATGCCGCAGTATTTAATTTATATCTTTCAGGATATATCAATACTTGATTATTTAGCAGAGAACTCATCATCAAGCTGTCACTGCTTTCCAAATCACCAGATTGAATTGGTTTCCAATATGCCGCATCCCACAGCTTGACCAGGGCAGCACAAGCAATGGTTTTGCCTACTGACGTGCCAATGCCCGTCACAAAATATCTCCTACTCATTCATATAACTTTTTAAAATATCAGGCAATAAATCAATTTCCTTTTCCGAATTAAAAGAATGAACACATACACGTATCATTTCTTCACCCTTAGGTACGGTAGGTGTTTTAATACCACAACTTAAAAAACCATTATTTGTTAAGTCCCTTAGTGCTTTTTCCATGATGCCAACATCTTTAAATCGAATAGGAAATATCGGACTTTGAAAGGATTCCATAGATAAACCCATCGCACGACCAAACCTTTTAATATTACCTTGTAATTTATTAACTATTAGGCCGTTTTCATCAAGGAAATGATATGATTCTTGAACACAAATGGCTTGAAAATCTGGCATACCTGTACTGTATATAAATCCTGGCGCATAATTGATCAAGTAATCTATTAGGACTTTTGAACCTAAAACAGCTGCTCCAGACTGACCCATTGCTTTTCCATAAGTAACTAGGGTTGCAAACACCTGTTTTTGTAAGCCAAACATATTCACAAATCCTAGCCCAAAGGTTCCGATCGCATGTGCCTCATCTACAATCAATGCTGCCGCGAATTTTTCACAGAGTGCCGCGATTTCAGGAAGTGGAGCAAAGTCACCATCCATCGAATATAGACTTTCAACCCCAACCCAAACCTGCCCGTTGCTTTTTTTCAATAGATCTTCTAAATGGTTCAAATCATTGTGCCTGAATTTCCACCGATTTGAAAGCGACAACCTACAGCCATCATATACTGACCTATGTACCTTTTCATCCAGAATTATCGTATCATTCTTGGCGGGAAGAATAGAAAAAAGAGTTTGGTTGGCAAGATATCCTGAAGGAAATAACAACGATGATTCAACCTGGTGTTTTGCAGCAATAAAGCCTTCAACCTCCATCGTAAAATCTGAGTTGCCTGAAATCAATCTTGAGCCCGTGGATCCTTGAATGGACTCCGCATGGCCATTAAGCAAATTGAGTATTCTAGAATTTAACTCCTTGTTCTTGGCAAATCCTAAATAATCATTTGAATAGATATCAATCCCATCCCTTTCTTTCTGCAATTGCCTTAATCGTCCTTCCTCCTGCCTTTTATTTAATTTATCACGAAGCCGGGATTGCAGAATATTCATTGAATCCAAGTTCTTTGGCGATTGAAATCAGCCAATTATCAAATAATTCTGATTCTATTAAAAGTATTTCTTTGGCATGCTTTTCCCATGATGGATCAAAATCATTCAATTGATTAATCATCTCCTCCAAATGACCTTCTTCTTCCAGAATAATAGATTTTACAACTACCTTTGAAGCATGCTCAGTTAATACATCTTGATAAATAGGATACAATTCATCTGCTCTCACTTCAATTGCGTAGGTAACAAATAAATACGCTGCATACTTGAGTTCCTGTCCATAAAGATTGAAATGTTCCTTTATATATCGGGATGTTTTTACATCTAGTCGATGTAAATATTGTTGAGAGGATTGACCTCCTATCAAACTGGAAGGTTCATAATAGTCAAATCCAGAACAGTCCAGTTTAGCAATTTGTTTCTTGAGATAATATGCATGACGATGTTCCTCGGCGGCATGCTTCAATTGTATTATGCCTGTTTTCACCTTGTCCTCGCATGCTGAAATCTTTCTTGCACCAGCATTCTCCATAAAGGATAAAGTGTTTAGCCATTTGCAGTGTATTATTTGATCTGCTACAATTTTATTTAAAATTGTTTTCATCTTTTCTACTTTCGTCCAAAAATACTACCTTGCCGGTAGGTACAAGGGTGCCAGATTGAAGAATATGAATAGTCCGGTTGAAATACCATTTAAAAGTTTTATTGAAATAGACAGGGAAAATACATCGCCTATCTATCTTCAGATAGTTAATCAATTTGTTCAAGCCATTTCGAAGGGAAATCTTTCCCCCGGAACAAAACTACTGGGAAGCAGAGCTTTAGGAGAATTGCTACATGTACACAGAAACACCATTACTGCAGCATACGAGGAACTATTTGCTCAAGGGTGGGTTGAAGTAAAACCCAATAAAGGAACATACGTTACATCCGAATTACCGAGCTTAAAAAACCTGGAAACTTCAAATTCGTCCTACCCTATTAAAACCGGGTATGAATTCAAGAAATCAATTCTTTTAGACAGCCCTTTTGAACATACCGATTGCGAATATATCCTGAATGATGGCTCACCTGATATTAGGCTGACGCAAATTGAAGACCATTCCAGATTCTATAGGACCAATGTGAGAAGAAAGAGCAATAGGTCAAAAATGGGGTATTACAACCAAGAAGGATCGGAATTTTTCAAAGAGCAGATGGTAGATTATCTACATGGATCAAGGGCACTCAAAATCAACAAAAACAACCTCCTCATCAGCAGAAGCATTGAGATGAGTCTCTTTATAATCTCGGAGATTTTGCTTTCAGATAAGGAATATGTTGTTGTGGCTGACCTGAGTTATTTCGCTGCAAATATGATTTTCCAAAAATCAGGAAGTAAAATTCTCACAGTACCTATTGAAGATGATGGCATTGACCTTGATGCCTTGGAAATGCTCTGCAAATCAAGACCCATCCGAATGGTCTACATCACCGCCCAGCAACATTATCCAACTACCGTTAGCCTGAGTGCACAAAAACGAATGCGTCTTTTGCAATTAGCACAGCGATACGGATTTGTTATCGTAGAAGATGACCATGATTATGACTTTCAATTTGACAAACAACCCTTGCTCCCATTGGCGACTGCTGACCGGCATGGAATGGTAATTTATGTAGGTTCATTCGGCAAATCTTTAGCTCCAGGGTTCCGCACAGGTTTTATAGTCGCTCCTGAAAACCTCATGATTGAAATGAGAAAATTATTGGGAATAATAGATCGACAAGGAGATGTTTTAATGGAACAAGCCTTAGGAGAAATGATCGAAGAAGGCGCAATTCACAGGCATTTGAAAAAATCATTGAAGGTATACAAAGAAAGAAGAGACTTTATGGCTGTTCAGCTGAGCAAAGAACTGGGCAACGTGATCGATTTCCAAATACCAAATGGAGGTTTAGCATTTTGGATTCGCTGGCGCAATAAGATAAACCTCTTCCGCTTGAGTCAACAAGCAGCAAGAAACAACCTCTTTATACCAAAAACCTTACTTTACCAACACAAGAACATACAGGCCATGCGAATTGGCTTTGGTAATCTAAATCAAATGGAGATAGAAAAAATAATAAAGATTCTTAAATTATCAGCAGAACAAATACAGGCTTAATAGGCAAATAATGTACTATTTTTAGAGGAAGAAAATTGGTCAGTATAGTGAATATACAATCTCTTATATTTGACCATTTCTCTTGAATCAGCTAAAAAGTTTACCTTGACATCCCTAAATACCAAACGTGCAGCTTTCTTTTCCATTTTGGTGGCATAATCAAGAAATTCTTTAAAGAGCGTCCTTTTCTCCATAGTGGAGAACCGGCTTTGCTGACAGATATATAAAATAATGTCTTCATCAAAATGAAGCGTAACTTTATTTCCTTGTCTATTCAAAAGATAACAAATGGGACGTGCCCCATCATTGGGAAATAATCCAAAACCTATAACACCATCATCAGTATTGAATACATAGGCATAAAAGTGGACAGTTCCAATTAAGGCAGAATCAACTAGTATGTTCTTAGTAATCATAATTTCACAATTTACGACATTCACGATATTAATCAATAATTAACCAAAACTAAGGAATAATTATTTATTTATAATTGGCTTAATATAATAATTAGGTTAAAAAGAGTTAGTAACATCAATATTAATTAATTATTAAATATAATACTAACTCTTGAAAATATGTTGAAAACAGTTTTAAGCGACTAATTTCCTACAAGCATCGGCACATTTTCTACACGCTTCAGCACATTTTCTACAATGCTCCATTCCATGTTCAGCATGTTTCTCGCATTCAGCAGCACATGCTTCACAAATGGATAAGCATATTTTAACAAGTTCTTTACTGGAGCTACTATCCATGATTAAAAGTTTAGACGTCGCCTCGCAAATGGCTGCGCATTCTAAATCGGTCTTGATACATTCGCGTAGCATCTCTAAATCTTTTTCGTTTAAACATGCCTGTGCACATTCCAAACATGCAACTGCACATTTCTGGGTTTCATCAATACATGCCTTTACTAATGAGTCTTGATTCATCAGATTCTCCTTTCTATTAATGGTTAAACAATAAAGTGAAAAAACGGCTTTTCGTGATTCACTATTAAAATAACAAATAGAAGAGTAAATCGTGCGAACTTTATTTAAATTTTAAAAATAATTGGTTTTTGTATTAACAAAATTACATATCATAACAAACTTTTTCCAAGAATTAGAACACACATTAAAAGTTTAAACAAATTTTTTAAATTAAATAACCATCAAGAAACTTTTAAGATTTAAAAATAAATCAATGCCATTAACTTTTTTCCTATTTTTTTTGAAGAGAATTCATTTCTCACATCTCATATCTCACATCTCATATCTCATATCTCATATCTCATATCTCATATCTCATTGTCATATCTCATTGTCATATCCAACTCTCGTTCCACTCTCATTCGTCTTTTCTTCGCACCTTCTTCGGACCTCATTCGGACCTTGTTCGGAAAACATCCGAACAAGGTCCGAACGAGGTCCGAACGAAAGAGGACGGAGAGTGGAACAAGTCCCCTACCTGTCCAAGTAGAAAGAATTCCGAACGAAGACAAATCGACTTCTCCATAAATAAATTTTTTCCATTACATTTATATTGTAATTACCCAATATTAATCCATTATGAATAAGCACTATAAAGAAATAATTTCATTGTTTTTAGCGATAGGAATTGCTCTTACGACCTTTGCTCAAGATCCTACCACAAAAGAAATTGACGATTTGGTTCAAAAAACAATGACAGCATTTAATGTTCCTGGAATTGCAGTTGGAATTATAAAAGATGGAAAAGTAATCCATTCAAAAGGTTATGGAATAAGATCAATCAACACAAAAAAACCTGTTGATTCAAACACTGCATTTGCCATTGCTTCTAATAGCAAAGCATTCACTTCTTTTGCTCTAGGTATGTTGGTGGATGAAGGAAAGTTAAAATGGGATAGTAAAGTCGTTGATTTCATACCTGAGTTCAGGATGTATGACCCTTATGTTACATCAGAATTTACTGTTCGCGACTTGTTGACTCACCGATCAGGACTTGGATTGGGCGCTGGAGATCTGATGTTTTGGCCGGATTCAGCCAATTTCAGTACGGAGGAAGTAATCCATAATCTTAGGTATCTAAAGCCCGTTTCCAGCTTTAGAACAAAATTTGACTATGACAACTTACTGTACATTGTTGCTGGCGAGGTTTTGAAGAGAGCCTCAGGAATGTCTTGGGAAGAATTTATTGAACAAAAAATCATGAATGTTTTGGCCATGACCAACTCTGCTGCATCATTGAGCAGATTGAAATCCAAGGAGAATATTATTGACGCACATGTTCCAGTAGATGGAAAATTGCAGACTATCGCCAGGAGCCTCAGCGAAACAACAAATGCAGCGGGAGGCATAAATAGCAGTGTGGAAGATATGAGCAAATGGGTAACCATGATATTAAACAAAGGAAAATACAGCGACAATTTGGAGAAACAACTCATATCCGAGAAGACCTTGAGAGAATTGATGACTCTACAAACTGTTATAAAAGGCTCAACACCCTATAATACTCATTTTTTTGGTTATGGCCTAGGATTTTTTCTCAGCGATCAGAAAGGATATTTTGTAGCCGAGCACACAGGTGGTCTGGGTGGAATGGTAACACAAGTAACGATGATCCCCGAGATGAAAATTGGAATAATCGTATTGACAAATCAACAAAGTGGGTATGCTTTTACCACGATCACCAATCAGCTCAAGGATTCTTATTTTGGAATCAAGGGAACAGACAGGCTGAAAGAATATACCGCCATGGAAAAATCCAACCAAGGAGAAGGTGATGAGGTTACAGACAAGGTTTGGGCAAAAATCAAAAAGCAAAAGCAAAAAATGGACTTCTCTCCATACTTGGGGAAATATAAAGATCCATGGTTTGGCGAAATTGAGGTAATGGAAAGAAATGGGCAATTATATTTTAAATCTGCGAGATCACCGCAGCTGCAGGGCAAGATGCATTATTTAGAGGGCAATACATTTGTCGCTGCCTGGAATGACCGAAGCATGAATGCAGACTCTTATGTAAACTTCAGTTTGGATGAACAAGGAAAAGCAAATAGTATCAAAATGAAAGCTGTATCCCCGTTGACGGATTTTTCTTTTGATTTCCATGATTTGGACCTGAAAAGAGTAAAAGAGCAAGAGGAATAACCTTGTGGTGAACGTAATTTGCAGGCAGAAACCACGCTTTTCCGTTAACGTATAAAAATATCTTGTTAGAAATGAGCTTTTTCGCTAATTAAAGCCTCTAATACATCAAAAATATTTGGAGTATAACTAGAATAGTTATACTTTTGTATCACAAAATCACGGTAGGTATAGCTCAGTTGGTTAGAGCACTAGATTGTGGTTCTAGGGGTCGTGGGTTCGAGCCCCATTACTTACCCGGTTAAAGGAGGTCAAAATGACCTCCTTTTTTTGTGCCGAAAAAATGGTCTCAAACAGCCTTAGATGGCGATTATTGACCCGGGTAAAAAAACACTCCCTGTGAAACACTCCTTCAAATCCTTCCAAATTTGTCTCTAAAACTGACGCACTTTTAAAACGCCCACAGAGGCAATAAACCTAGAAACCGCTTTTACGGCTCAAAACTGACTCATTTTTTGCTGACTCACTGACGCACTTTTTTTGGCTAATATCGAAAATCCAAATCTTAAAATCAATTATTGATAAGTGACGCACGAGTACTAATTTCGACACTGAGTTAGATACTAACCTGTTCGGAGGATAATGAAGAATTTTGGAAACTCACGAATGAATCCACCAAGAACAAACTGATTAACATCTCCAAATGAATCGACATTCTAAGAACCATTATTTTCAATTAAATTTTTATTAAAATTATTTTACAAATTGTTTTATATTTTAATTAAAAATATTTACCTTGGGATAACAATTGTTAATTTAAAATATATTGAATTATCTTAAGTAAAATATAAAATTTATTATTTCAGGATAACCAATTAAGTTAACAAAGAAATTTAATAGAATTATAGGACCTTGATTTCATTTAACTCATTAATTGAAAGATTTTGGAAACTATTATTTCAGGTAAAAGTATAAATCCAAAGGATAATCAAATCAGATTGATACTAAAGATCCACTCTTCCTATTTTTAAGATCCTACATTTCCATTTGTAAAAAAATCAAGTCCCTTTCAGAACCAATTATTGTTAATGGATCCCAATTACTTTAACTCTTCAGTTTACTACTAAAATTTAGAGAATAAACAAAAGCTTCCAATTCAAGATGCCATGCAGCTCTTAAATAATTTTATAAATAGCACCCTAATAGAGCTCAATTAAGCGACAAAATCAATATGTACAGTTCTGGAAAACTTCACAAAGCCCAATTCACACTACTATACTCTGCTGACACAGGGGTTTTCGCCCTAAGCATTATTTTTAAAGAATAAGCTTAGGGCTCTTTTAAAACAACTGTAAATAAAATTAAATCTCCGTAGATTTCTCCTTTATAAAATGATTCTTTTTTATGGCATTCCTTCGCAGTCCTAAATGAAATTTCTCTTCACTTTTATAGACCACTCCACGCTCGAGCAACTTGGTGCCAACAAAATTTTGGTCAGTCTTAAACACTGAAACATATACCAAATGTTTCGTCTTCGTCGTAATGACGAGATAACATTGTCCATATATTTTTAATGCAGTCTGCATTTTTTATAATTGAAAGGTTATGGTTAGCATTTCTAATTCCTGTTGATTGTTATTCCATCAACCAGCTCATCCCCTCTTTCCAGTCCTCAAATTCCTTCAAGACTATTAAATTATGGTCTACTCCTCTTAAATTGATCAAGGATTCAATTATGGCTTGAAATAAATTCTCACCACTTATCCTCAAAATCCTATCCTCAACTACTGAAACCAAAAATGGCCCAAATTCGGATGTTCTAACGATATACTTTGATTGATTACCTGCTTTTATAAACACTGTGGAATTCATGATAAAATTTTTGAAATAGTATCCCTATTTATACCTTTTGGAATAAAATTTATTACTAGTTAGTTGTTGTGTGGTCAAAGTTAACTAATAATTCATTTTATTTTGAAACAAACAAGTATCTGTATTCGGTAAGTGAAAGAGAAAAACAAAAAAAGAGAGAATCTCACGACTCTCTCTCCAGGTTAAACCTAATCTATTATTATTTAATTGTTTGCAAAATCGACATTCATTTACTACTTACATTTGTATAGCAGTTCAATAGACTTGTTGTTACCAATGATATAATTCGTTGCTTTACGATTCGTATGTACATATGCAAGTTTTGTATCTGATCCCATTTGTATGACAGTAGAAATGGCATATTTTATTTTCTCTCCTAAAAAGCCAGAGGTATACAAAACATGAGCTGTTTCAAGACCATTTTCACTGAACATTTCATTAAATGGCTCTATTGAAATTGTTCCAAAAGATGGGAAATCGATATACTCATCATATTTAAAGGAATACCTCGTTTCATTAACGGATGCTTTTGTAAGGTTACCTTCAATATACTCAAGGTTGAATTTACGGTTATTGGTGAGATTGTGAGCCGAAACTAATTGCTTGTTGGAATTATAAACAAATTGAAGCTTTTTGACTTCATTTACTACAGCACTTTCGATCAATTTATCTTTGTTAAGATTATATACTATTTTTAATCCTGGTGCAGCAACATTGATTTGATTTTCAGAATAACTATAAGTGGTCACTAAAGTTTTATCCTCAGTTATCGTTTCAACTTTAGAAATTCTTTCTAAGTTATCGTACTTGAAATGTTGTACTATCTTTCCTTCTTTACCATTGTCTAAAGTTTCATTTTCTCTTCTTTCAATTACTTTACAATCATTGCTATCTATTAGAGTCAACTCATGTTTGGTGCAACCTGAGAATATGCCTAGGCCAAGAAGAATTAATAATATTTTTTTCATAAAATGTTTAAACTGTTAACGTGTACGAAAGTAATACAATTTTACCACAAAAAAGCAGTCTTAAAAAAAGAAACTATAATGCCAAATGTCAGTAGCGTCCTAAACGAGGGAAAAAATGGCGGTGGATTTATATAGCAGGGAATGCTATATTTATTTCGCCAAAATTGATCCATCGCCATGGTAAATATAAACGTATTCTCTCAGATTTTGGGACTCGTAGATCGGAACATTTTCAAAAAATTGGTTCACGAACATCAATCTGACAAACATCACAAGGGCATCAACAGTTGGACGCATTTTGTGAGCATGCTATTCTGCCATCTCTCTTCGGCAGATTCGGTTCGTGACATTTCTAATGGACTCCGCAGCACTACTGGCAACATGAAC
>NZ_PEBA01000011.1:0-76381 GCF_002734235.1 Sphingobacterium sp. 1.A.5
CGCCCTGATCACGAACTTGCGCTCGCTCTCCTGCCAGCTATGAAGCGCAAACATCTTGAACGTTGAATAGTACCTGTCATAGATGGCAATGGAGTCCAAGGGCAGTTCCTCGATCCAATGGGAAGCCAGGGTCAGCTCGCTGGTCCGGTATGGGGCTATGCAGGCATGGGTCACCAGGTCGTTCAGCACATCGTAGTGATAGAAGGTCTTTGCCTGCACGAAGCTCGAGTTCTGGTTGCTCTGGCCGCCAAAGTGGGCCTGCAGGGAAGGYGTGTTCACCAGRGCAAGGTTGGAACCGTCAACTGCGATCAGGCGGTAGCCCATCCATCTCCTGGTATCCCCCGAAGCATGGCGCAGGAAGCTCTCGCAGAGCACCCGGTTCCAGACCAGGAAGAAAAGGGGGCTCAGCTTGCTCCTCTGCTGGGAAAAGGCACTCACCGAGCAACTGATCTTCTTGCCCAACTCACCAAAGAAACCTTCCAGTTCGACAGAGAGGGTCCGCTTGCACATCTTGGCGATCAGCAGGACCAATCTCTCGAAATTGAGCTTGCGGTCCCGGGTGAAATGGGTTTTGGAATTCCTGAAAAGATTGAGCAGCARAGGATCTGTTAAACAGATAGAAATAAAATTTTTTAGGTCTGATATGATTTTAAGTGCTATTTTTACATCGGCCATAAACGCGGTTGTTTAGATTTGTTTAGTAGTGAATTCAAAATTAAACATTTACGTGATTTATGGCCTTATTTTTTTCTTAACTTAATGACATTGCCCTGTAGGGGTCAAATGCTGTAGGCATGAAATCTTCCTTAAATGCCGTAGGTATGCCATATCTATAGAAATGACATCAGCCCAAATACCAACGCCGTAGGTGTGGCATCTTTTAACAAACAAATGCACGTAATGCAACAAAATAGTTTCTTGAGCTAAAGCTCAAGACGATGACAGAGGCCTTTTTTTTAAAGGGGCGACATGGCTGTCATTCTTCAGCCCTCTCATTTTCAGTGGCGGAAGAATGGATAAAATGCCGCGGCCATTGTGCGTCGGGATTGCCCTTCGACTCCGCTCAGGGACCACCCTTGGATGCTTTCAAGCAATTATCTCCTGTAAAGAGATAATTGATTAGAACGGCATCCTCGGCAATAAGGCATTTTGTCCATGTGCGTTGGACTAGCGCGACAAGCCACCTTAAATGAGCAAGCGTTTTGGTTACTTTTGCGCCTCAAAAGTAACTAAACCATTTTTCAAATGACCAAAATCATTTTTCCAAACATCGCTCTACAAAACCCTGTTTTTCAATTGTTTGCAACAATTGAAAAACCCCGTCCATTTGTAACATACACAAAAACGACAAATTTGTCTTTTTTGTTTTCTAATTTTGTAGACAGTTAAGAATTAAATAGTTGAGAGAATTAAAGATCAAAGTGATGAACGAACAACAAATTGCACTAATTAAAGCTACCGTACCAGTATTAAAAGAAAATGGCGTTTTATTGACCAGTTATTTTTATGAGCGTATGTTTAAGCATAATCCTGAGCTTAAGCATGTTTTCAATATGGGGAACCAAAACTCAGGAAAACAACAAACAGCATTGGCGATGGCGGTGCTGGCTTATGCTGAGAATATTGAAAATCCATCCGTATTAATGGGCGTAGTAGATCACATTGGGCATAAACATACTAGTTTAGATATCCGTCCTGAGCATTATCAAATTGTCGGCAACCACCTTATATCATCCATTAAAGAGGTATTGGGTGAAGGCGCAACGGATGAGCTTCTTGAAGCATGGACCATTGCTTACAATCAGTTGGCAGCGATTATGTCGGGCCATGAAGCTCATATTTATGATGATAAGGTTAAAAAATCAGGAGGTTGGACTGGCTGGCGAGCATTTACAGTAAAAGATAGAGTCAATGAATCCGAGGAAATAACTTCATTCTACCTATACCCTACCGATGGCGGAAATATTGCGGAGCATCTTCCGGGGCAATATATCTCCGTTCGTTTGTTCCTGCCAGAGCTGGACTTGTTACAACCGAGACAATATTCAGTTTCAAACTCTCCGAATGGTGAATATTATAGAATTTCCGTTAAGAAGGAAAAAGGCAGTACCCATCCAGATGGCATGATCAGCAATCGTTTACATGACCATGTGCAAGTTGGAGATACCATTGAATTGTCCTCACCTTCAGGAAATTTTGTATTGCAGAATAAGGAGGAAGGTCAGCCCCAGGTTTTCATCAGCGGTGGAATCGGACAGACCCCGTTATTGGCGATGGTGGAAGATTTGATTTTCAACAAAAACACCGATCAGCCCATTGTTTGGGTGCATGGATGTAGAAATGAACGGGTTCATGCCTTTAAAAACAGGTTAAGGGAATTGTCTGCAGCGAATTCAGCATTTCAGAACCACCTGTTCTATGAGCAGCAGGAGGCTGAGAACGGAAATATAAAATGCGGAATAGTAGATCTTCAACAGATCGAAGACAAGATTTTGTTGGATGATGCTAACTATTACCTATGTGGTCCTGCAGGATTTATAAGAAAGCAATATGAATATTTAAAGCAGGTTGGTGTGGATCCGTCATCGATTCACTTTGAGGAATTTGGACCAGCATCATTATCCTTGAATTAGTATTTATACAGTATTAGATATTGGCGCCTTAGGAGGTGCCAATATTTCAATTAATAAAATAACCATGGAACCAAAACCACTTAAAAGACACAAAGCTCTGCAACCTCTCAGCAAGGAGCATCATTTTGCATTGCTTTTATGCTGGAAGATAAGGCGTGGATTAGAGTTAGGGATTGACCCAGAAAGGATTGGCCGTTATTTGGAGAAAATGTGGAGCCATCAATTGGACTTGCATTTCAACATTGAGGAGGAATTTGTATTCCCTATACTGGAGAGTGAAAATAAATTGGTGCATGATGCCATTTCAGATCACCGAGCAATAAAGCGACTGATCCTCAGCGAGCCTTTCACCGAGAAATCACTGAACCGTATTGAGGAAAAGCTAGAGGCACATATCAGGATGGAAGAACGCCAGTTATTTCCATTGGTTCAATCCATGGCCTCGGAAGAGCAGATGGCGTATATCAATTCCAAGCATAACCATCCGATCACGGAATTGCTGTGGGAGGATGAGTTTTGGACTTTATTAGACATTAGACATAAGACATAAGACATTAGAATTGGCAGCACTTCTTTTGGCGCCGGAATGGGTTGGTGGCCACATAAACAATATTACTCTGTAACTATTATAGCTCCAAAATAGTTTCCTGAGCTAAAGCTCAGGAATGACAGACACCTTTTTTTAAAAGGGGCGATTTTTTGGGGGATAATTTTGCGGCTTGCTGCAAAATTATCCCCCAAAAAATCGCCCTCACGCTCTCAAACTGGCTGTCAATCTTCAGCCCGCTCATTTTCAGTGGCGGCAGAATGGATAAAATGCCGCGGCCATTGTGCGTCGGGATTGCCCTTCGACTCCACTCAGGGACCCCCCTTCGGCTCCTGGTTTCGACTACGCTCAACCAACGCAGGGACCGCCGCTTCAAGCCGTGGCCGGTGTTCCCACCTGCCACCAAAAATATCCCTACGCCACTCAACCCTGTAGGGGTGTAACAATTATAGTAACACCCTATGCCATGAAATGGCATTTTTCCTATGGATGGTTGGTGGGGACACCAACCATGGCATTTGTGTTGGCAGCAATTTGGCGGTCGTGTTGCCGCCAATCTATGGATGATTGGTGTCCCAAAACAATCCCCTTTCCTTATCTGTTCTTTAACTAATGGATAATAAACAAAAATCACACAGATGGAAAATCTGGGTAGGCATCCTTGCCGCCTTCGTTTTATTGATATTAGGGGGGCTATATTTTGTTTCTTATAAATTGGAACCCATGTTGGACAAGAAGCTGAAGGAAGGAATCACCAAATCCTCCGAAGGACTTTACACTATTGAGTACAGTGACCTGGACTTAGATATCGCGGGTGGTAACCTTACACTCAAAGACATTCTTCTCAAAAATGACAGTACCGCATATATAAAGTTGGATAGCGCCAAAAAAGTACCCAATACTAGGTTTGAAGCTAGAGCGGATCGTTTGGCGATTAGTGGTGTCAGTGTATGGGGGATATTGGTCAATAAGAAGATAGATATCGGAACCATTGCTTTGGATTCCTTGAAAGCGAAGGTTCTACTTCGGGATAGGCCATATAACAAAGATAAAAAGGAAGAAAAAGACCCTTATGCTATGATCAAAGATCGTTTTAAGTCATTGGGAGTAGATAAGTTTCGGGCGAATGGCATTGATTTGGAACTTGAGGACCTAAACAAGGAAGGCACAAAACCAAAAAAGGTGAATGGAGTTGACTTAGCCGTTGCCAATTTTCTGATTGATGAACATTCGGGCAATGACAGCACGAGGTTTCTGTATTCCAAGGATATTTCATTGCACATTCCGGGGTTCAAGACCAATTTGGAGGGGGCACCCTATACATTTAGCTTCAAAGACCTAAAGTTCAGCTCAAAAAATCGGAATGCACAGATTTCCAAGTTGAGCTTGCAGCCTACATTGAGCTTGGAGGCTTTTGCAAAACAGGACAAACTGAACAAACCAAGGATAGAACTGGACCTGGATTCAACATGGATTACAGGCATAAATTTGCAGAAACTATTGGCAGAAAAATTATTTGAGGCCGATAGTGCTCATGTTGTCGGTGGAGTTTTTGATCTTTCCAAGGACAAACGCTACCAATTGGAGAACGTGTCCAAGGTGGGTCAATCGCCAGCCCAACAGCTGATGAAGGTAGGCTTGCGATTTTCTGTAAAGGCGGTAAAAGTAAGTGGCATAGACCTCAGTTATGCACAGATCAGCGATAAGTACTTTAGGGAAGGAAAAATAGAGTTCAAAAATATCAGGGGGACATTGAAGAATGTCAGCAACGATACAACTGTTTTGCGCAGAAACAAGAATATGACGGCAGACTTGGTGGGCAATATTTATGGGGAAGGTCGGTTGAGTGCGTTTTTCACTTTTGACATGCTCAGCAAGGCTGGCAATCATTCTTATAAAGGGGGATTGACGGCTATGAAAGTAGCTGCGTACAACCGGATTTTGGAACCGCTATTGAATATTAGATTGGCTGATGGAAATATTGAAAAGATTACTTTTGATATGCATGGCAATGATGTGAAGAATTGGGGGAAGTTCACGTTTGACTACAACCACCTGAAGGTTGATGTATTGAAGCATCCAGAAAAGGGACCTGGTAAGAAAGGGATTCTTTCTTTTATAGCAAACAAATTCTTTATCAATGACAGCAATCCCGATGCGAATGGGAAGTATCATGTTGCTCAGGTTGATTATGAGCGAAATCCAAATCACCCTTTTTTCAAGGTAGTATGGCAGAGTTTGCTTCAAGGGATTATTGAATGTACAGGGACGGATCCAAAATATTTGCCTTTGTAGATGCTTCAAAAAATAGTGGTCTGTGGGGACACCGACCACGGCTTCTTGGCTGTGCTTCGTTCTCTGGCTTCGGTTCGGGTCCTTCGGCTCCGCTCAGGGACCGAGCCGAAGGGCGTCTACCGCAGCACCAATAAAAAGTCTGGATAAACGCCCAGCACAATCGTCAATATCACAGTGATCACAAAGACCACCTGGAAATTCACAGGCGTAGCTACTGTATGATCTTCTTTAGAATTCATGAAATACATATGGACAACCACGCGCAGATAATAATAAACCCCAACTGCTGCATTGATTGCTGCCAGGATTAAAAGCACGGTATGGTAGTCGTTCATAACATTGGAGAACATCATGAACTTTCCGATAAATCCTGCTGTCAAAGGAATACCTGCCAGGGAAAGCATCGCGACGGTAACAGCAAATGCCAACCAAGGGTTTCTTTTGCCAAGTCCATTGAAAGATTCGAAATGGTCAGAACCTATTTGTCGTTTCACTAAGATCAATGCTCCGAAAGCAACAATGGATGCCAAACCGTATGCAGCTGAATAAGTCAATATTCCTGATGCTGAATTTGGTCCTATTGACAGGATTGCAAACAACATATAACCAGCATGTGAAATACTCGAGTATGCCAACATCCGTTTAAAGCTTGTTTGCATCAGTGCCGTTACATTTCCAATAAACAGTGTAATAATAACAACTGTCAGTAATACTGGAGTCCAGAATTCATTTAATGGAACCAAAACTGTACTGAACAATTTCAGGAAACCTGCAAATGAAGCAATCTTTACGACCGTACTCATAAAGGTTGTTACCAGAATTGGCGACCCATCATATACATCTGGAGTCCAGAAGTGGAAAGGTGCAGCACCAACCTTGAAACATAGACCTACCAATAACAATAAGATCCCACCATAGAACATCGGTGATATTCCGGTAGGGTTATCAATGATATATTGTTTGATGGCAGCCAGGTCAAATGAACCTGTGGAGCCATATAGCAATGTTATTCCGAACAATAAGAACCCTGTTGAAAAGGCTCCCATCAAGAAATATTTCAGGGAGGCTTCATTTGAAGCTTTATCATTTCGACGGATACCGGCGAGGATATAAAGTGCTACTGACATAATTTCCAGACCAATAAACAACATCGCAAAATTATGGTATGAACATACCAATAATGCTCCGGTCAAAGAGAATAATATCAAGGTGTAATATTCAGCGATATTGTCGGAGATTGCCTTGAAGTATTCTTTCGACAACAATAAAATCAAAATGGTCAATGCCAGGCATAGGATAGAAAACGAAAGGGAGAAATGGTCAAGGATTACCATCCCTTTATAGAGAGGCACTGCTTCCATATTCCAATAATAAACTTCATAACCCAAGGCAAGTAACAAGCCTAATATGCTAACAGGTAATAATGCATTTTTTGCTTTATAGAGCCCTAAATACAAAATAAGTATACCTAACAAAGAAAGCGTAATAATCGCACCCATAATATCTATAAACTTGTTCTATTTAATCTGTTGTAATAATTGTGAAACTGATGCTTCAGAAAGGTGCAATAGACCATTAGGCAATACACCGATCAAGATGATCAGGATAACTATAATTGAAAGGACTACTACCTCATAGCCTTTGATATCAGCTACATGAACATGGCTATCATTGATTTGTCCCAACATTGTTTTTTGAAAGAGGCGAAGCATATAAACTGCACCCAATATTAAGGTAGTACCACCTATCACGGCATACCACACCCCATTATCGGATCCTGAGAAGATACCTTTCAACAACAAGAATTCTCCAATAAAACCATTGGTCAACGGAAGTCCTACAGCACCCATAATGATGATCAGGAAAGTAATGGCCAAGATAGGCATATTACTTGCCAAGCCCCCCAGCTCATCTAGGTTTCGAGTTCCCGTTCTTTGTTGGATAATATCAATTGCGAAGAACAGTCCTACTACAGAAATACCGTGGTTTATCATTTGCAGGATTGCCCCTTGGATCCCTTCTTGTGTCAAGGAGAAGATGCCGGCAGCAATAAGGCCAACGTGAGCAATAGAAGAATAGGCGATCAATCTCTTGGCGTCTTTCATTTTAAACGCGATGATAGATCCATAGACCACGCCGATCAAGCCCATTATCAAAGCAATATGACCATAACGCAATACGGCTTCAGGAGTTAATGGCAGCAACCAGCGCAATAAACCAAAAAGTCCCATCTTTAGCATAATACCTGACAGCAGCATCGTTCCTGTTGATGGTGCATGTGTATAGGTATCAGGTTGCCAAGAATGCAATGGAAAAAGAGGGATTTTTATTGCAAAGGCTATAAAGAAAGCCCAGAACACCCAGTTTTGGGCACCGACAGTCAAATCCAGTTTGGTCAATGTTGCCCATGACATATCTCGGCCACCAGTTTGTTGATAGAGATAGACAATAGCGATCAACATCAATAAACTACCGAAGAATGTATATACAAAAAACTTAAGGTTAATACTGATTCGGTTGCCTTCTCCCCAAAGGGCACAGATAAAATAAATCGGAATTAATGCTGCTTCCCATCCCATATAGAATGAAAAAGCGTCCAATGAGATAAATACCAAGACAAGGCCGGCTTGCATAAAAGACACAAGGCCATAGAAACCACCCTTTTGTTGATGGCCAAAGCTTGCAAGTATGATTAATGGGATAAGACCATTTGTCAAGATCAGCATCGGTAGGCTGATACCATCGAGACCAATTTGAAATTGAATCCCTAAACTGGAGATCCAGTTCCAGGATTGTGAAAATTGGATACTGGCATCTGGCACAAAATTACAGATGAAAGGAAGGGTTAGACCCAATTGAATAAGTGACAATACCAAAGCTGCCCATTTTGCAGAGCTTGTTTTGATAAAGGCTAAGATGATAGCACTTATTGCAGGTAATATTAGCAGTATAAAAAGGTTGTCCATTGATTCCTAAATTCTGATCTAGATTGTAAATAATCCATAAAGCATGAAGGCAATAACACCAATTACCATCATAAAAATATAAAATCCCACATTTCCGCTCTGTAATTGGCGAATTCCTTTTCCCGAAGAGACAAAGAGATCCCCAATGCCATTGATAAGCCCATCTATACCTGCTTTCTCAACTACGGAGTGCAAGAATTTGGAAAGGCTGTTCAAAGGGCGTACAAATAGCGTATCATACAATTCATCGATATATAATTTATTATATGACAATTTATAAAGTCCGCTTTCTTCTGATGCTCCATCACCCTGAGGGATTTCAGATTTCTTCACGTATTTATTATAAGCTATAAAGGCCATGATAATTGCTCCTAATGCAGAGGCCCCCATTAGCACGTATTCTGTGCTGTGCGATAGATGGAAAGGCTCCACCACTTGGTTGGTCTGTGCAAAGACAGGGCTCAGGAAGTTTGCCAGCCAAGTGCCCCCATGCAATGCTTCCGGTAAATTGATCACTCCTCCAACAACAGATAAAACTGCCAATACAATCAGAGGTATAGTCATTTGAACAGGAGATTCATGTAGGTGATGCTTTTGGTTTTCGGTACCACGAAATTCTACGAAAAAGGTCATATATAACAACCTAAACATATAAAATGCCGTACACAACGCTCCTAAGAATCCCAATACCCAGAATACAGGGCTTGAAACAAAAGCATGAGCCAAGATTTCATCCTTAGAGAAGAACCCTGACAATGGTGGAATACCCGCAATAGCAATGGTTCCCACTAACATCGTTGCGTAAGTAATTGGCAGATATTTCTTGAGACCACCCATCGAACGCATATCTTGTTCATCGCTCATGGCATGGATAACCGATCCGGCACCCAGGAACAATAAAGCCTTAAAGAATGCATGTGTCAATACATGGAAGAAAGCACCAGTGAAGGCACCTACTCCCAATCCCAGGAACATATATCCTAATTGCGATACGGTAGAGTATGCTAGGACTTTTTTGATGTCGTTTTGAGTAATTGCAATAAATGCTGCGATTAAAGCAGTTGCCACACCTATGATTGCAATAATTTGCATAGTTACAGGAGACAATGAGAACATGATATTAGAGCGTGCGATCATATAGATCCCTGCTGTAACCATCGTTGCTGCGTGGATCAATGCCGATACAGGTGTTGGGCCTGCCATGGCATCTGGAAGCCAGGTGAACAACGGAATCTGTGCTGACTTACCTGTTGCAGCAACAAATAACAATAAGGTTATGATCAATAATGTGGTATCACCCATTGCCAATTGTCCGGCACCGGCGAAAACCGTATTGAATTCCAAGGATCCAAAATTTGCCAATATAAAGAACATCGCGATCAAGAATCCCAGATCACCGATTCTGTTCATGACAAATGCTTTCTTAGCAGCCTTGCCATAGTTGCTGTTCTTGAACCAAAATCCAATCAACAAATACGAACATAAACCTACACCTTCCCAGCCGATGAACATCACTAGGTAATTCGAACCTAGCACTAACAAGAGCATAAAGAAGATAAATAGATTGAGATAAGAAAAGTACTTGCCATATCCTTCATCATGTGCCATATACCCTACTGAGTAGAGGTGGATCAAGAATCCCACGCCGGTAATGATCAACAACATGATTGAGCTCAATGGGTCGACCAAGAAACTTATATTGAAGTTAAATGTTCCTACGGTAAACCAATTGAATACCTCTTGATAAATTATACCATCTCCACCGGCTTGGCGTGCATCATATACTTCCTTGAAAATACCGCAGCTTAGTAAAAACGAAATCAGGATTGTACCACATCCAATGATGGAGATCAATGGTTTTGGCGCGCTCTTGCGGAGCAGACCAATCATCAGAAATCCTAACAAAGGAATTAATGGGAGCATCCAAATGAATTCTTTCATATCTAGTTCTCTCTTAAATTCTAATTCTTACCACCTCAGCTTATTCAGGGAATCAATATCCACTGATTTGGTATTTCTATAAACCATAATTATAATGGCGAGTCCGACTGCAACTTCCGCTGCTGCCAGTGCCATAATAAAAAACACAAACACTTGCCCGCTCGGGTCACCTCTATATGCCGAAAACGCTGCCAGCAATAAATTCACAGAATTCAGCATCAGCTCGATCGACATCATGATGATGATGACATTACGGCGAATTAATACTCCGATTACACCAATTACGAAAATGATGCTGCAGAATATCAAATAATGATTCAGGGGAATACCCTGCATATTTTCTATCAGATTACCCATTTTGTTTCGCTCGTGTTTCTTTCTTAGCCAATAAAACTGCTCCTACCATCGCTGTCAACAACAGAATTGAGGACAGTTCGAATGGAAGCAGAAAATCCTTAAACAATACTTTTCCCAGGTTCTTTACCAGACCAAGGTCTTCAGAAGCCTTTACAAACTCATTATTGGTCTCCAATACTCTAAATGCACCCAATAAAGTTGCCAATAGACACATCCCGGCGATCGCACCCATGAATTTTACAAGATGGGATTTCATCGGTTCGGTATCTTTGTTGAGGTTCAAAAGCATCAGCACAAACAGGAATAGAACCATAATGGCCCCCATGTAGACGATAAAATTCACAACCGCCAAAAACTGCGCATTCAGCAGGATATAATGAACCGTAAAGGTGAAAAATGTAATTACGAGGTAGAGTACACTATGCACGGGGTTCTTTGTGAAGATGGTCATCAACGCAAAGAAGATCGATAGAAACGCTACAAAATAAAATATGGTCATAGTTTAAGCTTGCTGATTTTGAGATAATTTCGTGATATCAAACTTTGGTTCCAACAATTTGTCTTTCCCATAAATAAAATCTTTGCGCAAGTAATCTGCGGTAACATGCTTGCCGTCCAAATAGATCGCTTCCTTAGGACAAGCTTCCTCACATAGACCACAGAATATACAACGTAGCATATTGATTTCATAAACTACAGCGTACTTCTCTTCTCTATACAGGTTTTCTTCTCCTTTTTTACGTTCTGCGGCAGTCATGGTAATTGCCTCCGCCGGACAGGACAAAGCACATAGGCCACAAGCTGTACAACGCTCTCTGCCTTGTTCATCACGCTTCAATGAATGTTGACCCCTGAAATTCTTCGAATAAGGCCTGATCTCCTCAGGATATTTCACCGTAGGAATTTTCTTGAAAAAGTGTTTTATAGTGATCGAAAGACCTTTGGCAATGGCAGGTAAATAAATACGCTCCCAAAAGCTCATCGGTTTCTGTTCTAATACTTTTTTTCTATTTGATAACGACTGCATTTCCCTCCCTATTAAAAGTAAGTATCTTTAACTATGGTAATGATTCCTGTCAATACAATATTTGCAATGGCCAATGGGATCAACATTTTCCAACCTAAGTTCATCAATTGATCATATCTGAACCTTGGCAAGGTCCATCTAACCCACATAAAGAAAAATATAAAAGCAAATATTTTCAGGAAGAATACCAATACTCCAATGATTGTAATCCAATTTTCTGACAGTCCGAGGTCATACATAAATGGAAAATTATATCCTCCAAAGTACAGGGCTGCCATCAAGGATGATGAAACAAACATATTGATATATTCAGAGAACATATAAAGGCCCAATTTCATGGACGAATACTCTGTATGGTAACCACCGACTAGTTCAGTTTCACATTCTGGCAAGTCAAACGGCACGCGGTTACATTCTGCGAATGCACAGGTCATAAAGATCAGGAAGCCCAAAGGCTGAACCCAAATATTCCAATTGACGAAACCAGATTGCTGTGCTACGATCTCACCGATGGAAAGGGTACCTGTAACCATCAACAAAGCAATCAGCGACAATCCCATTGCGATTTCGTAACTGATACTCTGTGATGCTGCACGGATTGCACCCATCAGCGAGAATTTATTGTTGGAAGCCCATCCTCCCAACATGATTCCATATACCCCAAGGGCGATGACCCCAAAAATATAGAGAACACCAATATTGACATCGGCAACCTGCAATTTGATCGCTTGGTCACCTATTGTCAGGGTCTGACCCCAAGGAATAACAGCCGAACTGATACAAGCTGTTATGATTGCGATCGTAGGACCTAATATAAACAAGGTTTTATGTGCCCCGGCAGGAATAATCTCTTCCTTAAAGAAGAATTTTCCACCATCACACAGGGGTTGTAATATTCCGAATAGACCGGCACGGTCAGGACCATAACGGTCCTGCATAAACCCTGCAATCTTTCTTTCTGCCAAAGTAGAATACATCGCTATGACCAAGGTGATCACAAAAATGATTACTACTAAGATTAATTTCTCTAAAATAAAGGCCGTTTCCATCTTCCCTATTTCTATTTTAATTTTTCAGATCTTGCTAACTGTTCCACATTCGCCTCCTTTAAAACAGGATTGTCCTTAATTACGCTTGGCGGATCGAAACGCAGGTAATGATTCGATGAAATCACGGATTGATCGCTGATTTTTGTAGGTTCTTCTAAGTTCCAATCGTCAGTTCGTTTGGTTTCAAACCTACAAGTATCACAGATAAAATCTTCGACTTCATTGTGTTCATCCTTGCGTCCTGTTACACGGATTACATCTGGCCCTTTATACCATAATGTCACTTTCCCTGAACATTTAGGACAGTCACGGTGAGCATTCACTGGTTTGGTAAACCAAACCCTGTTTTTGAACCTAAAAGTTTTGTCTGTCAATGCTCCTACTGGGCATACATCAATGACGTTCCCAATAAAATCATGATCCAAAGCTTCATGTATGTACGTTGAAATCTCAGCATGATCTCCGCGGAATAGAACGCCATGTTCTCTTTTGTTGGTCAGCTGATTAGCAACATATACACAGCGGTAGCAAAGGATACAACGGTTCATATGCAGTTGGATCTTTTCGCCGATGTCTATTCTTTCGAAGGTACGTCTTTCGAATTCATATCTTGTTTTGTCTGCTCCGTGTTCATAACTCAGGTCCTGAAGTTTACATTCTCCGGCTTGGTCACACACAGGGCAATCCAAGGGGTGGTTGATCAACAACATTTCCACTACTGCTTTTCTGGCGTCTACCACCTCTGGCGAGGTGATGTTGAGCACTTCCATTCCATCCATGACGGTTGTTCTGCAGGATGCTACCAACTTGGGCATCGGTCTAGGGTCTTTTTCTGATCCTTTGCTCACTTTTACCAAGCAGGTTCTACACTTTCCACCAGTTCCTTCCAGCTTGGAGTAATAGCACATTGCCGGTGGCACAATATCACCACCTATCTGCCTTGCAGCGTTTAATATCGTAGTACCCGGAGCAACTTCAACTGTTATTCCGTCTATTGTAACTTTAAAATTTTGAACTTCTTCTGCCATTGTCGCTCTTTCTAAATAAATCCTTTATTCCGTTACTGGAACTAGGGGATCTGCATAATGTCCTAAACCGTAGTTTCTTTGCATTGCTTCTTGAGGATTTAGGATATGCCATTCAAACTCATCCCTGAAATGGCGGATTGCTGCCGCCACGGGCCATGCTGCCGCATCACCCAAAGGACAGATCGTATTTCCTTCAATCTTCTGTTGAACCTGCCATAATAAGTCAATGTCCGACATATCACCCCTGCCATACTCAATCTTTTCTAGGATCTTTTCCATCCATCCTGTTCCTTCGCGACATGGTGAACATTGTCCACAACTCTCATGTCTATAAAAACGGGTATAATTCAAGGTATTCCGTACAATACATTGGTCTTCATCAAATACGATGAAACCACCTGATCCCATAGCGGTACCACTTACAAATCCACCGTCTGCCAAGGACTCATAGGTCATTAGGCGTGGGTTTCCTTGCATGGTCTTAACAATCAGGTTTGCAGGCAAAATAGGAACGGATGACCCGCCGGCCACCACAGCCTTCAGACGCTTTCCATTCGCCATGCCACCACAATATTCTTCTGAGAAGATAAATTCCTCAACGGGAAGGCCCATTTCGATCTCATAAACTCCAGGTTTTGCTATGTTCCCTGATGCGGAGATCAACTTTGTCCCTGTACTTCTTTCGATACCGATTTTCGCATACTCCTCACCGCCATCATTGACGATAGGTACTGTTGCGGCAATCGACTCTACGTTATTTACAACCGTCGGACAGCCATACAATCCTGCTACAGCAGGGAATGGCGGTTTTATCCTTGGGTTTCCTCTTTTTCCTTCCAATGATTCCAATAAGGCGGTCTCTTCACCACAGATGTAAGCTCCACCACCCGGCTGAACGAAAATCTCTAGGTCATAACCTGTCCCTAAGATGTTCTTGCCTAAAAATCCGGCAGCTTTAGCTTCTTCGATGGCCTTTTCCATAATCCGAATCTGAGGCATCATTTCCCCACGGATATAGATATAGGATGTATGTGCTCCAAGTGCATAGCTGGAAACAATCATTCCTTCAATCAATGCATGCGGAATATAAGTCATCAGATAACGGTCCTTGAAGGTACCAGGCTCTGACTCATCTCCATTGCACACCAAATAGCGAAGGACACCCTCAGGCTTGGCCAAGAAACTCCATTTCATCCCTGTTGGGAATCCTGCTCCACCACGACCTCTCAAACCTGATTTCTTAACCTCCTCGACTACGTCTTCCGGAGACATGGTCTTCAAGGCCTTTTCAACTGACCGATAGCCACCCTTCTCACGATAGACAGCGAAGGTATTGATGCCCGGCACATTGATATGTTCTAATAATAACTTACGTCCCATATTACTAAGCCTCGCTTTTTGATTTTTCCTTTAAATCACTGATTAATGTGTCCACACTCTCTGGAGTAAGATTCTCATAGAATGTATAACTTGGACCGATCTGTAAAACAGGTCCGTATCCACATGCTGCCAAACATTCTACACCACGCCAAGAAAACAGACCATCCGCCGTCGCCTCACCTTCCTTAACGCCTAATCTATCTTCCAGATGTGCCATGATCTTCTCCGCTCCTACCAGGCAACATGGTCCTGTACGGCAAACCTCAAGTACATACTTCGCTTGTGGCTGCAAAAAATACATGGTATAAAAAGTCGCTACTTCAAATACTTCGATAGGCTCAATGCTCAGAAAGGATGCAACCTTTTCCATAGCATCGACGCTCAACCAGCCGTATTCTGCCTGAACCAAATGTAGAATCGGCAATAATGCTGACTTCTGCTTGCCCTCAGGATAACGACTTACTACTTCGGAGAATTTCCCCAAAAGATCTGCCGAGAAATCGACAATCATATTTTCTTTAACACTAAGCATCTAATTCACCTGCTATTACGTTTAAACTACTCATATTGATGATGGCATCCGAGATCAACATACCGCTGCTCATCGGTGCAAACATCTGATAATTGATGAATGATGGCCTTCTGAAATGCAAGCGGTAAGGGCTTCTGCCCCCATCGTTGATCAGGTAGAAACCTAATTCACCATTTGCTCCCTCAACCGAAGCATATACTTCTTCCTTAGGGGCATCCCACTCGCCCATCACGATCTTAAAGTGATAGATCAATGCTTCCATATTGGTATATACCTGTTCTTTTGGAGGCAGGTAATATTCTGGAACATCGGCGTGGAACACACCTTTAGGTTCTTTTTCTATTTTTTCAAGCGCCTGTTCGATGATGCGAAGGGATTGCCACATCTCCTCATTTCTCACCATAAATCGATCATACACATCCCCATTGGTACCAACCGGAACATCAAAATCAAATTCCTCGTATGAGCAGTAAGGATTGTGCGCCCTTACATCATAGTCAACACCCGTTGCGCGCAAAATCGGACCTGACCAGCTATAGCTCAGAGCTTCCTCTGCTGTTACTGCCGCCACATTCGAAGTACGCTCGATAAAGATTCTATTACGGTCAAATAACTCTTGGAACTCCTTTAACACAGGAGGGAATCTTACCAAGAACTCACGGATCTTTGCAAAGGCAATATCATTGAAATCACGCTCAAAACCACCAATTCTACCGATATTGGTTGTCAGACGTGCACCACAGATCTCTTCATATATTTCATAGATAAACTCACGCTCCTGCATCACATAAAGGAATCCCGAGAACGCTCCTGTATCTACCCCAAGGATACCATTACAGATAATATGGTCGGCTATCCTTGCCAGCTCCATAACAATAACGCGCATATATTGTACACGTTTTGGAATCTCGATATCCAACAGTTTCTCAACCGTCAGGTACCAACCGATATTGTTGATCGGTGATGAACAGTAGTTCAAACGATCCGTCAGGGGCGTAATTTGATAGAAGGGTCTATGTTCTGCGATTTTTTCAAATGCACGGTGGATATAGCCAATGGTAGAGACACCACTGACGATACGTTCACCATCAATTTGGACTACATTTTGGAATACACCGTGGGTAGCAGGGTGCGTAGGTCCAATATTGAGGGTTATCAACTCATCCTGAGGGTCATTGTCCTCAAAGACAGGTGCATTATGTGATATTTTCGAAATAGATTTGCTCATGATTGTCCTATCTTATCGACCAAAATAAAAGTCTTTCTTATCCACACGGTTAGGATCTTCCAATGGGTATTCTTTACGCATTGGGAATACGCCAAGATTATCCATGTTGAGGATTCTTCTCAGATCAGGATGACCTTCGAAGTTGATTCCAAAGAAATCGTAGGTTTCGCGTTCCATCCAGTTTGCTCCGTTCCATAGCACTGTTGCTGTAGGAATAGATGGGTTTTCCTTTTCCAAGAACACCTTGATACGTATACGGACATTATGGACCAAGCTATGTACATGATAAACTACGGCAAAAGGTTTTTCCCTTTCCGGGTAGTGTACCGCTGTAATATCTGTCAAATAGATAAATTGCATGGATTCATCTGTTTTGATGCTTGACAGCAGATCAATAATATTTTCCGTATCTGTTTCGACTGTAAGCAGTCCTTTAGGTTCTGATATATGGGTTACTTTATCGCCGAATTCTGTTCTCAGCTTTTCGATAACCGCTTGATTAGTCAACTTATCCATTGTCTGTTAAGATTCCGTACTTTTCCAATAACGCTTTATATTCTGGCGTATTTCTTCTGTTCAATGATTCGTTTTTCACGATGTCCTGCAGCCTGAGCACACCGTCCAGAATTGCTTCTGGTCGTGGTGGGCAGCCAGGAACATACACATCTACTGGTATGATTTCATCGATCCCTTGTAACACGGAATAGGTATCGAAAATACCGCCACTGGAGGCACATGCACCTACGGCAATTACCCAGCGGGGTTCTGCCATCTGTACGTATACTTGCTTCAATACAGGCGCCATTTTCTTTGCAATCGTTCCCATTACAAGCAACATATCTGCTTGTCTTGGGGAGAAACTAGGTCTCTCAGCACCGAACCTTGCCAAATCATAGGTCGACCCCATGGTCGCCATAAACTCAATTCCACAGCAGGATGTTGCAAACGGCAGAGGCCATAGCGAATTAGCACGCGCTAGTCCGATGGCTTTATCCAACGTTGTTGCAAAGAATCCCGCTCCCTCTACACCTGGAGGCGCATCTGATAAGGTAATATTGCTCATCTCTAAATTATTTGCGAGATCAAACCGGCAAAAACCAATAGGTTAATCCCAGTCTAATGCTTTCTTTTTAATGATATAAATAAACCCTAAAAGCAATAATCCCATGAAGACGAACATCTCAATCAATCCCTGCATTCCGAATTCCCTGAAATTCACGGCCCACGGATACATAAAGATGACCTCAATATCGAAGATCACGAACAAGATAGCAACCAAGAAATATTTGATTGAAAAGGGCTGTCTAGCGTTTCCGACAACTTCAACTCCGGATTCAAAAGCCCCCAGTTTGTTCTCTGTACGCACTTTTGGACCAATAAGGTGGGTTCCAATAATCGTTGTAACACCAAATCCCATGGCCACAGCCAATTGAATTAATATAGGAATATAATCTATGGGCGCACTTTGCCCAGCTAATCCATCCATATCTTTAGTTTATTGCTATTAGTAGTCTAACAAAAATAACAAAATATGTCAATAAAAAAAGAGAGCTGGATTACTATAAGGTTGGTATTTGTTATTTTGAATCATTATAAATAGATGTGATGTAGGGTAGACATAAGGCAAAAGAGAAAAACAAGGGGCAAGGTAGATGTGGGATGTGAGATTTGAGATAGAAAGGTGAAATTTTACTAGGTCCGTAGAAACGCGAGCTTCGGCTCCGCTATTAGCCACCGGAAGCGGCCCCTGAGTATTGCCAGCAATGCCGAAGCCAGAGAGTATAGGTTTGTCCATGAGCAAATCACCAAGCCGCGGTCCGTTTCCTCACCAGCCACTAACTATAATTAAACGCCTTGTTCTGACTGGTGGGGACACTGCAATGCCAATGTCGTTCGTTAAATTGGCAAAATATTATCCATATATAAAAACAAAAGGTCTGAAGCTTGGCTTCAGACCTTTTGTTTTTATATAGACTATTCAGATTCTAATGTCTATTGTCTACTGTCTTATTTAACTGCCTCCACCATTTGAGTAGCGAAAGGATCTTCTGGTTTCAATTTCAAAGTTTCAGCGAATTCAGCTTTAGCTTTAGCGTTGTCACCTTTTAGGTAAGCGAAGTAACCGATGTAGTTATGTGCATCTGCAGCATAAGTTTTGTTAGCTTCTTCTTCTGCTTTACCTGAAGCTGAGATTGCAGCCAATAACTTAGTGAATGAATCTACGAAGATACCTTTAGCATTTTCTGGATCGTACATTACGTTGTCCAATGCTAATTCTGTCAATCCTTTGTAGTACAATGCAGGGATTTTGTATTTGTCAACCACTTCTTTTTTAGTTGCGTCACCTACGATACCCAATGATTTCACTGCAGCCTCCAAGTGTGGTTTTGCTTCAGTCATCTTTGCAGCTACTTCTTCAGGAGTCAATTCAGTTCCTTCAGGAACAGTTACTAATTTCGAACCGATACCATACTCTATCTGCCCTAAGTAGAAGTTTGAGTCATAGAAATAGTCAGAGCTGTCATTGCTAGCAGGGATCGTAAAGATCTTAGCAGCGATTTCGTTCTCACCATTCTTGAAGTATTCGAAAGCTGTTTCTGAGATTTCCTCATCGTAGTTCTCGTCTTCAGTTTGTTTTGTTTCTGCAACTTTCAGGTACTCAGCTCCTTTAGCAGCGTCACCAGCGATGATATTTGCTAGACCAGCGTACAAGTAGTCACGACCGATCAATCGTGCAGTGTCAACTTTGCTGAACAAGGTAGTCATATACTCCAATGATTTTGCGTAGTCTTTATCTTGCAAGAAAGAGATATAACCTAAGTAACGGTATACTTTAGCATCTACACCTTCTACAGTTGATAATTCTTGAGCTACGGTTTTCAATTCGTCATAGTTACCAGAATATACCAAGAAGTCAGCGTAACGTACTTTAGCGTCAGTTGAAGCATCACCAGTCAGTGACAAGTATTTTTTATAGTTGTCTACTGCTTTTTGGTTGATTTCACGGTATTGTTCTTCTGGAGCTTTGATAGAGGACAAGTAGTATGTCTCAGCCAACTCACGGTAGATTGGACCGTACTCAGGGTTTTCACCTGCCAATGTTGTTAATTGTTCCAATACGACGTCATAAGCTTGTGCTCTTCTCGAGATAATAGCTTGACCGATTTTTGGAGCCAATAATTTTTCATCTAGTGCCAAAGCATCACGGTATGCTACGTATGCAGGGCTACTTTCACGCAAACCAGCATAAGCATCACCTAATGCTGTAGGGATCATAGGATCTTTAGCATTCAGTTCTTTAGCTTTCGTTAAATATTCAACTGCTTTTTTATAGTCAGGTTTTGGAGCATCGATGTATCCTCTACCGATATAGTAAGGTACTTCATATTCTTTTTTGCCCACACCTTGTGCTGCTGTAGCGAATTTTGTCTCTGCTGCAGCTACATCGCCTTTTTCTAGGTCAACGATACCAAGACCTACAGTATTCAATTTTTCTTTAGGAGCATTTGTTACACCTTCTTGGAAAACGATTTGAGCAGAGTCAATTTTATCGTTGATCAAGTGGATTCTTCCTAGATAAAAATAATTCTCACCATCTTTTGCCTTCTTCTGAACTAAATTCTGCAACATAGCTTTAGCTTTGTCATATTGTTCAGCTTGAATTGCAGCCTTAGCATCCTTTAAACTTTGAGCTTGAGCTGTTCCTGTAGCAACAGCCCCTGCAACTAAAAGGCTTAAAAATAATTTGCTGTTTGTCATAATCTGTTATTTACTCTTTGTTATAAACTAATTTATGTTGTCTTCTCTAATTATAATTTCTCTTCCGGGCATGGTCACTGGCAACAGGCCATATTTCAGAACAATTCTCTGCCCACGGTCTCCTGTCATAAATGCAGAAAATCCAATTCCCAATCCCAAATTCGGCTGATAATTTAGCACTTGAAATTCATTCTTCAATGCGTATTCATCGGTAGCAAAAGTGGTTTGAGAGGGCTTAAAATATCCTATGCTTTCTCCGTCCTTCAAAGTCTGAAGGCTTAAGATACGAATTTTATTTTCTTCTCCAAACTGTCTTACGCAATCTAAATATTGACCGTAGGACATCACCCCGAAACTATTTACGTCTTTCAATACCTCCTCTATCACTTCCTTTGACGTTTTCATTGCTTTGACCGACTGCCCCGATACCTTTTCCAATTTTGCCAATTCCTTCACTGTACGGAAAGTGCTAGAGTTCACGTTGTCGAAAACTAACTTCTTGCCGTCTTTAGATTCTCCCTTTAACATTGATGTTAACGCATTAATGTCAATTGAAGTATCTGTTGCTGAAATATTATTTACAAAAACCACACCATCATAGAATGCTGGGAAGGTTCTTGGTGAAATTCCTCTGCTTTTGAAGCCTGCATTTTCTTCATTGGTCAGCAGGCGTGCAAGAATTGCGATGTCTGCTTGTCCTTGCATCAAGGCATTGATAGCTTCTCTTTCCGGCAGAGGGATCAACTTAATATTGGAATTGACGTACGAAGACTTGAATACATCCACTTGCTGTAGCATCAGTGGCAGTGCTGCTTCGTCTACAATAACCGAGAGTTCACCCGTCAGAATATCATCTTTCGCCGCATTAGCGCTTACTTTTGTCGTATCTGAGGTTTCCTGTCCTTTATTTTTGTTCTGCGAACAAGAAACTACGAGGGCCAAAAGTATCATCATCGCTAATGAACACCATATTGAACGCTTCATATTACTTAGAATAATTAAATACCGAAAAGGATTAATTTAGTTCCGAAAATTATTTTGCCATAGTCTAGCAAATCGCATAAAAGAATATACGATCAGGAGTATTCCGAAGATCTTTTTGTAGGTAGGGTCAATCTCTATTGGAAAGCCGTTCCAGAAGATAATCAGGATCCCCAGTACAAAATAAAAGAGGAACATGAATAGTCCTAAAATGGACAGAAATCGCTGTGTGGGCGATTTCTGTCTAAAATTATTTCTTGTTGAATGATTCGACATATCGAATTACATATTTGACAAGTCTAAGCGAATAGGCAATGAATAGCGAACTGGAACCGGGCGACCATTTTGGATTGCTGGTGACCATTTCTTTGATTTCTTCAATGCTGTGATTGCTGCTTGTCCTGTTCCGTAAGAAAGGTCTTTAGTCACTTTAATATCAGAAAGCGCACCGTTTTTGTCAATTACGAATGACAATTCGATCGTTCCTTTTACACCAGCATCGATTGCTGCTTGTGGATATTGCAGTGTTGTAGACACGAATTGACGGAATGCGTTGATACCACCTGGGTAAGATGCAGGCACCTCTACCGCTTCAAAGTCATAGACTTTGTTAGGATCTCCATCTGGCGTACCTTTGGTACTACCTGTGATGGCACCTTCTACTTTCTTAGGTCCGAACTCTCCAGTTGGTACACCTGATGCACCTGGCGTTCCTTTAAGGGTAATACGCGCTGGAGTAGCATTTTTCTCTTTGATTTCTTCTTGAGAAACGACCTCTTCTTTTACTTGTCTTGCATCAACAACCTTAGGTTCTGGGAAACGGATTAGGTCTTCCGCAGGTGGTTCTTCTGCAATACGTTGAGGAGGTTCTTCCTCTTGAGGTAGTGGTTCTTCTTCTTCAGGTGGTTCAGGGATCTCAAGATCCTCTAAAGTAACTGGAGTAACTTCTACTACTTCCTCAACAGGCTTCTCAGGAAAAAGCTTTATATCGAAGGCTTTGATAGCCACGAAAGCCAAGACTACTGCCGATACTGAGAACAGAGCGATATTGGTAGCAATCGGTGCGTATTTACGCAATGCATATGCTCCATAGTCTTTATTTCTATTCTCAAAAACGACATCTAGCCATTCTTTCTTAAATAAATCTAATTTTGAACCGATCATTTTTTTCCTTTTTATCTGATGGATTATTCGTTATAGATTCCGTTTGTTTTCAAAACCTCAACTTCTTCAGGTTTGATCTTGGAAATCATAAAGCGTTTCACATCAGTGATTTTCATTTCATCTAGTATGTCAACGAGGTTACGTTGTACAGACCTATCACTTGGACGGATTACGACGATTAGGTCTTTACCACCTGACACCTGAGGAACCTGCGCTTTTTTCTCCAAAACGATTTTTCTGATTCCTTCTTTGCTGTAGTCAACTACTGCTGGTGCAGAGATAGGATTTGCCAATTGTCCGTAATACCAAGCAATTTTATCATCTGATCCTAACAATAAAGTGATTGAACGGTTGTCTGCGATTTCGATCTCAGGGTTCAGTTCGTTTTTGTCTTTATTTTTGTCAGGCATGTTAACATCCATTGCTTGAGGCTTGTTCAAGGAAGTTGTAAGCATGAAGAATGTGATCAGAAGGAATGCTAGATCCACCATCGCGGTTAAGTCTACGCGTCCCCCGTTTTTCTTCGACCTTACTTTGCCACCTTTTTTGCCACCACCGGAGTCTTGATTTAATTCTGCCATTTTTTATCTTGTTATTGTTCCTGGCGTAAACCTGTAACAAAACTGAATTTGTTTTGTTTTTGGTTTCTCAGGGTTTCGATAATCAAATTCATTACTGCGTACTTCTCTTCAGCATCTGCTTTGATCGCTACTTTCATTGCTCCTGGATCTACCCAGTTTCTCACCTTGCCTTCTTGGTCACGGTTGAATTCAACTGTTGCCAAGCGAGCTTGCTGTGTCCAATGATAAAGTTCGTTTGAAAGTTCTTCCGTACTATCCACTGGGATACCTGGTTGAACTTCTAAAGTACGTTTGTCATTTTCCAATGAAAGCAGTGCACGCAATTGCTTGAATGGTACTCCAAACTCATCTAGTGCTTTGAACTTCTCGTACTCTTCTTCTGTGAAGCCAACTTTATACTTCGCAGACATATTCTTTAGGGTCAATTTACGAACCTCAGGGTTCTTAACGCTAAAAAATACTTTTCCACCATTACCTACTGTGATCACTGAAAGGTTATCATCTGGTAATTTATCCAACGTTGTGGATGCTGGTGTGTCTACGGGCATTACTTCTGGCTGACGTGCTGTTGCTGTCAAGACGAAGAATGTAAGAAGCAAGAAGGACACGTCACACATCGCCGTCATGTCGATCGTTGTGCTGGCTCTTTTTACTTTTGCTTTTCCCATTTCTTTACTTCTTTAATGTGAACACTCTATTTCTTTTTTAATAATGATGCGAAAGGGTTGAACATTGCATAAAAATTGTTCAACTTTTTTTTCGGATCTTCTTATTTGTGGTTTGCAGCGTATGTTTGTACGATTGAGAAACCAGCCTCGTCAATAGAGTACGTTAATGTATCGATCTTAGAAGTTAAGATGTTGTAGAAAATAATCGCGATTGTAGACGTACCGATACCTGTTGCCGTGTTGATCAAGGCTTCAGAAATACCGTTTGCTAATTTTGCTGAATCTGGTGCACCACCTGTTGCTAAAGCCGAGAACGCTTTAATCATACCTGTTACTGTACCTAATAGACCAGTCAATGTACCGATAGAAACTAATGTAGCGATAACAGTCAAGTTTTTCTCTAACATTGGCATCTCTAAAGTAGTAGCTTCTTCGATTTCTTTTTGGATAGCCAATACAGATTTTTCTGTATCTAATCCTGGATGTGCTTCAACATCTTTATATTTTAAAAGACCAGCTTTGATTACGTTTGCAACAGAACCTTTTTGTTTGTCACACTCTTGAATAGCGCTATCAATGTTTCCTGATCTCAATAAACCTTGTACTTTTCTTACAAAGTTACCTACGTTTCCAGTTCCAGACGCTTTACCGATAACGATAAGACGCTCGATTGAAAATACCCATACCATTAAGAATAGACCAAGTAATACTGGTACTACGTATCCTGCGTGGTAAACCATTCCGTAGTAGTTTCCTGGTTTTGGTTGGTTCTCTGGGTTGTTGTCGATAAAGTTGGAAGGATCACCCATCACAAACTTATAAACTAAGAAACCAATTACTAGACAAATGATAATTGCTAAACTTGCAAATAGGTTACCCGCGTTGCCACTCTCTTGTTTAGCAGGGGTTGTAGTTTTTGGTGCGTTTGCCATTTTTTACTAATTTTTAGATTTTTTACTGTTGTTTAATTATTAAGTTAAATTCAATTTAATGCAAGCTAAATGCCGTTATTTTACATTAATTCAAAACAAATATAGCATTTTCTGTTAAAAACAAAATTAATTTGAAGATATCTGATTATTTAACTTTTAGGCTGTGTTACCTACTCATTGACGTTCTTCAGCAGCTCTCAAATCAATGCTTTCTTTGTCGTATCACATAACGGTTGAATATTCCATATTTTTTACAATGAAAACCATTTTTTTTTTGAATTGCAAATTAACAAATCATTAAATGTTAAAAATAAGTGAGTATTTACTTACAATCCCCGCCGTTCCGCAAGAACCAAAACAGGAACGAAATACCACTATTTCTTTGTTTTTTAAACGTTTACACGACAATTCCATCTTTAGCCCCCAAAGGATTTAACTTGGAACTTCTCCGAAGTTAAATATTGGATAATCTTTTCTTTAAAATCACCTTGTATCAAGATTTCACCATCCTTAGCACTGCCCCCAACACCACATTTCTGCTTTAATTTCCGCGCTAAATCTTCTAAGTCAGCATCCGTTCCTACAAATCCAGTAACGATTGTCACAACTTTTCCCTTGCGCTGTTTCTTGTCCAGTCCAACTTTCAGACGTTGCTTATCGTTGGGCAAGGTCTCCTGCTCCTCTCCTCCTTCTGCCTCGTTGTACTCAAAATCGTCCGATGTAGAATATACTATACCTTCAAAACGTTGTTTTTTCTGTTTTGCCATATTTTATCAACAAATTATTTTCAGTGCATTGCTTTGCACTTTGATATCTATTTTATCGCCCAGGTCCATGGGTTCACCGTCCAAATGCACCGGAGCTTTGCCTTCCTGCTCGATACAGATCTCTTTCCCGGGGATGATTTCCACATATTCCGACTGATCTGCAGTCTTGTTAAAAAGATGAAAGATCATCATCGGTAATATATATAACGGAAATTTATGCACAATACATACATCGAGCAGCCCATCATTTATAGAAGCATTTGGCGCGATGTAGGCATTATTGCCATATTGAGGTGAATTTGCTACCGATACCATGAACGCCTCCCGTTCATAGACCTTGCCATCGATCTTTAGCGAATACTTTCGAGGTTTATATTTGCTCAATACATTGATTGCTGTTCGTAGGTATCCTACCGGCCCCCGGAATGTTTCCGATGCAAATTTATCGCTGACCGATGCATCGAAGCCTATTCCGGCCATATTGAAGAAATAACGGTCACCTACCTTTCCGCAGTCAATTTCCACGCTGTCGAACCTGTTGATGCGCCTCAGGGCAGCCGATTCATTCATAGGAATCCCCAGATAATAGGCCAGTCCATTTCCGGATCCTTCGGGAATAATTCCCAAGGGGACTTCACTTCCTGCAAGAGCGGAACCGATTTCGTTGATTGTACCATCTCCCCCGACCGCTATAACGGCATCATATTGCTCTTCGATGGCAGATTTTGCGAGTTCATAGGCGTGATTAGCGTGATCGGTCACTTTAAAGGTCGGATCAAACCTGTTTAAATCGAGTACTTCGAGTACTTGTTTATTAAACGCTGTTTTCTTCTTCCCACCTGATACTGGATTGATAACAAACAGTATGCGCTTCTTTCTCATTTACGTCATTTAATTCCGCTAAAGATAATAATTTGGTTGAAATACTTTTTAAATATTGCAAAGTATCGTAGCTTTGTGCCACACAAAATGTGGACTGATTTGCATTTAGCATTATCATAATGTAAATGGGAGATTGCAACCACAGTAAAAAAGTGCTAAAACCATTCGGGACAAATGATTTTTCACCTACTGTCTGCTATTCCCTTCAAACGTTTATAAATTTTATGGCATATTTATTTACCTCCGAATCTGTTTCTGAAGGACATCCAGACAAAGTCGCAGACCAAATTTCGGACGCTTTAATCGACAACTTCCTCGCATGGGATGAAGATGCCCGCGTAGCTATTGAAACCTTAGTTACTACTGGACAGGTGGTTTTAGCAGGTGAAGTGAAGTCCAAAATCTATCTGGACGTTCAGAAGATCACTCGCCAGGTTATTGAGAAAATCGGATATACTAAATCCGAGTATATGTTCGAAGCCAACTCCTGTGGCGTACTTTCGGCAATACACGAACAATCAGCGGACATCAACCAAGGTGTAGACCGCATCACAAAACAAGAACAAGGCGCTGGTGACCAAGGGATCATGTTTGGCTACGCTAACAATGAAACCGACAACTACATGCCTCTGGCATTGGATCTATCGCATAGACTATTATACGAACTTGCTGCACTGAGACGCGAAAACGATGAAATCAATTACTTGCGCCCAGACGCCAAGTCTCAAGTGACATTGGAATACGACGACAATCATAAACCGGTTAGGATCGATACCATCGTGATCTCTACACAGCACGATGATTTTGCTTCTGAAAAAGAAATGCAAGAGAAGATCCAAGCTGATATCATCAATATCTTGGTTCCTCGCGTAAAGGCTCAGCTCAAACCAGAGCTACAGGCTTTATTTACCGACCAGATCAAATACCATATCAACCCTACTGGAAAATTCGTTATCGGTGGCCCTCATGGCGACACTGGTTTGACAGGTAGAAAGATTATCGTTGATACCTACGGTGGTAAAGGCGCGCATGGTGGTGGTGCTTTCTCAGGTAAAGATCCTTCAAAAGTAGACCGTTCTGCAGCTTATGCTACCCGCCATATCGCCAAAAACCTCGTTGCTGCAGGTGTGGCTGACGAAATTCTCGTTCAGATCTCTTACGCTATCGGCGTTAAAGATCCTATGGGAATCTATGTAAACACATTCGGCACTAGCAAAGTCAACAAAACGGATGGCGAGATTGCAGCAATTATCGGTGATCTATTTGATATGACTCCTTACGGTATTGAAACACGCCTAGGCCTTCGTAACCCGATCTATGCTGAAACTGCAGCTTACGGACACATGGGCAGAACCCCAAAAACAGTGACCAAAACTTTCGAAAACTCTAACGGCGAAACAAAAACCGTAGAAGTAGACCTGTTCACATGGGAAAAATTGGACTATGTGGATGAGGTGAAGAAGGTGTTTGGGTTGTAGTCTTAAACATTAGACATAAGACATTAGACTTGAGGTGGCGAGATAATCTTAGGTTTGATCTCTTTAGATTAGATAACAAAAAAATAGAGGTCAGGAGAAATTTCTCCTGACCTTTTTTTATGCGGGAATTTTTCTTTTTATAGGGTCTTATTCCACTCTTGTTCCACTCTCCTTCCACTCTAAGTATTCTTTCGTTCGGACCTTGTTCGGCGCAAAACAAATGCGGAAGTCAAGCTGGCGAAAAAATTAGTCGAATGGCGGTCTCTGGGCGGAGTCGAAGGGAAAAGTTTAGAACGCAAGTGACCCTGTGCGTAGGCCACCGCTCAACACTTCCGCTAGCTCTGCTGAAGATGGTTGGTGGGCAAGACGAGTAAAAAAAGCCCCGAGAATAATCCCAGGGCAAAAATTGTATCAGTAAACTATACAGTCTCTAATGTCTAATGTCTAAGTATTATCCTTCCAGTACTGCTGATGATGTTGGGATTTGGCGATTTACTTTTTTCACCAATCCTTGCAGGACAGTTCCAGGGCCAACTTCTACGAAGCTTTCGGCGCCATCTGCCAACATCGTTTCTACAGACTGTGTCCAACGTACTGCGCCAGTTAACTGGGCAATAAGGTTGTCTTTGATCGCTGTTGGGTCCTGATAAGGAAGGGCATCATAGTTTTGGTAGATCGGACAAACCGGGATCTGGATTTCAACGTCCATAATAGCAGCTTCCAATTCTTGTTTTGCAGCTTCCATCAAAGGGGAGTGGAATGCTCCACCTACATTTAATTTCAGCGCGCGCTTAGCACCGGCTTCCAATAATTTTTCACAGGCTTTGTCAACTCCGGATACGGTTCCTGAGATTACCAATTGACCTGGGCAGTTGTAGTTTGCTGCTACAACGATATCATCGACCTGTTCACATGCCTCTTCGACGATTACATCGTCAAGACCTAGGATTGCAGCCATTGTTCCCGGCTCTAGTTCTGTTGCTTTCTGCATGGCGTTAGCACGTTTGGCAACTAACCTTAAGCCATCTTCGAATGATAGGGCACCAGCAGACACCAAAGCAGAGAATTCTCCTAGGGAGTGACCTGCTACCATGGCTGGTTGAAACTTGTCGCCTAAGGCTTTTGCTAGGATAACTGAATGCAAGAAGATTGCTGGTTGGGTAACTTTAGTCTGTTTCAGTTCATCTTCGGTACCATTGAACATAATATCAGTGATGCGGAATCCCAAGATTTCATTTGCTTTTTCAAATAATGCCTTGGTTTCTTCATTTAGATCGTATAGGTCCTTGCCCATGCCCACAAATTGTGCACCTTGGCCTGGAAAAATATAAGCTGTTTTCATATGCTATAGTTTAATTCAACAAAAATATACTTAATCTTCGGGTAGAAAAGAAAGTGAAGAAAGATTTTCTCTACTAAAAATGTCATTGGATAGTTCTAGGATCTCCTTTGCGGTCACTTTATCGATTTTTCCGAATACTTCATCCAATCCTACCACGCGGTCATAGTCCAAGATATTCTTAGCTTCAGCGATAATAAGGCTCATCCTGTTTTCTTCTGCCAGGGCAATCTGTCCTTTGAATTTGTTCTTTGCGCGTTCGAGCATCTGTGGGCTCAGCTGACTTTCTTTGAGCTTATCCAGTTCTCTATGGATGAGCTTTATGGTTTTTTCGACTTTCTCGTCATCGGTTCCGAAGTAAATACTGAAGAGTCCGGTGTCGGAATAGAGGCTATAATTGGATTCTATGGTATAGGCGATACCGTATTTCTCTCGGATATTGAGGTTAAGGATATTGGACATGCCATATCCTCCAAGCAGGTTGTTCAATAGCAGGAGTCCGGTTTTTCGGTGGTCATGGATTCCATAAGCAGGACCTCCGATCACGACGTGAGCCTGATTGATTGGTCTTTCCTGTTTTGCCTGCAGCACGGGTCTTTTAACCATATCTTCAGCGGCGTGCACCCAACTATGAGCGTTTGCATTACCAAAGCTCTTGTTGGCTATCGCTTTGACCTTCTTCTCTGTGTAATTCCCTGAGATAGCAATTACGATCTTTGAGCTATCATAATGCTGCTCAATAAACCTTTTGATATCTGATTGCTGTATAGATTTGAGATCCTCTTCCAAGCCCAGGATATTATGCCCCAAACCTGTGTTTGAAAACACCTGATCTTCGAAATCATCCATAATGGATTCTTCGGGACTATCCAGATAAGATGCCATTTCATCGAGGATTACTTCTTTCTCTTTCAGCATTTCATCTTCAGGAAAGACAGAATGGAACAGGATATCCTCGAACAGGTCGAGTGCCCTATCCAGGTATGGATTTAAGAAGGAAGCATGGATACATGTATATTCTTTGGTTGTGTAGGCGTTAAGGTCACCACCGACAGATTCCAATCTATTTAAAATTTGATTGGTACTTCTGCGCTCGGTCCGCTTGAACAGCAGATGTTCAATAAAATGGGCAGTACCGAACTTTCCCATTTCTTCATGCCTTGAACCTGCATCTACAATCAAGCAAATATGAGTAATGGAAGAAGAATGTGGCTGAAACAAAACCCGCAACCCGTTGTCAAGCTGGAATATTTTATGATCCATATTGATTTTTTGAATGACAAAGGTAGTGAATAGATGTGAGATATGAGATGTGGGATGTAAGACAGTGGGCTCGAATCACAGTGTCAGAGTTGACTTGTACCTCACCCCCATCCAGTTTATCCCTCCAACTAGTTTATACCCACAGCCAGTCTATCCCGCTTTCTATCTCATATCTCATATCGCATATCTCCCAACCTACATCCTCGGTCTTCTCATTCCTGGAGGCATTCCGTTGTCTATGTTTGGTGCCATTCCGGAGAATTTTTGAAGTTTGAAGGTGAACGTCAGCATAAAGTATCTGCCAAGTCGGTTTGTTCTGGTGTCAGAGATCAGGTTGTCTTGGAAGCTTCTGTTCAGGTTCAATTGTTCGTTCAGCAAATCGAATGCTTGGAAGCGAATTGTTCCGCGTTGATCTTTTAACACCTTTTGCTCAATGTAAGAGTTGACGATAAAAGGGTTGGCATCGCTTAAGCTACCGTACCCTTTGTTGAAGGTTTTGGACACATCGACTCCGAAAATTGTTGTTGGCGTGATGTTCACCGAACCGATAAATGTCGGTGTTAACCCTGATACTGCAGTGTTGTTTTCTGTCAAGGAATTTCTCACCATATTGTAGGAATACCTAATTCCTGGGTTTAATTCTAGATTTTCAGAAGGGTTATAACGGAACATCAATCCTTGCATAAATCTCCAAGTATTGGCAATATTTTTCATTCCTTCTACAGCATCTGGATCAGTAGATGTATAAGCGACATTCTTGCTGTAGTTGATTCCACCCATCAGCATCAAGTTATAGGTTTTCTCTTTCATCGATTTCCCAAAGTGGTAGAAAGAGTTCACCGCATACACAGGTTCCTCGGTTTCGTTCAGATAACGAGTCTCAGAAAGCATACCCCTTCCCGTTCCTGGGATACGTTTTACATAAGAGACGATTTTATCATTTGTAAGGTTACCATTAACGAATGCAAAGAAGGTATTCCCTTTTTGGAAATCTCCAGCACGGAAACGCATCATCATTTGGTGCCTGAATTCAGGATTTAGATTAGGGTTACCGATGGTCTTGTTTGTTTCGTTCAAGCTCACTTCATAAGGCAGGATTTGGTCCACTGAAGGTTCCGTTGCTTGCCCTGAATAGTTAATGCTAAGGTTCTTCTGGCGTGAAAACTTATATTCAAACCTGGCAATAGGCATTATGTTAAAGTTTTTTCTATTGATCTGCGTGGTCAGGTCGTCACTAGAAGCGTATCCATCCAAAAGAGAAGGTTGTACTGCTGCACCGATCGAATATTTTATCTTATCGTTCTCGAATGCATAGTTCGCTCCTATCCTATGCGTAGTAAAGCTATAGTCTTGATCATAATGGAAATTGATGATCGTACTGTCATTGTTTAAGAATGGCGTACCATCTTCATTGAATGCATCCTGATATCTTCTATTGTCGTAATTGTTTTTGTTGAAATCATAGGTGAATTCCAGTTTTCCATGTTCTGACAAAGGTTCGATATAGGAAAGGCTAGCTCCAGCATTCCAGCTTTTGTTTTTGACCTCTTGAAGCGTTCTTTGGTAGATTTCTTCGCTTGTTGCATTAGCATTGTTAGGGTCATTTACCAAACGTTCGAGGATACGGTCGTAGTCACTGTTTGTGGCAGCGTTATCATAGTTGAAGTTAAAGAATAAATTACGGCCATTATCGCTTAGTTTACGGTTGTACAAACCGGAAATGCTATATCTTGGGATATTGGATTCATTAGCTTCCAGTTCATTGTCAGTATTTGTCAGTACACTTTCAAAGAATGATTGGCTCAATGAAGTTGAATTTAACTTATTGTTGTTGAATCCAAATTGAGGAGTCAATTTGATATAGTCCTTATCCGTGATATTCCATTCAAGATTTGCTTCCAACCTATGGCTTGCCGTGATATTATTTGCGTCGGATTCGGCCTTGTCTTCTTGGGTTCCTTGCTCGAATGTATATTGGTTGATTCTTTCTGTCAGCGTGGTATTATCGTCACGGCCGAAGGAATAGTTACCATAGACTTTTAATTTATCGGAGAAGTCATGGCGTATATTCACACCTATGGATGCGACATTGGTTAATCCGTCTTGGTTTCCGAACATTCCACCACCTGGTCTACCGCCGCCACCTTGTCTTCTTCTGGCACCACCGCCCATGGTATTGAAGTCAAACAATGGAGCATTGATATTATTGAGGTTTCCTAAGACAGAAACTTGTGTTTTATTGGTCATTCCCATCCACATAGCAGTTGCTTGGTAACGGTCTTCTGTTCCATATCCTGCCCTTAGGGTGGTCATATAACCTTTGTTGTACTTGGGATCGATCTGTATATTGATTATTTTCTCGGAATCACCGGATTTATTACCTGTAATATTTGCCATATCGCCATAGTCATCTACGACTTGGATTTTCTCGATGATATTTGCTGGCAGGTTTTGGGTTGCTGTTTTCACATCTCCGCCGAAGAAATCCTTACCATTGATCCTTACTTTGGTGATGGACTCCCCTTGAGCAGTTACATTTCCGTCTTTATCGACTTCGACGCCCTGCAATTTCTTTAAGGCATCTTCAGCTACGGACCCTTCTCTGAGTTTGAGGTCTTTGGTAGAGTATTCTACGGTATCACCTTTTACTTGAACGGTCAATACCCCTTGAATTACGACTTCTTCGATTTGGTTTTCGTTTACGGCGAGTTCAAAGCTTGGAACTTGAATTTCCTTTTGCCCTTGAGGGAATTCAACTTCTTTTTCAAAGGTGTCGAAGCCTAGGCTGCTGACCCTGATTTTAAATTTTGTTGCAGTTACATTTTCGAAGGTGTAGAACCCGGCATTTGAGGAACTTGTTGCCATGGTATCTGAGTCTGTAATAAGCCTTACAGATGCTCCGGCGATGGGCCTTGATTCGGTATCACGGAGCATTCCGGAGACCGTACGGCTTGATTGACCGTACACAGTAATTCCAATAGCCATGAAGCAAAAGCATATCAGGCCTTTCAATAATCTATCCATATATCAATTAAACTAATTCTAGTTCAGAGTGCCGAAGATCCAGACCTCAGTCTTCATCTTGTAGGGGCTCTTGACCGTTGGAGTATATCGTCCATAGTACGAACCTCTCGGGTCAGGTCTGCTTTTGATAGTTTTTTGTAATATGGAAAACCTGTTGTTGATCATGATTTGGATGGCTACGGGTTTATCTAGGTCTTTGATCCCTATCGCTTGAATCGGGATTTTAGATTCGTAAGCCAAAACATCATTATCCAGCAGCTTTGCTACCGCTTGTACGCCATACGTATTGTCGTATGACAACAATCCATCCACTATCCGAGCAAAACCTTTGACACCATATCCCCTGCTTCGCTTGATCAGCTCTTCGCGAACGTTCATATTCGGGAGGTTTTCGTCATTTCTCATAGCCCTAACAGACTCGCTGTCTGGAATCGGAAAGATTAATGTTGCCCCATCTTTCTTTTTTCCATCGGCATTGACATTGATGATGATACCATTTCGAGCAGCTTCCTGTTGCAGGGCAAGATCTCTGATTTTTACCGCCGCATACAGAAATTCACCGTCCTTTGTAACAGCGAAACTCCAGCTGGAGTCCTTGTCCACAAGGGTATGCTGATCGTCCCATTCTTTCAGGTCCCCATCCAAAGTCACCTGAAAACTCGGTAGAATCGCGTACGGTTCTTTTTTCTTCTGCGCCAACAGGCTCGAACTAGCAAAGATTAAAATGGCAATAATGATATTCCTTTTCATACAATTCTAGGTAATCTACTTTATGACAGCAGTATAAGAAAAAAAATCTTATTCCCGAATACATCACAAAGAAAAGTACAAGAAGTGTAAATAAGTGTAAACGGGGGTTAATCACGGAGATGTTACAGAGGGGACATGAGACTTTAGACATAAGACACAAGACATTAGACATTAGAAATGGAATGGTCTACCTAACGTTTTTAATTTTGAAAGGTTTCTCTTTATAATTAAGAATCAAAAAACCGACAAACTGTTCAGATTCTTATGTCTTGTGTGTATTGTCTTGTGTCTAAAGATCCTTATCTTTACCTCCATGGAATCCTTAACCTTACTTTCATATTTTCAGGATCAATTTATTGAGGCGGGATGTGACGAGGCTGGTCGTGGTTGTTTGGCGGGTCCTGTTTTTGCGGCGGCGGTTATTTTTGCGTCGGATTATTGCAATCCGGTGTTGAATGATTCGAAGAAACTGTCGGAGAAGCAGCGTTTGGAACTGCGTTCTATTATTGAGCAGGAGGCCTTGGATTTTGCTGTAGCGAGTGTTTCTGCGGAGGAAATCGACAAGATCAATATCCACAGAGCTTCTTACCTGGCGATGCACAAAGCTTTGGATATGCTGGGAATGAAACCTGGATTCCTAATTGTTGACGGCAATAAATTTATTCCTTATCAAGAGGTGCCACATGCCTGTGTTATCAAGGGCGATGGAAAATACCTATCGATTGCTGCTGCCTCCATCTTGGCAAAAACCTACCGCGATGAGTACATGGAAAATATCGCCTGCGACTATCCTGATTACGACTGGAGACAGAACAAAGGCTATCCGACAGTCAAGCATAGACAAGCAGTACTGAAGTTGGGCTTTACACCGCATCATAGAAAGACCTTTAGAGTAACAGATCCTCAGCTTACTCTTTTTTAAGAGAGACATTAGACATAAGACATTAGAATTGGTAGGGCGCGTCTATTTCCGCATGATCGGTGAGGACACCGACCATGGCGAGCTTCGCCCATCATAAAAGAAGGCGACCTAAAAAGGTCGCCTTCTTTTATGATATTTATCTATACCTTATTTATTTGCTTTCGCATCAACAGGTTTTTGCTTTTCATTTTTATGTTTGATTGATAGCCAGATTGCGAATGCTAATCCCAACACCAAAACAATTGAAGCGATCAAAGAGATCACATTGCTTACTTTCATTGAATTAGGTGCGAAAACAAATTCTACTTTATGGTTACCGCCCGGTAATGAAAGCCCTCTCAACAGGTAGTTGGTCCTGATGATTGGCACCTCTTCTCCATCGACATAAGCTTTCCAGCCTTTATCATAATAGATTTCTGAGAATACAGCAAATACATTGTTTCCTGCTGAATACTCATATTTCAAGGTGTCTGGATGGTAGGATACCAATTTGATATCTGCGTTATTTGGCTGTCCAATTGATTTGTCTCCCAATTGGCTTTTCAGTCCTTCGTTGATAACAGCTTCTTTGCTTGGGTCAAATGTTCCCAAAGCATCCATTTCAGCTTGGTTGCTGTTGACGAATTTAACATTGTTGACAAACCATGCATTTCCCAATGCTGAACTTCGGCGTTGAATCTTGTCGGAATTGTTGCTTTGATCTTTGGTGATCAGGTAACGAACATTCATCATATCCAGCACATCCTCATTCAGATCTCCATTGAATTTGTTTTCCAGCAATTCTTGGAAACGCATCAGTTTTGCAGCATGGTAACCACCGAAACTTTTATGGAAATATGATGCGCTAGCGTCATTGAATGGACTTGTGGTCAGGTCAAATACACGGTAAGAAAGGTCTTTGTCCAAGTGGATCAATTGATCTACTTCACGTTCTGGTATCGGTCGGTCATACGTGCTTTTATCTACAAATGAATCTGAATTAAGATATCTTTTATCCACTGACCATAGGTCAACAAGGGTGATAACTGCAACTGCTGCAATCAAAACTGTAGCAGAAAGTTTCTTTTTGACGAAGAACCATACAAATCCGAATGTCAATGCGACGATAAAGAACGATCGCCATGCATCTTTAGATGCCAAATCAGCACGGTCTTTCAATAATGAATTGACCAATTCATTTGCTAGATTTGGATCTGGAAGCATTTGCTGAACGGATGCTGCGAATTCTTGATGTGTAGATGTTCTTAATGAAAGAATACTAGGCATCACTGCCACCAATAAACAGATTAAAGCTACCGCTCCACCTGAATACAGCACCTTTTTATCAAGATCAACGATTTCATTGCCTCTTGTAATAATTTCATTCAGTCCAATTATCGCCAATAGCGGCATCAGTACAGATGGGATAACCAAGATAGATTCCACTGCCCTGAATTTATTGTACATCGGGAAATAGTCGAAGAACAGATCTGAGATAAATGGCAGGTGTCTACCGAATGCCAAGAAGAAGGTTAGGATCGTTGCTGTAAGAATCCACCATTTCAAGCGGTCTTTTACAACGAACAGGGCTAGCACAAATAGGAATATTACTCCGGCCCCAAAGTACCATGGCCCTGAAGTGAATGTTTTTTCGCCCCAATAGGTAGGGAAGAATCTATTTGCTGACTGCAAGGCTTCGGGAGCAGATGCACCTAATTTCTGTAGCGTTTTTACCGTATATGATTTTTCATCAAGGGTACCGCCGGTTCTGCCTCCATACGCGTTTGGAATCAACAGGGTTATGTTCTCACCAATTCCTTGGCTCCATGCATAGGCATATTCCTTATCAAGTCCTGCTGCACCTTTTCCGTCTTCGGTATGCTTCGTGATATTTGCCTTCCCACGGATTGTTTCCTTGCTATATTCATAGGTTGGGAACAATACTGATGCATTGACCAATACCGCAACTGCGACACCTATCAACTGCAGTCCTGTGGCTTGCAAGAATTTATTCAGTTTTTTGTCACGGATAGCGTAATAAAGCTCGAATCCTACCAGTACCAATAGTGCCAAGAACAGGTAATAGGTCATTTGGATATGGTTGGCACGGATTTCTAAGGCCAGGAATAGCGCGAGCAAACTAGGTCCCCAGAATTTACTGCCTCTGTAACAGAGTATGACAGCCCCTATAATAGGCGCCATATAGGCTATTGCATAAGCTTTATTAATATGTCCTGCTTCGACATAGATCATGTTATAGGATGAAAAAGCTATGGCTATAGCTCCGAGGGCTGCGACCCAAGGTCGCATTTTCAGCACTGCAAAGAGAAAGTATCCTCCCAGTAGAAATAGCAAGAGCACATCTGATGGCGGAGGGAATATAGCCCGGATGGCAGGACCAATATGACTGGTAATATTATTTGCATGGTCATACCAAATCTGGTATGTTGGCATCCCTCCGAACATGGAGTTTGTCCACAAGGGGGTATTTCCGTCTTTTTCCTTATAGTCAAAAATTTCTTTTTGGCTACCACGCGCTTGCATCACATCGCTCTGCAACAAGGTTTTACCTTGCCACACTGGCGTAAAATAAAACACCACTAAAAGCAAGAAGATGCCTATAATGATTAAGTGATTCTGATTTTCCTTAAACCAAGTTTTCATCTAGTAATTGATAGGATTATTAATGATATAGCCCCAAAAATATAGAATAGATGTGAGATATGAGATATGAGATATGAGAAAGTTGAAAAAAGCCTAGCCTTTCTGGATCAGATTTTTGATATTGGACAGTTCTCCGAAAAGGACCAGCAGGTCGTTTTCCATCAGAACGGTATCCGACTTGGCGATACCGGAGGCTTCCTTGCTGAGCTTTGTAGTTCCTTCTTTGGTGGTCTCGTTTTCAACATGAACCGTAGTCAGGACGATTACTTTGTATTTATTGGTGAGGTCAGCTTCCCGCAGGGTCATGCCAACGTATTTGCTTGGCACTTTGGTTTCGATAATGCTATATTTATCAGAGATCTTAAATGAATCGACTATATCGATATTGTCGAGACGCATTGCCAATCGTTCAGCAGCCTCTTCTTCGGGCATAATATATTCATCGATATTCATGGCTTCGAGTACAGTTTTCTGAAGATCAGATACTACCCTTCCAATTATCCGCTTAACCTTGAGCTGTTTTAACAGAGCAACGGTCAACAGGCTTGCTCCCTCCTCCTCTCCAATGGCCACGATCACGGCATTACTTTCCCTTAATGGCAAAGAGCTCACTGCATCTTTGTCAGTTGTATCCATACATACCGTATGGGTAATTCGGTCTTTGGTTTGCTCGACAATGCTCATATTCTTGTCCGCAGCGATAACCTCATGGCCCAATTCGGTCAAATGTATGGCCAATGATCTTCCAAAATGTCCCAATCCTAATACGATGTACTTCATAAGCTCTAAAACAATATCTTTTCAGTTGGATAAATATAACTTTTGTTCTTTGTGTTTTTAATAAATGCCACCAATAATGTCAACATCCCTACCCTACCGACAAACATGGTGAACATCAGAATAATCTTGCTGGTAGCGGACAGTGATGGAGTTATTCCCAATGAAAGCCCACAGGTTGTATATGCTGAAACAGCTTCAAAAAGCAGGGACATCATTTCTTGGTTAGGGTCTGAGAAATTCAGCAGAATAAAGCTCAGGGCAACTGTAAGCACTGAAAGCAAGATGATGGCGAATGCTTTATTGATAGATTCTGATGCTATTTTGCGTTTATATATTTCTATAGATTCCTTTCCTTTAGCCAATGCTACAATATTCATCAGTGCGATTGCTATAGTAGTTACTTTGACGCCACCACCCGTTGAACCTGGTGACACGCCTACCCACATCAATGTCACAAACATGATCAAGGTTGGCACATTGATAAAATTGAGATCTACACTGTTGAAACCTGCAGAACGGGCCGAGTTAGCCATAAAAATCGAGGTAATCCATTCACCAATAGTTGATTTATCAGCCATCAAGCTATGGTTCTGTTCCAATAAAAAGAATGAAACGGTGGCCAATACAATAAACAAGGTATTGCAGACAACAATAAATCTAGAATTGAATGAGAATACCTGTGGTTTATGTCTGTAGGTTTGTTTTCTAATGAGTTGGCAGATTACTGAATTAATCTTTTCTTTTACCCAGGTATAGAAGTTAAAAATAGTTCCGAAACCGAATCCTCCCAGAATGAACATGGAAGATACTGCGAGTTGGAAGTTATAGTTAAATCTATAATTATCGTTCATGACTCCATCTTTGATGATGGTAAATCCGGCGTTACAGAATCCTGAAATAGCGTGGAAACAGGAGAAGAATATCATTTCTCCCATGGATTCGAAGTTTTTAGGATTGAGGGAACTGAATATAAGTATTGCACCAATAAGTTCAAACAGTAGCGTTATGAAGATGATGGTCAGCAATGTTGATATGACGGAGTTGAGTTTATTTTCCCCTAATATTTCTCCGAACATGAGTTGGTTTTTGAAGGAGAATCCTCCTGAGAAGAAATATCCAAAAAACCCGGTAAAGGTCATGATTCCGAGTCCTCCGATTTGTATGAGTGCCATGATAACGGACTGTCCGAAGAGGGAAAAATTGGTAGATATATCTGTTGTTGAGAGTCCTGTAATGCACACGGCGCTTGTTGCCATAAAAAAAGCGTCGACGAAGCTGAGAGGCGCTTCTGTAGTCGTTCGGGGCAGCATCAATAGAAAGGCGCCCAACACGATAAGTCCGAGGAAACTCACTACGAACAGGATGGTCGGGTTAAAATAGAAATTATCGAAGAAGAGGCTGTTTTTTGACAGTTCAGTAAGGAATATGATTGCTATTCCGAGATATAGCCATTCATCTTTTGCGAATGTTTCGAGGAATCCGCCGCTGAGTCGTGCGATGGTAATAAAGAGGAAATAGGCACTGACCATCACGCCGGTATAATGGGACATATTTATCCTACGGGCGACGAGGATGGAGGAGATGGTCCTGAACAGCTCAAAGATAAAGAGCCCATAATACAGTGCTACTACGATCTTATCACTGATTACTGCCAATTCTGGATCCGTAATGTAGCCGACGTGGATGACCATGGTAACGGCGCTGATCAAGCTGATGTAGAACACAACTTGATCAACGACCTTCTTCTTATATCGGAAAATATACTTTAGAAAGCTATATATTGAATCCATCTATTTACAAACATAGGAATATCTAAATAAAAGATTATAATCAAAAGTTCAGTGGTCGGTGGAAACACCGACCACGGCGAGCAATCTCATTAAGTTAAGAGAATTTAGCAAACATGCCACACCTACGACGTTGGTGTTTGACGCGATTTTCATTTCTATAGATGATATTACATGCCTACGGCATTTTACCCCGATGGGGCTTTTGGGCGTGTATGGCCTTATTTTTTTCCTAACTTAATGACATTGCACAGCGAGGCTCAGTATATGGTGGATACACCGACCACGGCAAAGCTTTCACGTGAAACTAATTCTTTTTTTCTTCTTCTTTTTCTCCTTTATCTTTCTTTTTGAACAGTCCTTTGATGAAATTCCCGGTTTTTTTGATCACTTCTTTTGTTTCTTCCACAACTTCTTTACCGGTCTCTGCCGCGCCCATCAATTTTGCTTCTCTCTCTTTGCTGATACCTGCACATTGCTTAATACCCTCAAGCATACTTTGCCATAAAGTCTTAAAGAATGTATGTTCTGGCACACGCTTATAATTCACCTTCCCGATATGGTATTTCTCATTTGCATCCGGATTACTGTCATTGATCAGGATATTGTTTACCACAAAAGACAAGACTCCTTTTTTTGTTTTGCTCATCCCAGGATCCACTGCGTTCATCAAGTTGAGCTTCAAATGGTCATAATCAAACCTGAAATCACCCCAATTCCTATAATCATTGGCTTGGTAATTAAAGGATATCCCTCTGATATTGCCGGATTCAATCTGTGCATTCAACAGTGGTGTCAATATTTTATTGAATGCCGGTGCTTGCATTCTGCCCAGCGAACCCTTGTAGGTATGATATCCATCCTTGCTGAGCATATCAAACCCAAACTGTATTTTTAACAGTCCTGCATTCATGATTTTTGCCTGCAGATCTGCACGCATAAATTTGTCCTTTGCCAGGACAGTGCTGTCATTGGTAACATTTGTTAAGGTACCACGTGCATTATCGAAAGTTATGACTCCCTCTTTATTGAACTTGGCAGAATATTCACCATAGAGCACATCTACATTTTCCACAAAGACAGTATCAATTCGAATGAGTTGGTTTACTTTCATCAATTGCTGTTGTGGACCTTTTCCAATTTTAGAGCTTGATTTTTTAGGGTATCTCTTGTCATTATATAATGAAACCGAACCATTCTTGATCTGAACCTGTTCCGCCAAGGTTTGTTGGTTGTCGATAAGCTCTTTAAAATTGAGTTTTTCAAACCGTAGGGTGTCAAACTTCATGACCGCCATGGTTACATTTTGATTTTTAGCCTTAAAATAAGCAGCTTTGCTTATTTTAGGAGCATATTCAACTTTTGTCAACAGCACATTCTGATCTTGCGTGTTCAACAACAGTCGGTCAAATTTTGCTTTATAGATCCCATTTGAGAGGTCGTACTCAAACTTTGGCACTTCCACCTCCACCATCTTGGTATAGAAAAGTCGGGTTGTATCATGAATGGATGCTTGGTCAACCAAAACATCATGAACCTTAATTCCAATGCTATCGAGAACAATATCACTGGTTTTTCCTTCCTCAATCTTGGAGAACTTGAATTTGACATTATCGATATTGATGTCTCTTACATTGATGGAGCTGAATACATCCTTGATATTGTCGTATAATGTTTTTGTCTGTTTTGGCTGGATGGTATCATTATAGGCATGACGCTCAGACATCATATGGATGTCCGGTGATTCAAATATGATGTCTTTGATATAGAGCTTTCTGTTTTTTATAACATCCCATATATTAAATCGGCGGATTTTCAATGCAGCCAACTTGATATGATACCTGCTGTTTGGTGCTTCTTTTGCCAACACCATTCTATTGTAGACTGCAGAATCGGGAGTCAATTCCGCATTTTTCAGCGTAGCATTCCCCAACGTGATATTCAAGTCTAGGTCATCATATTTCAATGTATACAGCCCATTTGTTGATTTACTGACGGTTTCTTTCAGTTTAGTTTCTACAATAGGCTTCCAATTCCGGCTATAGTACCAGCCGACAACAAATACAGCCGCAATCAGTACGACAACAATTCCAATAATCCATTTCCAAATAGGTTTCATAAGTTTATAGACAACGATTTACCCCACTATATTTTAGGATTAACAATAATTTAGCCAAGAATGTTTACTCCTGATGAATTAAAACATTTGTAATCAGAATTACAAATTTTAACAAGCGAAATCTGCTTGAGTACCAGCTTTAGATTTGTTTAAAAACATTTAATATTCTTTCGAATGATTAATTAATATAAAATATTTACTTAATCTTCTGTTAACAAAGCTTATTTAATTTTAGCCTCTGAAAAACAAAAAAGAAAGGAGGGCAAAGAAAATCAATCTAGCCACTAAATCAAAACTAACATTAATAAACATTAACTAGCGCACAGATTTCTCTAAGCAGGAATTAATCAAAGAAATAATCAACCATCATAATTCAATCCTTAGCATTTAAATTTCAGGATTGATAATTTTTTTTACATGTCTACTATCCTAAAAAAAGGCTACTCAAGTTTTAACTTCGTTTTAAGTCTCTGTTTTATATTGCAGTTATTCTGCATCAAGAATTCCATGGGTTCCTCTCACGCTAATAGCGGTTCAGTATACCCCTCGGGCGAATTATTTGTTTACAATATTGGCTTACAGCAGACTGGTCGCGTCTCTGGTAATGTTACCAATAGTAATGGCAATCCGATTTCCGGAGCCACGATAAGTGTACCCGCATTGGGAATATCCACTTCCTCAAATAGTGCTGGAAGATACAGCCTAGAATTACCTTCAGGGGAACATACCTTGAAAGTAAGTTTTATATCCTTTGCAAGCCAAGAAAGGAAAGTTACGGTTTCGCCCGGTTCAACTCAAGAAGTGAATATTTCGTTATTGGAGAATAGTGACGACATCGATGAAGTTGTGGTTGTGGGTTACGGTACGTCAAAAAAAACTGACGTTACAGGATCGACGAGTACAATTTCTACCAAGCAGTTTGAAAATGCTCCAGCTACAAGAATCGATCAATTACTACAAGGTCAGGCCTCTGGAGTAGATGTAAAATCGACTAATGGCGCTCCCGGTGCTCCTACAACCATTAGGATCAGGGGTTCCCGATCTATTACCGCAACGAATGAACCCATATACGTCATTGACGGAATCGTGGATCCAAGCGGCACTAGTTTAAACTCCATCAACCCAAGTGATATCGAGAGCATCAATATTCTAAAGGATGCTTCGACTACAGCTATTTATGGTTCAAGGGCTTCCAATGGAGTAATTTTGGTCACGACCAAAAAAGGTGTAGCCGGCAGGGATATCGTTAGATTTTCGACAAACCAGGGGTTTTCCCAGTTACCTCGGAAATTGGATTTAATGAATGCTCGTGAATTTGCTGAGTTTATCAATGAGGCTTTAGTTTTTGGGAATAAACCACCTTTATATTCCAACATAGATTCATTGATTAATAAGATAGGCGATGGAACGGACTGGATTGATGCTGTTACGGAAACAGCTCCATTTTCCAGTTATGATGCTTCCGCATCTGGTGGTGCAGGAGGAGACCGAGGCTATACCTACTTTATATCTGCAAATCTATTGGACCAAAATGGGATCATCAAAAACACTGGATTCAAAAGATATCAAGGGAGGATCAATTTAAAGAAGAAATTCGGTTCCCGTATAAATATGGGTGTAAGCACAAATATCAGCAGAGAACAGCATAAGATAAGTAGTTTAAATTTTGGAACTAACACCGGTTGGTCATCTTCCTTCATTTTCTTACCTCCGACCATGCCTATTTACAAAGAAGATGGCTCCTATGAAACGTATAATCCGATCTGGTATACAGGTGGCCACATCAACAATCCGGTTGCAGTATTGGACAAGGTGAAAAATGAAAGGGCAATAAATAATATCTTGACCAATGCTTATTTAGAGTTTGAATTGTTGAAGGATCTGAAATTAAAATCCACCTTAGGTATTAATTTCATCAATCAGCGCGGAAATTATTATAGTCCGACCGACATGCCTCAGAATGTTTTCAATAACACTTTGTTTGGTTCTGCCAATTCGGATATCTATAACACCCTTGGTTTAATCAACGAGAACACTCTAAATTTCAAGCGCAGCTTTGGAGAGCATACTCTGGATTTATTGGCGGGTACCAGTTATCAGACTAAGCGTGTGGATCGTTTATATGGAGCCGGCAGTAATTTGACAAATGATATTACGCAATATAATAACTTAGGGTTGACGGAGCTACAATTCCGTGGTCTTGCCTCAGGTCTGGATGAGAATACGATCATTTCATTTTTGGGCAGGGCGAATTACAATTATGGCGGCCGCTATTATCTTACATTGACGGGCCGTGCCGACGGTGCGTCTAATTTTGCTATGGGCAAAAAGTGGGGCATTTTTCCGTCAGGTGCGGCAAAGTGGCGGATTTCGGAAGAATCTTTCTTTAAGGAATCAGAAATAAAGGAAATTATTTCAGAGCTTGCAGTAAGGGCAAGTTATGGTATTTCCGGGAATCAGGGAATAGCCAACTACCAATCTCTAGCTTCCCTGCCTTCCAATCCAAATTCCTATATATTTGGAGGTCAACAGACCCTTGGATATACTCAGGGAAACTTAGCAAACAAAGATTTAAGCTGGGAGACTACGGCACAATTTGATGCTGGCTTAGACATGCATTTTTTCAATGGCCGGATTAACTTGACTGCGGATTATTATGACATGAAAAGCCGTGATTTATTGTTGACTGTTCAATTACCCTCACAGACTGGATATACGAGTAGGTTGATCAATCTTGGGCGGTCTCAAACCAAGGGGTTTGATTTTTCATTATCAGGCGAGGTATTGCATCAGGGAGATTTCAGCTGGCAGGCAAACCTGAATGTATCGACCAATAGTCAACAAGTAACCGATATTGGTCCGTTGAGCAAGGTTTTTCTGGATGCAGGAATAGGTTATGGAGTGACGACAAGTTATCTTCAGAAGGGATATCCTATCGGGGGAAATTTCGGGTTGGAGTATGTTGGGACTTGGAAGAACCAAAAGGAGATCGATGCGGAACTTGCAAAACCTATTGAGGAAAGGGAGTTTGTTTCACATAATAGCCATTACCTTCCTGGCGGGCAGAAGTATCGGGACTATAGTCCGGATGGTCAGATCAACATCAATGATTATCATTATTTGGGGCAGGCCAATCCCAAGGTTTTTGGCGGAATTGGAAGTTCCTTTAATTATAAAAGGTTGAGCATGGATGTCTTTTTTCAATTTAGCCAAGGTGCCAAAATGTACAACGCTATGGAATTCTTCAACGGTAGTGGGTCCTCCCTGACCAATCAGTTTCACTATTTTGTGGACCGTTGGTCTCCTGAGAATCCAACATCAGAAATTCCAAAGGTTGAATCAAGGGACAATATAGCAAGCACGAGATTATTGCAGGACGCATCCTTTATCAGGTTTAAATCTGCTCAGATCCGATATTCCCTTGGCGGATTGATCCTCCCTCATATTATCAAGGATATGGATGTATTTGCAAGCGGCACAAATTTATTTCTATGGACAAAATACCGTGGTTTTGACCCGGAGGTAAACAGCAGTGGTGGCAGTTCCACCATTATTGCAAATGACAATGGAAATTATCCCAATGGCCGAATAATCACATTTGGAGTCAACTTAACACTTTAATGAAATCAACTAACTATGAAAACAACATCTAAACTATATAAAATCGGAGCATTTTTAGCTCTTCTATTAGGGAGTGCCTATTTAACGAGCTGTGAAAAATCATTGGATGAGGAGGCTAAGACCTTTATCAATCCTGACGATTTCTTCAGCAATGAAACGCAATGTATCCAAGCAGTCAATGGAGTTTACGAAACATTATATGACATCTACAGTTCACCGGATTATTGGCGGATGGTAGATTTAGGCACTGATGTTGCGTACTCGAAGGATGTCAATTCGTCGGTTCAGAATTACGAATACGGATCAGGCAATACAGGCACGGGCAATTTATGGTTGAATGCCTTTGCGGGCATCAAGAATTCCAATTTGGTCATTAGCAGAGTTTCGAAAGCCCCTATTGATGGTGCGATAAAAGACCGAGTTATCGGGGAGGCCAAGTTTTTAAGAGCTTTGTATTATTTCAATTTATCGAATACTTTCGGTGCAGTCCCACTATGGACAGATGAAATCGTTATAGAATCAATCTCATCCTTAGAGCGAAGCAGCTTAGAAGATGTTAGAAAACAGATCGTCAAAGATTTGAGTGAAGCAGAAGGAGTGTTGCCCCTGTCTTATCCGGGCAGCGATGTAGGGCGAGTAACTAAAGGAGCGGCCCAAACCTTATTGGCCAAAGTTTATCTTTACGCTAAGGATTGGAAAAATGCCAAGGCAACAGCCGAGAAAGTAGTGAATTCGGGCACTTATTCACTTATGCCGGATTATTCACAACTATTTGATGTTAACACTGGCTTTAAGAACAATCAAGAGTCTATTTTTGAGGTTCAGTATCTGCGTGAGCCCACTTCAAACAAGAATACCCGCACCCATTCTATGATTTCCTATTATATTCCACAGAGGGATGCTGGCAAAAGCACCTATGCCGGGGTCGATTTCGGGAAATTGGTGGTTGATGGTTGGAGTGTATTTTTGCCAACAGCCAAACTGGTAACTATGTTTGAGGCAGGTGATAAGCGTAAAGACATTGTTTTGGGCTATGGGTTTAAAGATCAAAAATTCACGGCTTTCCCTAAACCGGGTTATCCATGGTTTGGCAGTAAATTCTGGGATTTGAACGCAAAAGGGCAAGCTTCGGGCAAGGACCTATATGTCCTTCGTTATGCAGATGTATTACTTATGCTTTCAGAAGCAGAAAATGAATTGGGAAATATCAGTGGAAGTGTTCAATGGATGAACATGATTAGGGAAAGAGCAGGACTTCCAGCTTTGGCAACTAGTACAACAAAAGCGGAAATCAGCGAAAAGATATTCAGCGAAAGAGCCATTGAGTTTGTTGGCGAATTTCAACGGAGGTTTGACCTCAACCGCTGGGGCAAGTTGGTAGAAGCGGTAAAATCAGTGGCTGTAGACAATCCAATTGGAGCTGCAAAGGTCAGACCATATCATCAATATTATCCTATTTCTCAAGACGAGATTATTAAAAATCCAAATCTTAAACAGAATGATGGGTATTAATATCTAGCCTTCCATTAAGAATATTTCATAACCCTTAGATTCCCCAGCATGTTTGTTGGGGATTTTTTTTTGAATTATTTAATTCCTATTATTCTCATTATTGTAGATACTGAGGTAGCTATCATATCTTGACGATTCTATTTCACCTTTTTCGAGTGCTTCAAGGACTGCGCAGCCCGGTTCGTTGATATGCCTGCAATTATGGAATTTGCATTGGTTGAGGAGCATTCTCATTTCGGGGAAGAAGTGTGAGAGCTCTTGGGGTTCTATATCTACGATTCCGAGTTCTCTGATTCCGGGCGTATCGATGAGCTTCCCTCCAAATGGAAGGTCTATCATTTCGGCGAAAGTGGTCGTATGCTTTCCTTTATCCGACCAATCGGATATATTGCCGGTTTTGAGCTCCAACCCGGGGATCAAGGCATTGATCAATGTTGATTTTCCAACTCCGGAGTGGCCTGACACCAAGGTGATTTTATCTTTTAAGACCTGTTTGAGGTCTTCGATATTTTGTTTTTCTAGGGCGGACACGGTATAGCATGGGTAGCCTAGGGTCTCATATATATCGACATATTCGGCCAATATTTCCAGTCCTTCATCAGAGAAGAGGTCTAATTTATTGAATACGATTCCGGCGGGGATGGAGTATGCTTCCGCAGTTACGAGGAATCGGTCGATAAAGCCTGTTGACGTTGGTGGGGATGCCAATGTAACGACCAATAACGCAAGATCTAGATTAGCACCGATGATTTGAGTTTGTTTGGAAAGATTTACAGAGCGGCGTATAATATAGTTTTTGCGGGGCTCCAGCTTGGTGATTACAGCACTCTGCTGTCCTAGTTCCACTTCAAACTCGACCCAGTCGCCCACAGCGATTGGATTTGTAGTCTTGATACCGTGGGTTCTGAACTTACCTTTGATCCTACATTCATACCTAATCCCCTTTTCATCCAAAACCTGGTACCAGCTACCTGTTGATTTAGTTACTATTCCGCGCATATCTGTTTTCCATATATTTTAAAAATACAAGCTCCTGACGCAAAAATGGAAAAAAATAATTAATCTTTAGGTCTATTTGATTTTGTTAACTTTGTTATACAGCTAAAAAACTGAGAATTTGAAAAAGTTATTTCTTTTAGACGGGATGGCACTGATTTATCGTGCCTATTTTGCATTGAGCAAGACTCCACGTATTACTTCATACGGACTGAACACAGGTGCTATTATGGGTTTTACCAATACGCTACTTGAAGTTTTGAACAATCAAAAGCCTACGCATATAGCTGTTGTATTTGATACGGCAGCACCTACCAATCGACATTTAGAATTTGAGGCCTATAAAGCCCAGCGTCAGCAGATGCCGGAGGACCTTGCAGCTTCTATTCCTTATATATTCAGGCTTATCGAAGGGTTTAATATCCCCATTATCACCATGGATGGTTACGAAGCTGATGATATTATAGGGACTTTGGCAAAAAAAGGCGAGAAACTGGATTATACAGTTTATTGTATGACACCAGACAAGGATTTTGGGCAATTGGTTTCGGAGAATATCTTTATATATAAACCTGCCCGTATGGGTAACGGTGCGGAAACATTGGGTGTTCCCGAGATATTGGAGAAATGGGAAATCAACCATGTCCATGAGGTGATTGACATATTGGGTTTATGGGGTGATGCGGTCGACAATATCCCGGGGATACCGGGCATTGGTGAAAAAACCGCCAAAAAGTTGATTCAGGAATTTGGGTCGATAGAAAACCTGATCCAGAACACCGACAAGCTCAAGGGCAAGTTGAAGGAAAACGTGGAGAACCATGCAGAACAAGGATTGATTTCAAAGAAGCTGGCGACGATCTTATTGGATGTTCCGGTGGATTTCGATGAGCAATCCTTGGAGTTAGAGAAGCCTAACAAAGATGTTTTGGAGCCTCTTTTTGTCGAACTGGAGTTTCGGACCTTAGGGAAGCGCGTTTTTGGAGATGACTTCAGCATGGTGGACAATGCCAATCCAAAAGCAGGACAGATGGATCTATTTGCCGTCCATGAGGATGGCAACCTTGCTGGTGCAACTTCTTCCCAGACTACTGCAAGCACAGAACCGGTAGTATTTACAAACATCCACAATACCAACCATGAATATATTCTGTTGGATACCGAGGAGAAACAAAGGGAATTTGCAGAACGGTTGAGTAAAGAAAAATCATTCTGCTTTGATACGGAAACCACGGGTTTAGACGCTTTACAGGCAGAATTGGTTGGTTTTTCTTTTAGTATCAAGCCACAGGAAGCATATTATGTCCCGGTTTCTGCAGATCCGGCAGAGGCTCAGAGGACTGCCGATATTTTCAAGGGGGTTTTGGAAAATGAGGAGATTGAAAAGGTAGGTCAGAATTTAAAATACGATATACTGTTGCTGTCAAGGTATGGCATCGATGTTCGAGGCGACTTTTTTGACACGATGCTTGCCCATTACCTGATTGATCCCGACACTAGGCATAATATGGATTTTCTTTCGGAGACCTATTTGAACTATACACCGGTTTCTATTACAGAATTAATCGGCGGAAAGGGCAAGAATCAAGGCAATATGCGGGATGTGGAGATTGAATTGGTGAAGGAGTATGCATCTGAGGATGCTGACATCACGTTACAGCTTCGCAACAAGTTTGCTCCTCTTTTAGAGGACAGTTTTACCCATGATTTGGCGAAAAAGGTAGAGTTTCCATTATTGAAGGTTTTGTCTACGATTGAGCGGAATGGTGTTAAGATCGATGTTGACACCTTGCAATTGTTTTCGAAGGAGATTGAAAAAGAGGTAAAGCAGTTGGAGCAGCAGATTTACGAGAAGGCTGGTGTTTCCTTTAACATTGCATCACCCAAGCAGTTGGGTGAAGTTTTGTTTGACAAATTGCAATTGGACCCGAAAGCGAAGAAAACTAAAACAGGCCAATACAAAACTGGTGAGGATGTATTGTTGGCTTTGGCCAACAAATCTGATATTGTACAGGACATCTTGGATTTCAGGCAATTGCAGAAGTTGAAATCGACATATGTCGACTCTTTGCCAAATTTGATCAACCCACGTACGGGGTTGATCCACACTTCTTATAACCAAGCTGTTGCTGCCACAGGGAGATTAAGTTCTACCAATCCAAATCTACAGAATATCCCTATCCGTACTGCTCGGGGTCGGGAAGTCAGGAAGGCATTTATCAGTAGGGATGAAAACTGGACTTTGTTATCTGCGGATTATTCTCAGATCGAGTTGAGGTTGATGGCAGAACTAAGCCAGGATGTGAATATGTTGGAAGCCTTTAAGCAAGGTTTAGATATTCACAAAGCCACTGCGGCCAGGGTTTATGGCGTAGAGCTGGAGGATGTCAGTTCGGATATGCGTAGAAATGCCAAGGCCGTAAACTTCGGGATTATTTACGGTCAGTCGGCATTTGGTTTATCCCAGAACTTGGGCATCAGCCGTAAGGAAGCTGCAGAGATCATAGATCAATACTTCAGTCAATATACTGGAATTCGGAAATACATGGGTGAGGTAATTGAATTTGCGAAGGAGAACGGCTATGTTGAAACTATCTTGAAGCGCAGACGTTATTTAAGGGATATCAACTCTGCGAACATGACGGTACGGGGATTTGCGGAGCGCAATGCGATCAATGCCCCTATTCAAGGTTCTGCAGCAGATTTAATAAAAATCGCGATGATCAATATTCAGAAAGATATTGAGGATAGAGGCCTTGAAGGTAAAATGATTATGCAGGTTCATGATGAGCTTGTGTTTGATGTTCCGAACCATGAGATTTCCGTTTTCAAGGAGATCATTGAAGATCGGATGAAAAATGCGATTGAACTTCAGGTTCCGATAGAAGTAGAGATTGGTGAGGGCAAAAATTGGCTGGAAGCACATTAATGAAAAAGGCAATTGGACTTATTGGATTTATCATTATGTTCCTGTGTGTTTATTCTCAGGAGCAAAAGCAGGTTTTTTTTGAATCCGCAGGCGATAAATTGGTAAGGTTTTATTTTGATGAAAATTATTACTTAGTTGACAAGAACTGTGAATTCAAAAGTATAGAACGATTAGCTGCCTTTGATGGTTCAACTAATAAATACATAGGTTCGTTTACGGATTTTGACCTTAATGGCCGGCCCATTCTTGAGGGAAACTATGTAAATGGTGAACGGTCGGGTTTATTCAAGGCTTATCATCCGAATGGCTCCATAAAATGGGAGTGTAATTTTTCGAACAACTTGCCTTCTGGCGAATGGCGATATTATTATCCGGACAGCAAGTTGATGATGGTCGTATTGTTTTCTCCCGAAACGGCTAGGATCATGGAGTTTTACGATACTCGAGGTAGAGCGGTTGTGCATCAGGGGAACGGTCGATTTGAGTTCAGGGTTCCTGTGCAGGGATATAATCCTTATGGTTATCCATTTGTCAAGCAGAAAGGCAAGCTCAAGGATGGTGTTCCTGAAGGTTATTGGCAGATTTATTACGAGGCAGATAAGATTTCGGATTTGATCGCTGAAGAAATGTATTCTAAAGGAGTTTTTAAATCTGGGGTTGACCTGATCAACGAAAGGGAGTATGAGTCTCCGACTTTCAGTCTGTTGCCGGTGGAGAAATTCTTCAGGGCGGAGCGCTTAATCTCCAAGAGCTGCAATTATGATGAGATTGCGGGGTATATAGATTATTTGATGGATCAGCTTTCCGAGCCATTCATAACGTATGAACCGAAGGGGACAATCGATGATGAATTTGAATATAAAGTTCAGGTAAGCAAAGAGGGTTCTCCATCAAAACTAGAGGTGATTGATGACGTCCCTAAAGAAATAAGTAGGCCATTTAAATATATATTGACAACTATTGAACGTTACATTCCTTCGTTTGTAAATGGTGAATATATTGAAGATGAACTCCATATCAAGGGTAAGGTGGCTATTAATGCTGCGGGGAAGATTTATTTTCACAGCATTTCTATCCAAAGGAAGAATGAACAATAGGACATTTATATAGATTATTTATATTTGCACAAATTATAATTCATGAAATTTCACAAAGAAGGCTATACCAGTTTAGCAATAGTAGTATTATTTATTTTTATAATAAATGCCATTGCTCATTATTATGATGCAGGGGATACTGTGAAATGGTTAGTTTATATTGTTTCTGGTTTTTTACTGCTTACGATTTTACAATTCTTCAGGAGTCCAACAAAAAAGATTACCATTGATGAGTCAACGGTTTTATGTCCTGCAGATGGCAAGGTTGTGGTAATTGAGGAAACGGAGGAGACGGAATATTTGAAAGATCGTCGGATTCAGGTTTCGATTTTCATGTCGCCTATCAATGTACATGTGAACAGAAATCCTATTTCAGGGGTTATTTCCTTTTTCAAATATCATCCAGGCAAATTCCTTGTTGCTTGGCATCCCAAATCATCGACAGACAATGAGCGCACGACGGTTGTTGTGAAGAACATTTCTGGTGTTGAGGTTTTATTTCGTCAGATAGCAGGAGCTATGGCAAGGAGGATTGTATGGTATGTGAAAGAAGGCCAAGAAGTTCAACAAGGGCAAGAGTTCGGTTTTATAAAATTCGGTTCACGTGTGGATTTGTTTCTGCCTCTAGATTCCAAGATCAATGTTAATATCGGGGATAAAGTGACCGGTGGTAAGACGATTATCGCTGAATTCAATAAATAAACATAGGCAATCCCTAAAAATGGGTAAACCATGAATTTCCGTACACTCATCTTAGTCATAAGTTTTGTATTCTCGCTGCTCTTGTCAGGGATGAACTATTATTATGAGCGGGATTTCCCTACCTTTTCCTTTATTCTGATCTTAAGTTTTGTCCTTTCCTTCAGTTTATTGAATTATGTTTTCCAGAAGTTTGTTTATGAACGGATTAAGTCTGTTTATAAGTTGATTCATAATCTAAAGTTGGGCAAGGAGTTGAAAGATGCTTTGGGTGACCATAAGTCTGAGAATCCTATCGGCGATGCTGAGAAGGAAGTTCGGGATTGGGCGAAGCAAAAAACGATCGAGATCAACCAATTAAAAGCTCAGGAAAAATTCAGGAAGGAATTTCTCTCCAATATTTCCCATGAATTCAAGACTCCCTTATTTGCTATCCAGGGTTATATTGAGACTTTGCAGGATGGGATGCTGGAGGACAACCCAGATATGGCGGTAAATTTTCTGAACAAGGCTTCCCGCAATTTGGACAGATTGAGCTATTTGATCCATGACCTGGATGAAATCGCGAAATTGGAGTCTGGCGAGGTGTCTATTGTCAAGGAAAAATTCGATCTGGTTGCCCTGATCAAGGAAACGATCGATGATTTGGAATATAAGGCCAAGGAGAACAAAATCAGCTTGAATTTCAACCCCAAGGGAAATCAAGCTATTCAGGTAAAAGGTGATCGAAAAAAAATCCAGCAAGTTTTGATCAACTTGATTGACAACTCCATAAAATACGGGAACAAAGGGGGGCAAACAAATATCAAGGTTCATTTATTAATAGATCAGGTTCTGATCGAAATAACAGATAATGGACAAGGGATTGAGGAAAAAAATCTTCCACGCGTTTTTGAGCGCTTTTTCAGGACAGATAAGAGCAGGTCGCGGGATATTGGAGGATCGGGATTAGGACTAGCTATTGTAAAACATATTATAGAGGCCCATCAACAGAATGTACATGTTCGTAGTACTGAAGGGATTGGAACTACCTTTTCTTTTACCTTGGAAAAGGCATAAAATTGGTCTTTTATAAAAACTTAACATTAACTTAACATTAAGTGCATAATTTTGCGCTACTTAAAACACATGTTATGTCTTTGAACAGCATTTTTCAATACTTTGTCCCAAAGGACAAGAAATTTTTCCCATTATTTGAACAAGCCGGCTCTAATTTAATTGAAATGGCCAAGCTTTTAAAAGAGAGTGTTCACACGACCGATCTTCAATTAAGAACCGACAATTCCAAGTTGTTGGAGGATCTAGAACATAAGGGGGACAACCTAACCCATCAGATTCATTTAGAATTAGGCAAGAACTTTATTACACCCTTTGACCGTGAGGATATCCATGCCTTGGCGAGTTCATTGGACGATGTTGCAGATTTTATCCATGGTGCATCCAACCGTATGGAATTATATAAGGTGACTGAAACTAGCGAAGCGATGAAAGAGATTTCAAGTTTGATCTTGGAGGCTACGGAGCATGTTGCCAAGGCACTGTTTGAATTGAAGGATTTAAAGAACATCAGAAACATCACCGATTCTTGTGTACGCATCAACAGCGTTGAGAACAAGGCTGACTATATTTTTGACAAGGCTGTTGCGGAGTTGTTCGAGTACGAGAAGGACGCGATCAACTTGATCAAGAACAAGGAAGTATTATCTGCTATGGAGGACGCGACCGACAAATGTGAGGATGTAGCCAATGTACTTGAGAGTATTTTAGTGAAGAACGCGTAATATTTACAAAGGAATTCACAATTATATTATATTATGGGTATAACCACATTATTAATTGTCGTTGTCGTTTTGGCGATTGCATTTGATTACATCAATGGATTTCACGATGCAGCCAATTCCATTGCGACTATCGTTTCGACCAAGGTACTGACACCATTTATGGCGGTATTATGGGCGGCACTATTCAATTTCGTTGCATATTTTGTTTTTACGGATCATAAGGTAGCCAACACGATTGCCAAGACGGTGATAGAGGAATATATTACGCTCGAGGTAATTTTTGCAGGTTTGGTTGCGGCGATTGCCTGGAACCTATTTACTTGGTATTATGGCATTCCATCGAGTTCGAGTCATACCTTGATTGGCGGTTTTGCTGGATCGGGGATGGCCTATGCGCTTTTCGTTGGGGCGAATCCTATTGATGCGATCAACTTGAGTGCAACTTTAAAGATTGTATCATTTATAGTCTTGGCTCCATTGGTGGGTATGATTATATCGATCATCATTACATTGATTATTATCAATATCTGTAAGAAAGCGAGGCCTGCTGTTGCAGAGAAATGGTTTAAGATCTTGCAATTGGTATCTTCGGGTGCGTTGAGCTTCGCGCACGGAGGTAACGACGCTCAAAAAGTTATGGGTATTATTGCTACGGCTTTGATAGCTCAGGGTGTGATAGGCAGTTTTGAGGAGATGCCGGAATGGGTTCCATTGACCTGTTATGCCGCTATTGCTGCCGGTACGATGAGTGGTGGATGGAAGATCGTGAAGACCATGGGTACGAAGATCACGAAGGTTACGCCATTGGAGGGTGTTAGTGCGGAGACTGCTGGAGCGATCACGTTGGGTATTACGGAGCATTTTGGTATTCCAGTATCGACGACTCATACGATTACGGGTTCTATTATAGGGGTTGGTTTGGTTAAGCGTGTTTCGGCTGTTAGGTGGGGCGTGACGATCAGTTTATTATGGGCTTGGATCTTGACGATACCTGTCAGCGCATTGTTGGGAGGGTTAACTTTGGCAATAATTCATTATATTCTGTAGTAAAAATCATACAGGATGCTGTTTTATTGCTATATTTATTGAATGATAATAAAGTTTTGACAAAAAATTTGTGTTATTTAATGTTAATAAGTATTTTTACGCGGCAAAAGCGTGTTAAATAAACATAATTATGAGCTTTTCTATATTTAACATTTTTTGGCATCGTTTTTGTTAAGTTATGTTAAATTGATTTTGAACAACTAGAAACAATTAAAAATTTTAATAACCTTAAAAAAAAGAGTATGAACTATTCTACAATTAAAAAAACAGCTGTTGCAGCTTCATTAGTAGCCGCTTTAGGTTTCGCAGAAACTGCACAAGCACAAACCCCAACTGTATTTGGTGGTAGATCACAATACAGAACTTGGTCAATCGGTGTTCAAGGTGGTATTACTACTCCTAACACTATCTTAGGTGGCCAAAACGGTTTCGGTCAAAAAGTTGGTTATTTCCAAAACAAAGTAGGTGAGTATTATGGATTAACTATCCGTAAACAATTCTCTCACTTATTCGGTTTAGAATTGGAAGGTAACCGTGGTCGTATCAAAACTTACAACCATGACTTAGTAACTGCTCCTGAGACTGCAAACGGTGCAAGATCTGCTGAGACTTCAGTTAACTGGGCAGCTAGCTTAAATGGTGTATTCCAATTGGGTACTATCGACTTCATGAGAAGAGAAAACGCTGTTAACTTCTACGCTAAAGTTGGTTTAGGTGTTATGGCTCACAACCCAGTACAATTCGCTAACAACGATTTCACTGGTAACGAAGTTTACAACAATGCAGGTAACTGGGGAGAAGAAATCTTCGGTGACCGCGAGGCTACTGGTGACAAAGACAACCGTTTAACAGGATTTATCCCAGTTGGTGTTGGTGTTAAATTCAAATTATCAGAAGTTGTTGCCTTGAACTTAGGTTACACAATGAACTTCACTGATGACAACTTGTTATACGGACCAGTTCGTTACGACGGAAAACAAAAATTCTCTAACGTTTACGGTGGTTTAGAGTTCACTTTAGGTTCACGTGATAAAGAAAGCTTAACATTCACTAACCCAGTTGCTACATTATATGATGAGTTGAAAGACCCTTCATTACGTAACGAGGTTGAAGCATTGAAACAACGCGTATCTACATTAGAAGGTACTGTTGATCAATTAAGCAAAGATTCAGACGGTGACGGTGTATCTGATAAATTCGATAAATGTCCAGGTACTCCTGCTGGTACAGTAGTTGATGGTTCTGGATGTCCTATCAAATTCCCAGAAGCTCAGCAATTGACTGAAGGTTCTGCAGGATACTTCGCTCCAATTCAATTCGAATTCGATAGCTCAGTATTGAAAACTGAATCTTACTCTACTTTAGACAAATTGGCTAAAGAATTGAAAGACAACAACGCTACAGTTACTTTAGATGGTTATGCATCTGCTGAAGGTACTGAAGCTTACAACATGAACTTGTCAACTGACCGTGCTAACGCAGTAAAACAATACCTAGTTAACGCTGGTGTATCTGCATCAAGCATCACAGCTACAGGTTACGGTGAAGCTAACCCAGTTGCTTCTAACGACACTGAAGAAGGTCGCGTTCAAAACCGTCGTGTTGAGATCAAAAAATAATTGTTAGAAATTAACAATTTGAAATACAAAGAGCCAGCTGTTTCAGCTGGCTTTTTTTATGGTTAACAACCAAGTATTTACAATGTAATTACTTTTTAAACTTTACATTTGCAGAATCATGGAGTCTATAAATGTGAATATGTTGAAAACAATTGCATATTAAGATGTTCAAAAAATAGTATTTTCATTAAGGAATTGGAGAGTACGATAAAAATTTAAAAGAGGAGTATAATGGAAGAAGATTTTGAATTTGGATCCCCTGAAGAACAAAAGATATCAGTGGATCGCTATGAGGAAATGCTTCGGAATGAAGACCAATACTTTTTTGATGCAAAAGCCTTTGAAAGCATAATAGACTATTATATTTCTAAGAACGATCCAATCAAAGGTCTACAGGTTATAGAATTTGCGTCTGCACAGCACCCCTTCGAGACCATGTTCTTGATCAAGAAGGCACAATTGCTGGCAAGCACGCTTCAATATGAACCTGCACTTGACGCTCTGAACAAAGCAGAACTACTGGAACCATCGGAAGGAGATATTTACCTGATCAAAGGTACCATTCTCTCTTCCCTACAGGAACACGCCCTTGCTGAGGAGAATTTCTTCAAAGCATTGGAGCTCAGTGATGCCAAGGATGAGGTCTACTACCAAATCGCCGGACTTTACCAGATGCAAGGGTCATATCAAAAGGCTATTACCTATCTCAAGAAATGCCTGAAGGTCAATATGGACAATCAGGAGGCTCTGTATGAGATAGCTTTTTGCTATGATGTCCTGGAACAGCAGCAAGAAAGTATTCAGTTTTACTTACAATATATCGATACGGACCCTTATTCTTATGCCGCATGGTATAATTTAGGGAATGCTTACCATAAATTGGGTGATTTCAACGCGGCGATCGATGCATATGACTATGCGATATTGATCAATGAGAGTTTTTCATCTGCCTATTTCAACAAGGGCAATGCTTTGGTAAACTTGGATCGATATGCTGAAGCCATCGATGTTTATAAACAGACATTTGAGCATGAAACTCCAAATGCCGACACCTATTGTGCAATTGGAGAATGCTATGAGAAGTTGGAGCTGATGGACCAGGCAAGACAATTTTACAAAAAAGCGGTAAAACTGGACAGCAACCAAAGTGATGCCTGGTTTGGGATTGGTGTAACCTTGGATTTCGAGGAACGTTATTTTGAATCCTTGCATTTCTATAAAAAAGCACTGGATATAGACGATGAGAATCCGGACTATTGGTTTGCCATTGCAGATGCTCGTTATAAGCTGAAGCAGTTTGAACAATCCATCGAGGCCTATTCTAAAGTTGTGGAGCTAAATCCTACCGATGCGGAAGCATGGTTGGACTATTCCTCGCTATTATTTGAACAGAGCAGGTTGGATGAAGCAATCGAAGTGATTTCAGAAGCTATTAAATGTAATCCTGATGAGGCAACCCTTTATTATAGGATGGTGGCTTACATGTTTGCAGCAGGGAAATACACGGAAGCTTTGGGTTTTCTGGAGTTGGCCCTGAATGTTGAACCAGAGAAGCATTATATATTATTTGAATATTTACCTCAGCTACAGGGAAATCAAATAATCGTAGATATTATCAAGAAATATACAGAAGGAAGATGAAGCAATTAGGATTGATTGGCTATCCATTGGGCCACTCCTTCTCAAAAAAATATTATCAAGAGAAATTCAAGAACGAGGGTATAGACCATATTGATTATGATCTATACCCTATTTCTTCAATTACTGACTTCCCATCCCTTTATTTGAACAATTCGGATTTTTATGGTGTCAATGTGACTATTCCTTATAAAAAGGATGTCATGGCCTATTTAAATGAACTTTCAGTGGAAGCAGAAGAAATTGGGGCAGTAAATTGTATACAGATCAAGCATACTGATCAGGGAGTCCACCTGAAGGGCTTCAACACCGATGCATATGGCTTTGAGATGTCCCTACGCCCACTGTTAAAACCACATCACCAGAAAGCGCTGGTTTTTGGAAACGGTGGTGCTACTAAGGCTGTTGTTTATTCCCTGAAGCGCTTGGGAATAGCTTATCAAATCGTGAGCCGTACCAAAACTCCCGACAATCTTTCCTATTCAGATCTGAGTCCTGAAATTATCAAGGATCATTTGTTGTTGATCAACTGCACTCCTTTAGGTACATTTCCAAATATTGAGGAGCATCCTGACCTACCCTATGAAGCTATAGGTGCTGACCATCTTTTATATGATCTGATCTATAACCCTGAAGAGACCAGCTTTTTGAAAAAAGGCAAGGAAAAGGGTGCCATGATCAAAAATGGCTATGAGATGTTGGTCCTGCAGGCTGAAAAAAACTGGGAGATCTGGAATCAATAGATTCGGCCAATTGCTTAGAAATATTTCCTATTTTTGGATATGCTACATATCAAGACATTTGTATTCAACCCTTATCAGGAAAACACCTATTTGATTTATGATGATGCAAAAAACTGTATTGTCGTTGATCCTGGAATGCACAATTATCAAGAAGAGAATCAGCTAAAGGATTATATAGACTCAAATGGTCTGAAACCTGTTCATCTAATCAATACACATGGCCATATTGACCATGTTTTGGGGAATAAATTTGTTGCAGAAACCTATGGGTTGACCCCACAATTTCATGAAGGTGAATTGCCTTTGGTGATCCAGGTGCAGAATTATGCTCCCCAGATGGGCATACGATATGAGCCTTCACCGATTCCCGAGACTTTTCTGAACGAATCCGACATTATCCAACTTGGAGATGAGCAACTGTCCTTAATCTTGGCTCCGGGTCACTCCCCTGCTCACCTTTGTATATACAGTTCAAAACACAACTTTTTGATTGGTGGTGATGTTCTTTTCAAGAACAGCATCGGTAGAACGGATCTTCCTGGTGGAAATCATCAGCAGTTATTGAATAGTATTGCTACAAAGATCTACACATTACCTGAAGAAACGGTTGTCTATCCGGGACATGGCCCTAGTACCACTGTTAGAGAAGAAAAAAGAACAAATCCATTTATAAGAGCGTAAATCATGAAGCTCCCTTTATTTTTTGCGAAGCGATATCTCTTTTCGAAGAAGTCCGTCAATGCTATCAATATTATCTCATCGATCAGTATGATTGGAGTCTTGGTGAGCACTATGGCCTTGGTCATTGTACTTTCTTTTTACAATGGATTGGAGAATTTTATCCTTTCGCAATACAGCACCTTTTCTCCAGAATTCCGGATCGAGCCGTCATCTGGCAAGGTGTTTTCTACACAGAGCGAATCTTTCAAAAAGGTTAGATCATTACCGGAGATTTCATCTTACAGTGAAGTCCTTGAGGACAAGATATTGGCGGAGCACAACCAGCAACAGTTTATCGGTCGTTTAAAAGGTGTAGAACCCAAGAGCCTGCACCATGTCGCAAATGAACAGATGTTACTGGAAGGGAATTTGGAAGTAGAAATTGACAGTACAGCTTATGCTATTTTAGGGACTACGGTCCAAGCTAACCTGCAGGTACCCCTTCAGGGCAACGATAACCAAATCTTGCTTCATATCCCTGACAAGAAAGCTTCTCCAAACAATATCAATCCGCTTGAGGACATTCGGTCACGGGTAATCCGGCCCAGTGCTATTCTAGGTTACCAACCGGGCTTTGAAGACCTGATCATTGTACCGATTGATTTCGCCAAGGATTTACTCAATGAACATGACAATATCTCTGCGATTGAGCTATATGGTCAAAACAACAATTCTGCTGCTCTACAAAAAGAAATCCAAGATCTATTGGGCTCTGATTACATCGTCAAGAACCGGGAGCAGCAAAATCCTACTCTATATAAAACCGTGAGGTCAGAGAAATGGATAGTTTTCTTTATCGTAACGATTATAGGCATTATCGCCATCTTCAATATTATCGGTTCCTTGACGATGCTTGTTATTGATAAAAAGCAGGATATGGTGGTATTGAACAGTTTAGGAGCGAACAACAACCTTATCCAGAATATCTTTTTTTATCAGGGAATCTTGATTGCGCTTATTGGTTCGGTCATCGGTGCGTTTTTGGGTTTGGTATTCTGCTTGCTGCAGGAACAATTCGGATTTGTAACGACTAGCGAAGGGTCTTTATTCGATGCTTATCCTGTTGATATCAGGTATATGGATTTGGTATTGATTTTTGTGACGGTTATGGTCGTATCGACATTGGTATCATATATGGCTTCCAGGCTTAATATCCGTGGAATAAATAGGCGTGGTGCTTTGGAGTCGAATTAATACTTTAACCGTTCTCTACTGAAATCTCCCCTTTTGATCTGATTGATCAATTGTCCCAATGCAAAAGGATTTAACAGTGGATTTGCCATATTTTGGTTGATCGCTTTGTTTGACATATTGATATGTCTCTGAAAGGTATTGAATGTTTGTATTTCTTCGGCGCTTCTAGGAACGATCTTCGAAAGGGAAGCCAATGCTTGGGGAGACAAATTCCTTTTAGCGGTCATGACATCATCGCCACCAATATTGAGTGCAAGGAACTCCATATTGAATTCTTCGATACTTGCCCATGGCAATGGCGGCCCAACTGTTACGACTGGCAGTTCCTCAATGGTGGGCATCATTTCAATTCGGGTTGTAAATTTATCGGAGTCTACATTTGGAATGCTGATTCGCACTGATCTATATCCGATAGAAGAAAATACGATTTCATCGCCGACATGGGCTACAAAAGAGAAGAATCCTTCATGGTTGGCGGCAAAGGTTTCATTGCCATAGCTTTCATTCCTGATCGACACATACGGCACTGCTATTTCGGTCCCTTCTGCGATAATATACCCAGAAACTTGCACGACTTTTTTGTCCTGAGCATTCGTGCAAAGGGCAACTGTCAATAGAAAAGCCAGAATGATATATTTTTGTAGGAATTTCATTTAGCAACAAAACTATGGAAAATCATACTTAAGATGCTGTTAAATAGTGTTAACTGCATCTAAAATTTTTATTACAATTGTTTGGGGTTGATCGCATTTGGATCATTCATATCTGTTAGATTGATGGCTTCCACTGCGACGATCTCTGGTACAGCTTTTTTAATTGCTTGTTCCAGCCCAGCCTTAAAAGTCATAATGCTCATAGAGCAGTTGGCACAGGTTCCCAACAATCTAAGTTTCACAACATTGTCAGGTGTAATTTCTTCGATAGAAACGTTACCACCATCAGTCTGTAAATAAGGTCTGATAGAATCCAATGCTTGCTCTACTCTCTCTAATAAGGTCATTATAAATTCAGATAAAATATTTAAACGTAAATATAGGTAATATTTTATTTATATGAGGAATTGGCACTTGGAATTCAACATTCTGCTGACTTTTAGGGGATGTAAATAAATGCTGTTAAAATCTTGATTTGAGTTGGATTAGGGCTTTTAAGTTAAAGATTGTTAAAAGGGTCGTTGGGCAAAGCTGTTAATTATCGAAATGAAGTATTTTCGCGTATTATTAAATAATTGAAAATTAGTATTAATTCACGTATCTTTGTGGGATGTTTTTAAAGAATCATGTATTTAGCCTAATTGTCGGCTTGTTTCTTTTATTAGGCTTGGGTAGTTGCAAGAGTAAATTTGAAAAACTACGCGCAAGCAATAATGTACAAATGAAGTATCAGGAGGCTGTAAAGTACTACGAAAAGGAAAAGTACTCCAAGGCATTGACCTTATTTCAAGATTTATTAGCGAAGTATCGAGGCACCGCAGATGCGGAGGACCTCAATTATTATACTGCATTTTCGGCCTACAGGCTAAAGGATTATATTGCGGCGAGGTTTCACTTCAAGAACTTTGCGGACAATTATCCGAACAGTCCTAGAGCTGAGGAATGTAGATTTATGTCGGCATATTGCTATTATTTGGATTCACCGAGGTCTAATTTAGATCAGGACAATACGCGTAAGGCCATTGATCAGCTGCAATTGTTCGTGAATTTATATCCAGAATCGGAGCGTGCGAAGGAAGCTGGGGATTTGATCCAGAACCTGCGCGACAAATTGGAGAAAAAAGCATTTGACAATGCGAAGTTGTACTATAACATGGGCTTGCCTGATGATTATCGTGCGGCGGTAATTGCATTGGAGAATGTTTTGAAAGTATATCCAGATACAAGACATGCTGAAGACATTGAATATTTATTAGTGAAGTCGCAGTATTTATTTGCTGACAACTCCTACCCTCACCGTCAAGAAGAAAGGTTCAACCAGATGATTGACTATTATGAAAGTTTCACTGAACATTATCCGGAGAGTAAGTACGGCAATGAATTAAATGGTCTTCGCAGCAGTGCCGACCGTAAGATTGCCACAGCATTGAAGATTATGGCAAACGACGAGAAGGCAAGGAAACAGCGGGAAGCAGATTTGGGGATTTCAACTCCTACTGGTATTCCTATTGAAGAGAAAAACAATAACAATCAACAATAATCTTTAGTACATTCATTTTTATTTATATATGAGTCAGAATAAAAATACCGTTCCAAACACGACAGTAACTCGCGATTTAAGGGAGTTGGACAAAAGCACAGAAAACTTGTATGAGTCGATCGTAGTGATCAGCAAGCGTGCAAACCAAATTGCTGTTGACATGAAGGAAGAATTGAACTCCAAGTTGTCGGAATTTGCTAGCAGCAATGATAACTTAGAGGAAGTGTTTGAAAACCGTGAGCAGATTGAGATCTCAAAGCACTACGAGAGGATGCCAAAACCGACATTAGTTGCTATTGATGAATTCTTGCACGACAAAGTTTACTTTAGGAACCCTTCTAAAGAACAAGAGTAAGCAATTACCATGTCTTTAAGGGACAAACATATTGTAATTGGTATAAGCGGCAGTATCGCCGCTTATAAGATTGCAACATTGGTAAGATTACTAAGGAAATCGGGCGCCACTGTTCAGGTTATCATGACCTCAGAGGCTACCCAGTTCATTACTCCCCTTACTCTTTCCACCCTTTCGAACAACCCCGTTTTTGTAGATTATTATGATCAGAAAACAGGGGAATGGAACAACCATGTCCATATTGCAGAATCAGCAGACCTTATTCTGATTGCACCGGCTACGGCGAATACCCTTGCCAAGAGCGCACAGGGGATCTGTGACAATTTATTGCAGGCAGTTTATCTTTCTGCCAAGAGCAAAGTTTTTTTTGCTCCTGCAATGGACCTCGACATGTGGAAGCACCCCTCGGTTGTTCACAACCTCAAGCTCCTCAAGGAATATGGCAATATCATTATCCCTCCGGGTAAAGGAGAACTTGCCAGCGGTCTATTTGGCGAAGGCCGTTTAGCGGAGCCTGAGGAAATATTCGATTTTATCGTTTCATCATTTTCTGAGAGTGCTCCCCTTCAAGGGAAGAAAGCCTTGGTATCTGCAGGACCGACTTATGAGGCAATAGACCCTGTTCGGTTTATTGGCAACCATTCGAGCGGAAAAATGGGCTATGCCATTGCAAAACAGCTTCAGCATTTGGGCGCAAAGGTGACTTTGGTAAGCGGACCAACATCATTGGAAACCCCAGCTGGAATAGAGCGTATCAACGTGCAGTCAGCAGAACAGATGCTTGCCGCCTGCAGCAAATACTTTGAAGATTCTGACATCACGGTCATGAGCGCTGCAGTAGCGGATTATACTCCGATTGAGGTGGCCAACCAGAAGATCAAGAAAAAGGCTGAAGATTTCAGCATTACGCTCAAGAAAACCACAGATATCCTTGCAACATTGGGGAAAGTCAAAAAAGACCATCAGACTTTAGTGGGATTTGCATTGGAAACCAACAATGAGCTGGATAATGCCATAGATAAACTGAAAAGGAAAAACCTTGATTTTATCGTGCTAAATTCGATGCAAGATAAGGGCGCCGGCTTTGCTCATGATACCAATAAGGTAACTGTCATCAATAAGAATGCTGAGGTCCTTTCATTCGACCTTAAATCAAAAGACGAAGTTGCAAGAGACATCTGTGAATTAATTATAAAAGAGCAAAACAAGTAAATTATAGATTCGCTATCCGGACTTCTTTTGGATAGTAATTATTGATCCTATTTCCCAATACTTTCACCCATCCCAGCGATTCACCCTTGTAGTTTACAAGGCACCATCCTTTTTTCACGGAGGTGAATATTTCAATATCAAGTTGTTCTTTTCTCAAGAAGTTTTGTGCGTCATCAATATTCAATTCTACGGCGGGCAAGGTGTTATTTCTATGGATACTTAGGGCAAGATCATGGGATGGAACGAGTTCTTTTCCAAGCCATTTACCAATCATTGTCCCAGCATTCTTTAGATAGAGGACTTGCTGCAAAGCTTTTATACTTGCTTCGAGATGCTTTGGGAATATATGAACGTTCTCATTATGTACCAATGTTGAAAATTCATCCATATTCTCAACCCATGGACTTAATCCATCTTTAGGGACTGGTGATTTTTCGAATTTCATTTTCTTGAAAGAAAAACGGGGTTGAATGTTTTTCATTTTCAAGGCTGCAATAAAGAAGCCCTCCCCCTTCACTTTGTGTGGGTAAAATCGATATCCAAAAGCTTTGTTCTTAGGAGAATCGGTCTCCTCAATTCCCCAGGCGGTATTTAATGGGACTTGAATACTTTTGAGATTATATTCATCAATGAGCCAATCCAGGATCTCTTCGTTTTCTTCTATTGAATAAGAACATGTGGAATAGAGTAAATATCCATTGCTGTTTATTGAAGGTAGGATCTCAGACAGTATTCGTTGCTGTCTTTCGCTGCATAATTTGACATTTGCTTCTGACCATTCATCTATGCTATCTTCATCTTTTCTGAACATTCCTGAGCCGGAACATGGTGCATCCACCAATACCAGGTCAAAAAATCCGGGCAGTCGTCTGAACGCTGATGGGTCATTATTGGTGACAACTACATTGGCATATCCCCAGCGCATCATATTTTCTTGAAGGACTATTGATCTGCTTTTAATGATTTCATTTGACACCAATAAACTCTCTTGATTCAAGCATGCATTCAATAAGGTGGATTTCCCTCCAGGAGCGGCACAGACATCGAGAGCTTTTATTTCTTCAGAACTAAGTTTTAGGAAATCTATTATATGCTCGATGAACATCGATGATGCTTCCTGCACATAGTAGCAACCTGCATGAAACAAGGGATCCAAAGTGAATTTTGGTCTAGATTCCAAATAATACCCGTTCTTGCACCAAGGCACTTGAGTGTCTAGATCGAAGTCTAGTTTTGTTTCTTTTTTTGGGTTTATCCGGATAGAAGTTAATTTCTCACCGCTTTCATGGGCTGCCAAAAATGCTTCTTGATCAAACAGGGGATTGCTTCCTAGTCTTCTTACTAATGAATTCGGGAGAATATTACTCATATTATGCTAATAAATCTATGTAAATTTACAGGAATTATCCTTTTTCCATAAAAATATAGAATGAAAGATTTTAAAAAATATTATACAATTCCTGCAAGTCCTGAAGAACTATACCGTGCATTGACGACAGAGATAACGATAAGATTGTGGACTGGGGATCTTGTGGAGATAGACCCAGTACCGGGGGGTGAGTTTTCGATGTGGGATGGTGCAATAGAAGGGAAGTTTCTGGAACTTGAACCTTTTAGTAAAATTGTACAAGAATGGTACTTTGGAGAACAGGATGAACCCTCAATAGTTACGTTGAAACTGCATGAGCATAAGAAAGGTACTTCATTGGAAGTTCGGCAGACAAATATTCCGGATGAGGCGTTTGATGATATTACTGCTGGTTGGGACGACCCTTATATATCATCTTTGGTAGAATTTTACGAAGAAGAGGATTAGAAATTCAACAGAAAAAACAAAATTTGGCTGCTGAAATTTTTTTCTAGAAATTTGAATGCATAATTTCTTATGGTTTTAATGTCTTTTTAAAAAATCGCATGAAATTTTTATAAAAACCCTTCTTAAAACGAGGTGATTTTCAAATTATGAATTAAATTTCTTTAAGTTGATTTATAATTATAACTCATTATCTATCAATGAGTAAAGACTTTAAAAATTAGATTGTTTTTAATTTTTTCCGTATTTTTGTGAAAGAAAATCTACTATTGATGAACTGGAGATTTACGGGACTTATACTTACAATTATTTTAGGTTTTTCCTTATTGGTAAAGGGGAAGACTTATCTTATGCAGAGTCATGCTTCAGAAATTGTTGATTATTCTAACGAACCAGGAGAATCCGAAGAAGAGGAATTGAAGAATAGTTTGGAAGATGAATATATAAACTCTGAAAGGTATATTATATTCAGTCCGATCTTCGATTTAAATGTTCAGGTAGGCTTAAAGTCTCTGTCTTTGCCCTTTATATCTTTTTCGAGGCATTATCCGCCTCCTAATCCTGAGCAGCTATTGCTTTCATAAAGGACCTTCGTCCAATCCAATCACTTTAAAAAATTAAAAACAATGAATACTATATTAAAATATAGCAGCATGCTATTTGCTATGCTAATGACATTCTCCTTTGCTAATGCGCAGAATAATACAGATGATCAACTTAAGAAAAACATTAACAAAGTTTCTGGTGGTATAGAAAAGATCAAGTCTTTGGAGCCTATCAGTTTTCAATATAACAACAGCAACGACAAAGAATTGAGCAAACATCTTCCGAGTGGTGAACGTTTTAGTTTTTCGGAAACTAGTGTTTCGGCAAGTTTTCCTTCGTTGATAAAGACGAATTCATACCTTGTTCCTTCTGGCAAGAATGCCAATAAGGTTACCAAGGTAAATGAGATTGAGAAAGAAGAGCTGATTCCGGTATTGGTTGCTGCAATCAAGGAGCAACAAGATCAGATTGAGGTTTTAAAGCAAGAAATTGAAGCTTTAAAGAACCAACAACAGAAAACGGATTAACGAATTTGTTTACAAGGATTCCAAGTTTTTGTACTTGGAATCCTTTTTTATTAAAAGGCATACACAAAGGCAATAGATGCTTGTGCTGCTTTTTTTGTTGCTGTCAGGCCATCTGATTCCAGGAAGGCTGCATTATTATCATTATCGAGTCTGATTTCAGGAATTACTGCCAAACCTTTATGTTTGAATTGACCCGACAAGGTGAAGGAAAGTATTTCGGAACCTTCAATTTCTTGAACATCTTTTGTTCGAAAATACTCGCCTCTCAATCCAACGGCGATATTTTCATTGATATTATATTTAGGGTATATTGCTACCCCTTGATAACCACCTTCGGACTTAAAGGTATAGTCGGCAGCATTCAATGCTAAATCCACATGTTCTGAAATGGAATAGGATGCAACCAAATCAAATAGAGTCCCTGAACTATAGTTATTTTCTCCACCTTCAGAACTTCCGGTCAAAAAATTGAGATATCCTGTTAATCCTTCGACAGGGTTGACGGTGATTTGTGCTCCAAAATGCGAGACACCGTTCAGATCACGATAAACATTCCAATCATTAAAGATTCCGACCATTGCTGATACTTTTGGGGAGAACTGATAATTAGCTTTAATACCAGCATTTTGGAATGGTCCAGCTCCGAAAAGATAGGATGTGGAATAATGGAAATTTCCAGCTGGCGAGATCACCTCATACCCGACAAAGGTTCCCATAAACCCTGCGGTCATGCTCAGCTGATCAGTAAAATTATAACTAGCATATAAGTTTTGGATATGGAATGAATTTCCGGCATTAGGTTCTCTGTCGTCCCCATTTGCAATACTCAAGTATTGTCCACGAGGGCCAAAGGCGAGTTCTCCGACGAAGGACGCCTTTCCAACAGCTTTTTTAAGTCCAAGGCCGATCATCCCCAATGAAATTGAGTTATGGTCGTTTGCAAAATAAGTTTTTATGTTCTCTTGCTTAGAAAAATCGTATTTCCAGTATGCATCTGCATAACCGGAAATCTGTAAAGCCTCATTTTCTTGAGAAAAGGACAGAAAAACAACTGATAATGTCAAAAATGTTAATAATAATCTTTTCATAATTTGTTTTTTAAGAGATTTATTTAAAATGTTTAGGTTTTACTCAGTAAAAAACAATAAAATGGGTAATTATTAGACTGAAATATTTAAAATAACGGAACAATGAAAACAAAAATCAATTAAAAACATCATTTTATTGGATTTTTAACGATTAATAATCCAATGTTACAAATAATTTTTAATTTTCTTATTAAATAAATAATTAAAATTGATGATTTTTAGGTTCATCGGTTGTTTTTTAAGGATTTTATTTAAAAAAATTGGTTTGTTATGTAATATTAGTATTAAAATTTGAGATTTATTAACAATATTTACAATGAAAACAAAAACATAGACTGAAACAATTTGATTTTGAGCCAAAGTGGAGATAAAATACAAAGCCGTGGTCGGTGTCTTCACCGACTACTGAAAAGACTATGACGCCATACCGCCCCAGCGGGGCGGAACTATTATAGAAATGGTTGTACAACGGCATTAAACCCTGTAGGGGTGTAGCTATAAATTCGACTCCGCTCAACCAACGCAGGGACCGGGTCGATGTGGAGGCAATTCCGAATGATGGTTGGTGGGGACACTAACCATGGCGTAAAGGGACACCAACCAGAGCGTCCTGGGCTTTCGCTATTTCTGTTTTTCCAGGAATGATACCAAAGAAGCTAATTCTTCTATTGTCAATGAATTAGCCAAGCCTGGAGGCATCATGGAATTTGGCATTTCTGTTCTTGAAGCTACATTATTTTTCTTGACTGTGGAAACATTGCCAGCAATATCCCTCAGAACTATTTTGTCTGCGGTTTCTTGAGTAATAAATCCCATCATGTTCTTTTTGTCTTTGGTAGAAACTAAAACTGTTGAAAAACCCTGTGAGATAGAAGCATTCGGTCTCAAGATTGATTCGGCAATCTGACTACGATTCATAATAGATCCAATCTGTCCCATAAATGGCCCTTTCATAGGTTCATTCTTTGATAAGCTATGACAAGCATGGCAACCTTGCTTTGTAAAGAGAGCTTTTCCCTTTGCAGGATCGCCCTTTACTTTTTTAAGGGCAATCATCACATCTTCAATGGATGTTTTTCCAACTTGTCCTTTTTGACTTGATATTTTGTTGAGGTCGACTTTCTTTTCAGCTGGTGCTTTTGCGATCTCTTTTTTCGGAGCTACATTAAAAGCTGCAATTTCCATTCGGAACTTATCATTTAAGTCTGCATAATATTGGTTTTTGCTTGCACCAGCTTTTTGTTGTTCGGCCATTAGGAATTTCTCGATCTTTGGGGATTCCTCCCAAAGGACTGCTTTATAATATGGACCATGGGAATCCGGTCTTGTTCCCCACCACCAAGATGCATCATAGGCTTCTTCTTTTTTATATAAGCGAGCCAATGTTTGCAAGATTTTATTTTTCAGGTTTTGATCCTTTGTTTTGCCGTATGCTGAAATCAGGCCATCCACTGCTCGGGCGTCGTGCATATACCTTAAAGCCCAAAGTGCCAAGTCTGGAGTTTCTGTTCCTAAAAACCCTACAGCTTGATTTACGGCATTTAGTCTTACTAGCGCTTGTACAGCGACATGTGCTGGTATAATTTCAGCGTTTGGCAAGTGGTGAGGTCCTTCGACTCCTTTTTTGGGAGCAACGAAAGATGCTGGCACCGGGGTTTGCAGAAGGGCATTTGCAGCTTCTGGCCTTCCCAACCTACCTAATCCAACTGTAGAGACCACCCTAACTCGGGGAGAAGGATCTTTCAATCCTTCAATAAATGGTTCAATAGGAACTGATTCAATTGATCCCAATCTATCCGTTAATGCTCTAAGAGCAAATTCCTTCATTTCAGTTTCCTCTGCCAATTTGAGCAATTCCTCTTGCGCATTCTCTTGGTTTATCTGAACATAGGTGTATAGACCAGCTACCCTAGAACTCAGTGGTAAATCCTTGTCTTTTGCTATTTCCAATGCCGCAGGCGCAGTCTCTTCCCCTGATCTTTTTACTAATTCTTGGGAAGCATATAAGCGAGCGGTAGCACTTCCTGATTTGAGGTGATTCTTCAAATCTTCTATTGATTCACTTTTAAGGTCAGGGAATGCTTTATAGGTCCATCCATTAGGAACTGTTCTTACTACATAACCCTTATCAGGGTTACCTGAATACCCTGCTCCATCCCATGCTGATAAATAAAGCCTTCCTGAACCATCCACATCTGCATCAGTGACCTGAGGTAGTTTTATGAATTCCTGCTCCGTTTGTTTGAAACTGGCAGCATCGGGAACTACTTTGTGCATAAACAGGAAATTTCTGCCCCAATCTGCCATCATCGGCACCTTATTGTATTTTTCTGGCCACGTATCTTCGTCCATGTACAGGGCACCGGTTCCTGATCCGCCTCCCATCATTGCCAATGCTGGAATAATTTCTTCCGTGAAATTCTGAAACAACAAAGGGTATCCGTATTCACCGGACTGGATCTGATGTGAGAACCTGATATCCCAGCCACCACCATCATTGGTGTTGTCTCGGGTAAAAATATTCATATATGGATCGATTGCCACATCATAAATATTTCGAAGCCCATGGGTATATACTTCCATTTCGGTACCATCAGGTCGCACCCTGAGAATCCCACCGCCAAGCATGGTTAATTTTTTGCCGTCGGCACCAGTAGCATTGTGGAATCCAAAATCACCAACTGCAATATATATCCATCCATCGATTCCCATCCTTATGCCATTGGTGGCATGATCGGTTCCTCTCTCTTGGATGTATTTGGTATTACTTAGACCTTTGATCAGTATTTTGGGATCTTCATCAGCTACTCCATCATTGTTGCTATCCTTGAATACTACGAGATCCATGCCGCTGGCCAATCCTGACTTTTCGTCGAAGGTAGTGTGTAGGACATAAACTTGGTCATCAGCGACAAATATTCCTCTTGGGTTATCTACTCTTGCAAAATCAGTATGAGAGTCGACTGTTCCATCGTTATCTTGATCGACGAACCTTCGGATATATCCTTTTCCCATATCTTTTCCGAGAGATCCTATCATATCGACACCCACATATAGTTCACCAGTTGGAGCTACGGCAAGACAGGCAGGACTTGGTGTTACTTCGGGTCCGGTATACAGGGCCATCTGCAGGTCGTCGGGAGCCCCGGCTACATTTTTAAGAGTATCCTGACCTAAGAGCCATGGATTTGAATAGAGTGCTTTTTTAGTGAAGTTTTGGTTGTTAGGTCTTTCATAGGTGTGGGTAAATCCCAGTAATAAAGGGAAGAGACACAATAGGTTTAATGTTCTTTTCATTCTCTGCGGAATTAATTGAATAAGTAGCTAGCGTTTAAATGGCTATAGATTTAGATTGATTATTGAATATAGGGAATTTTGTTGAGAATAAAAACATGCTGATGATACTTTTGGGGCGCAACCAACACCGCTGCCGGCATTCGGGAACGGCCATAAAACAGGAAAGCCCGATGTCACATGGACAACGGGCTTCCGTATAAAATTAGGCACCGACCTACTCTCCCACCTGTTACGGCAATACCATCGGCTCTGGCGGGCTTAACTTCTCTGTTCGGAATGGGAAGAGGTGGACACCGCCGATATAGGCACCTGAATACCTTTTTGACAGACATTGMTCTGTCATTGACATGTTATTGGAAGAAAGGAGTTTTAAAAAGAGAGAGGACAACAGACTATCCGCATTGGAAAGCTTCGGGCTATTAGTACCACTCGGCTTTGGTCTCTCAACCTTTACACCTGTGGCCTATCGACGTCGTAATCTCCGACGACCCTTATGAGGAAGTCTCATCTCGTGGCTAGTTTCGCACTTAGATGCTTTCAGCGCTTATCTATCCCGGACGTAGCTACCCTGCCGTACACCTGGCGGCATAACAGGTTCACCAGCGGTCCGTCCAACCCGGTCCTCTCGTACTAAGGTCAGATCCACTCAAACTTCCAGCGCCCACAACAGCCCAACCCTTGGGACCTTCTCCAGCCCCAGGATGTGACGAGCCGACATCGAGGTGCCAAACCTCCCCGTCGATATGAGCTCTTGGGGGAGATCAGCCTGTTATCCCCAGAGTACCTTTTATCCTTTGAGCGATGGCCCTTCCATACAGAACCACCGGATCACTATGTCCGTCTTTCGACCCTGGTCGACTTGTAGGTCTCACAGTCAAGCAAGCTTATGCCATTGCACTCCTCGTACGGTTACCAAGCGTACTGAGCTTACCTTTGAAAGCCTCCGTTACCTTTTTGGAGGCGACCACCCCAGTCAAACTACCCACCAAACAATGTCTCCCGGATGCCGGGATTAGAAACCGAATACAGAAAGGGCGGTATTTCAAGGGCGTATCCGCGATTCCTGGCGAAACCGCTTCGACTACTCCCGCCTATCCTACACATCCTGTACCCAATTTCAATGTTAAGCTATAGTGAAGGTTCATGGGGTCTTTCCGTCCCGTTGCGGGTAACCGGCGTCTTCACCGATACCACAATTTCACCGAGCTCATGGCTGAGACAGCGCCCAGATCGTTACACCATTCGTGCAGGTCGGAACTTACCCGACAAGGAATTTCGCTACCTTAGGACCGTTATAGTTACGGCCGCCGTTTACTGGGGCTTCGATTCAATGCTTCTCCYKGMGGATGACATCCCCTCTTAACCTTCCAGCACCGGGCAGGTGTCAGGCCTTATACCTCATCTTTCGATTTCGCAAAGCCATATGTTTTTGCTAAACAGTCGCCTGGGCCTTTTCACTGCGGCTTCTCCACCCGGAGGTGGAGGAAGCGCCCCTTCTCCCGAAGTTACAGGGCCATTTTGCCGAGTTCCTTAGCCATGATTCACTCGAGCACCTTAGGATCCTCTCCTCGACCACCTGTGTCGGTTTGCGGTACGGGTCTTGATGACCTGGAGCTTAGCGGGTTTTCTTGGAAGTCTGCTTACCTGCGCTATCAGCGCCCCCGAGGGTTTGCTGTACTATCGGGCTTCGGCTGTACCGGCGGATTTGCCTACCGGTCCAATACCTTTGCCCTTCAACGAACTATTCCGTCAGTTCGCGGCAGTGTCACTACTCCGTCACCACATCGCAGTCATCAACAGTACGGGAATATTAACCCGTTGGCCATCGGCTGCCTCCCTTCGGATGCGCCTTAGGTCCCGACTGACCCTGATCCGATTAGCGTTGATCAGGAAACCTTGGTCTTTCGGTGGGCGGGTTTCTCACCCGCCTTATCGTTACTTATGCCTACATTTGCTTTTCCATCAGGTCCACCACAGGTCACCCTGCGGATTCGCCCCCGATGGAATGCTCCCCTACCAGTGCAACCARAGGTTGCAATCCATAGCTTCGGTACCGTTCTTGATGCCCGTTTATTATCCACGCCCGGCCGCTCGACTAGTGAGCTGTTACGCACTCTTTAAATGAATGGCTGCTTCCAAGCCAACATCCTAGCTGTCTGGGCAACCGGACCTCGTTAGTTCAACTTAGAACGGATTTGGGGACCTTAGCTGATGGTCTGGGTTCTTTCCCTCTCGGCCTTGGACCTTAGCACCCAAAGCCTCACTGCCGGCCATATCTAGCAGCATTCGGAGTTCGTCTGGATTTGGTAGGATTTGACTCCCCCGCACCCAATCGGTAGCTCTACCTCTGCTAGACTCCATGCCGACGCTGTTCCTAAAAACATTTCGGGGAGTACGAGCTATTTCCCAGTTTGATTGGCCTTTCACCCCTACCCTCAGGTCATCCGGAAACTTTTCAACGTTTATCGGTTCGGTCCTCCAGTACGTGTTACCGCACCTTCAACCTGCCCAAGGGTAGATCACAAGGTTTCGCGTCTACCTCGTCCGACTCTGCGCCCTGTTCAGACTCGCTTTCGCTTCGGCTCCTGGCCTTAAGCCATTAACCTTGCCGGACAAGAGTAACTCGTAGGCTCATTATGCAAAAGGCACGCCGTCACGGAATCGCTCCGCTCCGACCGCTTGTAAGCACACGGTTTCAGGTTCTTTTCACTCCCCTGTTCGGGGTTCTTTTCACCTTTCCCTCACGGTACTGGTCCACTATCGGTCTCTCAGGAGTATTTAGCCTTGCCAGATGGTGCTGGCGGATTCCCACAGGATTTCTCCGGTCCCGCGGTACTCAGGATACCACTATGCCTGTATTCTTTGCCTGTACGGGGCTCTCACCCTTSTCGCGCAGTTTCCCACCTGCTTCCAGTTCATAGCACAGTGCAAC